>JAFAVP010000137.1 GCA_019242395.1 Alphaproteobacteria bacterium | reverse complement strand
GCTCCACCGGGGCTTCGTCAACCGCAACTGGGCTTTGTTCGCCCTTCAATTCTCGCCGGACACACCGGCCGATCTTGGAAAGTTAGGCGCGTGGAAGAGCCTCATGCGCCGCCCTGAAGCCATAGCTTGGAAGCAAGCGAGAGATCGTTTGGCCAACGAATTTTCGGCTGGCTAGACAGGACTTGGCTCTAACGCTCGCGCCTATGGGCGGGACGGAGTTCCTTCGCGTCGACTTTGCCGTCGCCGTTGGCGTCCATCTGATCGAACAGCGAATGGACCGTGGCGGCGAATTCGTCGAAATCGATGCAGCCATCGCCCTTGAAGTCGACCAGCGGCGAGTAGGTGGATTGATCCTGCTGCCAGCGCTGTTCGTTCACCGCGCGGGCTTCCTCGGCGTCGAGGCAGCCGGTGTGTTTTGCATCGGCCTTGGCGAAATCGGCATGCAGGCCCTGCTCCATCTCCGCGCGGGTGACCGTTCCGTCGAGATTGAAATCGTACACCTCCAGAATGCTGCGCACCGGCCGGAACTCCGGCTCCTCATGCCGCGGCGCCGGCGTATGCCCGGCGCAGGCGGCGAGAAGCAGAATGGGAAGCAGCCGGACAATGGAAGCCATCCCCGTACTTCGCCACGCGCGAGCACGTAGCGTCAATGTGTGCGAGCGTAATGACCCGCCGCTCGACATTGAGGCTTAAGGCTCGCCCGGATGATCGGTTTCAACCCGAAGGTAGGCGCTATGCCTGCCAAGTGGCGTCAGCTTGGCATCGGGCCGCGCTACTCCGCCGCGCTAGGCCGCGATCCGCGATACCATGCCGATGACCTGGACGCCTTCCTTTGGGGCGCGGGCGTCGTCTCCAATTCGGTTGAAGCGAAGCACCTTCGGCGAGAGAGGAAGTGTTCGCCGGAGGTACATACCAGCTAGGCTCGGCAGTGAACACCGCAACACCTCCAACAAAGCTCGCGGCGGGCCGGTAAAGGCGAGCGGTCCCGAAAACCGAACGTCCCCGGCCCGTGTCGCTTTGCGGACTTGTTAGTAGAAGTGCCTACTTTGCCGGTTTTAACGACAGATCGTCGAGGACAAAGTCGTTTCCGTTTGCGCCTTCGGTGACGGTATCGACAAGCGTGATAGTCGCGCGACGCTTCGATCCGGCGGTCCATTGCAGCTTCGCGTGGTACCACTTTCCGTCGTACTGAGCGGGTAAGGTGAGAAGGTCGCCCACTGGCACACCGTTGATGTAGACTTGGAGAGCGGCACCAAAAGGCCCGTCAATAGTCGCTGCCCAATACCCAAAGTTATAGGTCTGCCCCGGCTGAACCTTGACGGTTTCCGACCAGATGGAAGTGCCCTCTGTCGTAGCCCCGTCCACAATCATCATCAGCCCAGCGCCCGAAGTATGATCCGACATGTCGGGCCAAGCGTCACAGACGGCGTGTGGATCGACGGCTATCATGTACGCGCCGAACTGGCCGCAGGTATCTACAAACGTGTATTCGGTGCTGAAGCCTGTATTCCCGGCCTCGAAATTTCCGTTGACGATTTTCTCCTTTGATGCGGCCTGACCGGCGGCAAGCAGGATCAATGCTGTTATTGCGACAAAGCCCTTCACAGATACCCCCTCGTTGTTGCGCACCAGCCTTGTGCCTGAAGGTTGTGGCTCTGCGCACTTGCAAATGATGGAATTGCTACGCCTTTGCTGAAAATCTTTTCAGGAAACGCACCACGGTGGCGCACTCCTACCGCCGGTCTGCGTTGGCAAAAACAAAGGAGTATCTCGCCCACGCGCAACGAGCAGGGACAAAAGGCAGCGGAAGCAACTGACACGAATACTCACGACCGGTGGGCGAGTGCCGTTGAGGCTGGCAATAACTAGCTGCTCGTTTGAAGAAAGCGCCGCCCTCCAGGCGTTTCGCCTGAAACCCATAAAGTCAGTGCTGCCACGCTACCCTTAGCCGCCAATGGAGATGTGTGTGTTCGGCAAGGTGGCGCGATTCACACCTATAGGCCGGAAGGTTGATTGGGAAGGGATTGGGAAAATGGAAAAGGCGATTACAGCGCGAACGCGCATTGTCGCCTAAACCATTGACGCAATTGGTGGGCGGTGACGGGTTCGAACCGCCGACCCCATCGGTGTAAACGATGTGCTCTACCGGCTGAGCTAACCGCCCGGTATGTCAAGGCTAGCAGATGTTGCGCCGCGGCGCCCCTCAGCCGTTGAGGGAATCCTTCAGCTGCTTGCCGGGGCGAAAGCGCGGCTGCTTGGATGGCTTGATGGTGATTTCTTCTCCGGTCTGCGGATTGCGGCCCTTGCCACCCGCACGGGAGGAGACGGCGAAAACCCCGAACCCGGTGAGCCGTACCTCGTCGCCAGCTCGCAACGCTTCCTGAATGACATCAAAGACGGCATCGACAGCCTTCGCAGCTTCATTCTTGCCAACACCGGCGCGTTCCGACACCTGCTGCGTAAGCTCGTTCTTGTTCATGAGGGAAGGCTCCTTTGGGCGAGTCCGGAACTCGAATGTAGGGGGGTGCTCTCCCGCCGTCAAAGCAGAAATCCAGCGAATCAGCGGTTTTCCTGGGCCGCAGCCCTCCCCCGCACCACAAGCAATTGAGACGCAAAGAAAAAGGCCGCCAGTGGGCGGCCCTTCTCGGTCCCGTTCGCCGTTCAGTGGGTGACGACGGGATCGCTCTCCGGTGGGCGGACTGCCGGTGGGGGCACGAGCTCCGGGTCTTCCCAATTGATGGGCTCCGGTTCCCGCGCCAGCGCGACCTTCAGCACCTCTTCCACGTTCTTGACCGGCACGATAGTCAGCCCGGACTTCACGTTCTCCGGGATGTCGGCCAAGTCTTTCTCATTGTCCGCCGGAATGATCACGGTCTTGAGCCCGGCACGGAGGGCTGCAAGCAGCTTCTCCTTGAGCCCGCCGATCGGCAGTACCCTGCCGCGCAAGGTCACCTCGCCGGTCATCGCCACGTCGCGTCGCACGGGAATGCCGGTGATGACGGAGATGATCGATGTCGCCATCGCCACGCCAGCCGACGGTCCGTCCTTGGGCGTCGCGCCTTCCGGAACGTGCACGTGAATATCCTTGTTGTCGAACGTCGGAGGCTTGATGCCGAAACTCGTGGCCTTAGAGCGCACATAGGAGCGCGCTGCATCGATCGATTCTTTCATGACGTCGCCGAGCTTGCCCGTCGTCTGCATCCGGCCCTTGCCCGGCAGCATAACGGACTCTATCTGAAGCGTTTCGCCACCAACTTCCGTCCAGGCAAGGCCCGTCACCACGCCGACCTGGTCCTCGCTCTCCATCTCCCCATAGCGGAATTTCCTCACGCCGGCATAGGCACCCAGGTTCTCAGGCGTAACCTCTATGGCGGTGGCCTTTCCTGACACGATCTCCTTCACAGCCTTCCGCGTGAGCGTCGCAATTTCCCTTTCCAGGTTCCGCACGCCAGCCTCGCGCGTGTAGTATCGTATCAGATGCCGAAGGGCCTCATCGGTAATCCTCCACTCCTCCGGCTTAAGCCCGTGCGCCGCCGTTTCCTTTGGAATCAGGTGGCGCTTGGCGATTTCGACCTTCTCATCCTCGGTGTAGCCAGGAATGCGAATGATCTCCATGCGGTCCATCAAAGGCTGCGGCATGTGCAGCGTGTTGGCCGTGGTGATGAACATTACGTCGGAAAGGTCGAAGTCCACTTCCAAATAATGATCGTTGAAAGTGTGGTTCTGCTCAGGATCCAGCACTTCCAGCAGAGCGCTCGAGGGATCGCCGCGCCAGTCGGCACCCAACTTGTCGATTTCATCGAGCAGGAAGAGAGGGTTGGCGGCCTTTGCCTTCTTCATCGACTGGATGATCTTGCCCGGCATCGAGCCGATATAGGTACGGCGGTGGCCGCGAATTTCCGCTTCGTCTCGCACACCGCCGAGACTCATGCGGACGAACTCCCTGCCGGTTGCCCGCGCGATGGATTTTCCCAGTGAAGTCTTACCAACACCGGGAGGCCCCACCAGGCAAAGGATCGGCCCCTTCATCTTGCCGGCGCGTTGCTGCACGGCGAGATATTCGAGAATTCGTTCCTTCACTTTCTCAAGGCCGTAGTGATCCTCGTTGAGGATGTCCTCGGCGAGTTTGAGATCCTTCTTGACCTTCGACTTCTTGCCCCAAGGCAGCGATAGCAGCCAATCGAGGTAATTGCGCACGACCGTCGCTTCCGCAGACATGGGGCTCATGCTGCGCAGTTTCTTCAACTCAGCGCCCGCCTTTTCGCGCGCCTCCTTGGAAAGCTTCGTCTTGCGAATGCGCTCCTCAAGCTCGTTGAGCTCGTCGCGGCCCTCCTCGCCCTCGCCCAGTTCCTTTTGGATGGCCTTCAGCTGCTCGTTCAAATAGTATTCGCGCTGCGTCTTCTCCATCTGACGCTTCACGCGGGTGCGAATCTTGCGTTCGACCTGAAGAACGCCGATCTCGCCCTCGATCAGTCCAAGAACTTTCTCCAGGCGCTCGCTAGCATTTAATGTTTCGAGCAGCGCCTGGCGGTCAGCGATCTTTACTGAAAGATGCGAGGCAACCGTATCGGCGAGCTTTGCAGGATCGTCGATCTGCGCCACGCTCGCGAGCGTCTCCGCCGGTACCTTCTTATTCAATTTGATGTAGTTCTCGAAATTCGACTTGACTGAGCGGATCAATGCCTCGGTTTCGCGAACCTCTCCCCCGGTATCTCCGATCTTTTCAATCACCGCCTGAAAAAAATCGGTGCGAGGCACAAAACCGGTCACCCTGGCGCGGCTCTTTCCCTCTACCAAGACGCGAACGGTTTGATCGGGCAACTTTAGAAGCTGCAACACCGTCGCCAGTGTGCCTACGCGATGCAGGCCATCGGCGGCAGGATCGTCGTCGGCAGCATTCTTTTGGGTTAGCAACAAAATCTGTTTTTCATCGTTCATGACCTCTTCGAGCGCGCGAACGGACTTCTCCCGGCCCACAAAGAGAGGAACGATCATATGGGGAAACACAACGATATCGCGCAGCGGAAGCACTGGCGCCAGATGGCCGCCCGTTTCACTCTTACTCACAACTTCATCTGACATTACTTTCTCCTGCCGGGGGCATTTTGCCCGGGTGATCACCGTAACCCAAATAGGCCTACGGCTGTTGCTCTGAGTTCCCCAAAGGGGCCGACTCTGTGTAGGTAACGTGGCCCCCTAACCACCCACTTTCAAGGCGTTAACCCTGATAGGTTGTGGCCCGGTCAGCCGCGTGGCATTTCATCGACAGGAAATGCAAGCCGGGCTGAACAGCCGATCGTATGGGCTGTGAAATCAAGAGGGAACCTTCTCAGTTGATCCCTCAATAGCCCTTCTTTCAGGTGGGAAGTCAGACCTTCAACTCGCCGTCTGCTCGCGCGGCGCTTTGTCAGAATAGGTGTAAAGCGGCCGTGAGCGACCCTCAACGACATCCGCGGTCAAGACAACTTCCTGAACGCCATTCATGGTCGGAAGCTCGAACATGGTCTCAAGCAGTATGCCCTCCATGATCGAACGAAGGCCGCGGGCACCCGTCTTGCGCGCGATCGCCTTGCGCGCAATGGCCTTCAGCGCCTCTTCCTGGAAGCGCAGTTTCACCCCTTCCATCTCGAACATGCGCTGATACTGCTTGGCGAGCGCGTTCTTCGGCCGGGTGAGAATCTCGACGAGCGCCTGCTCAGAGAGGTCGCCCAAGGTCGCAAGCACCGGCAGGCGGCCGATGAATTCCGGAATCAACCCAAATTTCAGCAAGTCTTCAGGCTCGACTTCCCGCAGCACTTCGCCTGTACCGCGCTCGTCCGCCGCGCGCACGGTCGCGCCGAAGCCCATGCTGGTCCCATGAGTCCGTTGCGAAATGATCTTCTCCAAGCCCGCGAAAGCTCCGCCACAAATGAAGAGGATGTTGGTCGTATCTACCTGCAGAAATTCTTGCTGCGGGTGCTTGCGGCCTCCCTGCGGAGGCACAGAGGCCACGGTGCCTTCCATGATCTTGAGCAGCGCCTGCTGGACGCCTTCGCCAGAGACGTCGCGCGTTATGGACGGATTGTCGGACTTGCGGGAAATCTTATCGACTTCGTCGATGTAGACGATTCCGCGCTGCGCTCGCTCGACATTGTAGTCGGCAGCCTGGAGCAGCTTCAGGATAATGTTCTCCACATCCTCCCCGACGTAACCGGCTTCGGTCAGGGTCGTGGCGTCCGCCATAGTGAAGGGCACATCGAGAATGCGTGCCAGGGTTTGTGCGAGCAGGGTCTTGCCGCAGCCGGTGGGGCCGATCAGCAGGATGTTGGATTTGGCGAGCTCCACGTCCGCATTCTTCGCACTCGCATTGATCCGCTTGTAGTGATTATGGACGGCGACGCTGAGAACCTTCTTCGCGTGCTGCTGGCCAACAACGTAATCGTCGAGCACCTTATAAATCTCGCCCGGTGTGGGCACGCCCTCGCGCGATTTCATTAGGGAGGTCTTGTTCTCCTCCCGAATGATTTCCATACAGAGTTCGACGCACTCGTCGCAGATGAAGACCGTAGGCCCGGCGATCAGCTTGCGCACTTCGTGCTGGCTCTTGCCGCAGAAGGAACAATAGAGCGTGTTCTTGTTTTCGCCGCCGCTCGCCTTACTCATGGCTCTCCTGAGACTTTCGCCTTCCCGGCCACTCCCCGGTCAGGTCCTTTGTGCAGGAACCACGCCAGGGGTGATTCGGTTCACGCCCATCAGCATACGACCACGATAGCGATGAGCCGATCAAGATTTGTTTAATCGGGCCGATTTTAGGCAATTTCGTTGCGCGCCAGCCACTTAGGACATCTCGCCCAGTTCGGAGCGGCGCGTCAAGACTTGGTCCACAAGCCCGAAAGCCCGCGCCTCCTCGGCGGTCATGTATGTATCCCGATCGAGCGCTTTTTCAACTGCTTCAACGGTTTGGCCCGTATGTGTGGCATATATCTCGTTCAGCCGCCGCTTTAGTTTGACGATCTCTTGCGCGTGGCGAGCGATGTCGGCCGCTTGCCCGTAGTAGGAGGCCGAGGGCTGATGCACGAGAATGCGGGAATTGGGGAGGCAGAAGCGTTCACCTTTGCGGCCGGCGCAGAGCAGCAGCGACGCCGCCGAGGCGGCCTGGCCCACGCACAACGTCTGAATGCCAGGCCGGATGTACTGCATGGTGTCGTAGATGGCCATGCCGGCGGTGACGTATCCACCCGGCGAATTGATGTACATCGCGATCTCCTTCTTGGGGTTCTCGGCCTCAAGAAAGAGCAGCTGTGCGGTGATCAGGCTGGCGACATAGTCATCCACCCCGCCGGTGATGAAGACGATGCGTTCCCGCAGCAGCCGGGAGTAGATGTCATATGCGCGTTCGCCGCGGGCGGTCTGTTCGACCACCATCGGCACTAGCGTGTTCATATAAACGTCGTGCGGATCCTTCATGGACTCACATGTAGTCGGCGTTATGGCTACTGTCGAGGAGGACTCACGCGGCTTTCAGCTTCTCTTCGGCCGCGTCCGGATCGAGGAACAGCGTCTCGCGATCCACCGGCACATCTTCGATCTGCGCGAGCTCGGCAATGAAATCCACCACCTTCTCCTCAAAGAGCGGCGCACGTATTTCCGCCATCGCCTGAGGATTCTCCACCAGCATCTTGTAGGCCTGTTGCTCGCTGATCGCCTGCGACGGATTCTGCTGACTTTGCATGGCGTATTGGCGTGCGCGCGCCGCCGCAGCCCGGTTTACCTCTTCCGGGGACACCTGCAGGCCGTTCTGCTCGCCGATCTTGGCCAGCACCAGCCCAAGACGAACCCGCCGTTCGGCGATGTCGTGATACTCCTTCTTGAGCTCCTCTTCGCTCTTTCCCTCTTCATCCGCGCCTGCGCCCTCGCGCGCAAGTTCCGCTTGAACGGCCTGCCATATTCCCTCGAACTCCTGCTCCACCATGCCGGAGGGAAGCGGGAAAGAATGTGCCGAATCCAAGGCATCGAGAATGCGCCGCTTCAGGTGCATGCGGCTGGCGCGGTTATAGTCCTGCCGCATCTGATCGCGTACGCGCTCGCGGAGCATGCTCAACGACTCGAGACCTAGCTTCTTCGCGGTGTCATCGTCGACTGTGATGGGATCCGGCTTTTTGATTTCTTTCACGGTCACGCTGAACACAGCATCCTTGCCGGCAAGCTTCGCCTCGGGGTAGTCCGCCGGGAAGGTGATATTGACATCCCGCACATCTGCCGCCTTGGCGCCAATCAGCTGATCCTCGAAGCCGGCCACCAACTGGCCCGAACCCAGCACAAGATTGAAATCCTCTGCCTTGCCGCCAGCAAACTCCTCTCCATCCACGCGGCCGACAAAGTCTATCACGACCGCATCCCCGCTCTCGGCTTCTCCTTCGGCCCGGGGAGAATAGGTACGTGACTGTTCAGCCAGGCGGTTCACCGCCTCGTCGACATCGCTGTCAGCAACCGTGGAAACCAGCCGCTGCACCTGAAGCATGGTGAGTTCTGTCGGCTCGAAGTCCGGCATCAGGTCGACGGCAAGGGTGAACTCGAGGTCGGATTGGCCCCGGGCCACGTCCTCCATATCGCTCCCTAACTGAACGCGAGGTGGAGACGCTGGCTTCAGACCATTATCCTCTAGCGCGCGCTTGCTGGACTCGTTGACGGCCTCGTCCACAATCTCGCCCATCATGGACTTGCCGAACGACTTCTTCAGGAATGAAACGGGCGCTTTCCCGGGGCGAAAGCCCTTCAAGTGCACCTTGGGCTTCATCTCTTCCAGGCGGCCGGTCAGCTTGGCATCAAGGTCACCGCGGGGAACTAGCACCTTGAATTCCCGGTGCAAGGCTTCGGAAATAGTTTCGGTAATCTGCATCTTCTGTCCCGTTCAATCCTGATCGCCTGCCTGCCAGTGTCGTACTTGCTCTTCCGCAGCCTGGTGCGGGCGGAGGGACTTGAACCCCCACGACTTGCGTCACTGGAACCTAAATCCAGCGCGTCTACCAGTTCCGCCACGCCCGCGTGCGGTCTAACCCCACCGAAAGGCCGCGCCGTATAGCAGGGACGTTGCTGCACCGCCAGTGAAACCGGTGGTTGGCCCGGTCACCTCTGTCCTTGGGAGGCCCGCTGTCCGCAAGTGCATTCGATACTCCCCCTGCTCATCTGGCCTGTTGCTTGCGCGGCCGAACCGGCGCCGTTACGTTCGCTAGCTGGCGGCCGAATTCCCGGCGCGAACGTACAGGAGTTTCAGGATGAAGACGCTCCTACTGGGCGGCGCTGCGGCGGTGGCCCTGACCAGCGGCAGCTACGCCACTATCGAGCATCTTACCCTGTCGGCCCTGGGCGCGCACGGAACGGCTCAGCGCGCGGTCCATGCTCCGCCGAAAGGAACAGCGACCCTATACGACCAGAATATCGGCGACACGGGATACGGCTTCTTCTCGCAAGCTATGAGCTCCTACCCGCAATACGACGAATACCTGGCGGACGATTTCGTCGTCCCTGATGGGCATACCTGGAAAGTTTCGGGAGTGGATGTGAGCGGCTTTTACTATATCGAGTCGGGTCCGGCCACCTCGGTGAACGTTATCGTCTGGAACGACAACAAGCAGAACAAAGGCTGGCCAGACAAGAACTCCAAAGTGGCGGAATGCGATAATCTGATCCCTGTCTCTGGGCTGGACACAGGCGTGTTCCAGATCAAGCTCGATAGCAAAACCTGCCCGGTTTCGCTGCCGGCCGGCCGGTACTGGCTCACCGTGCAGGCCAACATGACCGGACCGTTCCTGAGCGGCTATTGGGCCTGGACGGCCAATAGCACAGTCGCCAACGATACGTCTGCGGGCTGGTGGTATGGTGGCGGAATGGTCACCAAGGATCCCAAGTGCCTTCAAAGATTCCGCCCATTATCACTATGCACCGGCTCGAACCTTGACCTTGCGTTCGCCTTGCTTGGCAAAGACAGCCACTGAGTTCTGAGAGGGCCGCAACTGAGAGTGACCCATTCATCCAAGCCGCCGCGCAGCTTGGAAAAAAGCGGCCATTGACCGACCCACATTTGCGCCAAATCGTGGCGGAGATGCGGGAAGGAGCGGTCGCACAGGCCGAGAAGGCCCTCACTAGTTATCTCTCTAAGAGTCCCGGGGACCCGGATGCGCTGTTCCTGAGGGCGCGTGCTCTCTATCGCCTCGACAGGTGCGAAGAAGCGCTCGAATTGCTGGAGCAGTGCCTTGCCGCCGCCCCGGACTTCACGGCTGCGCGCTCGGAGTATGCACGGCAACTTGGAGATATGAACCGGTATGCTGCCGCGCTAGCCGAGCTTGACCGTTTACTTGCTGAGGACCCTGGCAATCCGCATTTCCGCCAGATGAAGGCCCGTCTCCTTGCTCTGACGGGAGAGAACGAGAAATCGCTGGCGATGTGGGCAGCCTTGGCGAAGGAAAACCCCGATCGCGCAGAGTCTTGGGTGAACTACGGAGATGCGCTCCGCGTGACGGGTTCGCAGCAGGAGAGCATCGCGGCCTACCGCCGAGCAATTGCCTGTCGTCCGTCGTACGGACAGGCATACTGGAGTTTGGCCAATCTGAAGACTTTCCGCTTCGATCGTTCGGAGATCGCGGCGATGCACGAGCAACTCCGGCTCGCAGATCTTTCGCCGGCAGATCGTGCCGGTTTTCAGTTCGCCCTCGGCAAGGCTTACGAGGACCAGAGAGAGTACGCGCGCTCCTGGGAGCAATACGCAAAGGCGAATGCCGCCATGCGCCTTGAATCCAATTACAATCCGGATGCGCTAACGGCCGCGGTCAGGGCTAACAAGGCGCTCTACACGCCCGCGTTGTTGAGCAGCCGCGCGGGCTGGGGCTGCAAGAAAGCAGATCCGATCTTCGTCTTGGGCCGTCCGCGGTCGGGATCGACGCTGGTAGAGCAGATTTTATCGAGCCACTCTGCCATCGAGGGCACGGCAGAGCTTCCCTACCTCAGCAACATCGCAAAGCGGCTCGCCCGGCGGCAGGGCCGCGGGATTGTGCTCGACACGGATGCACTCGCGGCGCTTGCGGCGATGGGGCCGGCAGAACTGGAAGCGCTCGGAGAGGAATATCTGGAAAGCGCACGCATTCACCGCAAAACAGAGCGTCCGTTCTTCATCGACAAGAAGCCGGACAATTTTCTGTTCACCGGTATGATTCACTTGATCTTGCCGAACGCCAAAATCATCGACGCGAGGAGGAACCCAGCAGCCAGCTGCCTTTCCACCTTCAAGCTCTACAGCGTGAAAGGCAGGCTTCGTATAACCGAACTGGGACACAATTATCGCGATTACGTGGAACTGATGGCGCACTTCAATCGCGTTCTGCCGGGCAAAGTTCACCGCGTCATCTACGAAGACATGGTCACCGATCAGGAGACGCAAACGCGCAGACTGTTCGACTACCTTGGCTTGCCCTTCGAGGAACAATGCTTGCGCTTCTATGAGACGAAGCGGACCGTACTCACACCCAGTTCCGAGCAGGTACGCCGCCCGATTTCGGGAGAGGCGGTGGATTACTGGCGAAATTTCAAGCCCTTCCTGGGCCCATTGATGCGGACCTTGGGCTCCGTGCTGACGGAGTATCCTTCGGTGCCACACGAACTCATGGAGGCTTAAGGCGCTGAGTGCGCGCGCTCGTACAGCGCCACGTGCCAGTATTTGCCGAACTTGCGGCCCACTTCAGTTTGCGTGCCGATGTGGCGGAACCCCAGTGCCAGATGAAGTCCGACCGAAGCTTCATTCGGCAGAGTGATGCCGCCATAGGCGCGATGAATGTCTGCGCCATGTAGCGCTTCGAAAAGCGTTGCGTATAATTGCCGGCCCACTCCGCGGCCAGTAAAAGCCGGCGCGCAATAGACACTGGTTTGCACTGACGTGGCATAAGCCTCCCGCTCCTTGAATTTGGTCGAGCAGGCCCAGCCGATCACTTTTCCGCCCACACTCGCGACAAAGCACTGATAGCGGCCGCTCGGCGCGAACTGCTCCAGCCATTCCTGGCGTTGCGCCATGGTGCGCGGCTCGATGTCGAAGGTGATGGGCGTGTTGAGGACGTAGTAATTGTAAATGTCGAGCAAAGCGGAGAGATCACGCGGCTCTGCCCGGCGGATGGAAATTTCGCTCATCGAGTTCTTCCCTCAGCGCGGAGAGCGCCGCCGGGAGCAGTTCCGGCAGGTCCTCCGAAATGAGACCTGGCCCGAACCTTAGCGCTGCCTTCCCATGCAGCCACGCTGCCGCCGCGGCTGCCTTGTATGAATCAAGATGTTGCGCCATCAGACCACCGATGAAACCGGAAAGCACGTCGCCTGAACCGGCTGTCGCCAGTGTTGCTGGCGCATGGCTGTTAACGATGGCGCGGCCATCTGGCGCGGCGATGACAGTATCCGATCCTTTGAGAAGAACGACACAGCCTGCAACGGCAGCGGCCTCCCTTGCGGCCTCAATCTTATTCTGAGATCTTTGGAGCAACCCCGCAAAAATCCTTTCGAATTCCCCTTCGTGGGGCGTGAGCACATTGTCAGGGGTGAGTAAAATAAAAAGTCCGCCGGGATCAGCCTGGAATGAGGTCAACGCGTCCGCATCCAGAACGCAGGGCGCAAGCAAGGCGGCCTGCACGAGCTTCCGGGTCGATTCTCCAACGCCAGCACCGGGCCCGATCACCACCGCATTCAGGCGCTTGTCCGAGAGCAACTCCGACAGCCCTTCCTCCCCGGAAAAGGGCTTGACCATGATCGCCGTAAGCTGCGCGGAATTGACCGCTACCGCATCTAACGGGCTTGCGACACTCACCAACCCCGCGCCAATGCGCAAAGCGGCGCGCGCAGCCAGCCGGGCTGCGCCAGTTGCATGGGCAGGTCCGCTCACCACCACGCAGTGGCCGCGGGCGTATTTGTGGCCCGACGGCTGCGGCCAAGGGTACTGGCTACCCCACAGCTCCGGCCCGTTCTCGAAGGTGTTTGGTTTGATCGAGCCTAGCGCGGCTGCCGGGATGCCGATGTCCGCAACAATCACATCGCCGCACGTCTGCGCGCCGGGTCTCAGCACGTGCGCGGGCTTTTTGCGGAAGAAAGTGACTGTCGCGTCTGCTTCGACCACAACATCGTCCAGGCCGCGCGCGAGATCGCCATGCAACCCGCTCGGCACATCGACAGCAACCACCGGCAGATCGGAGTTGTTCAGCAGGCGGACGATCTCCGCCGCCCTGCCCTCTAGCGGCCGCGTCAGCCCGGCGCCGAAGAGCGCATCAACCACCACCGTGGTGTCCTGCAGCACCTCTGGCGCCAGCGGCACGACTTCACCTTCCCAGCGCTTCGCCATTTCCGCTGCATCGCCCTTCAGCGCCTCGCGCGTGCCAAGCAGTGCAACCTGCACCGCCCAGCCGAAAGCGACCAGATGCCGGGCGGCCACGAACCCGTCGCCGCCATTGTTGCCAGGTCCGCACAGCACCACCGCCTTTCTGCGCACGTGGCATGCGACAACCGCATCGGCCACGGCACGGCCCGCATTCTCCATCAAGGTGAGTGACGGCACGCCCTGCACGGCGGCGTAGCGGTCCGCCTCATAACATTGCGCGACTGTGAGGATTTCCTTGGCCATGCATCAACTCTATCAGAAACCCGGAGGCGTATTGCCGAACTGCGGATCGGCGAGTTCATACGCCGCTGCAGCGGCCAGTACACCGGCATCGTCGAACATGCGGCCCACGATCTGCAAACCCACCGGCAAGCCCTCGCGGGTAAAGCCGCACGGAATGCTCGCGGCCGGCTGCTGCGTGAGGTTGAACGGGAAGCTGAACGGTGTCCAGTTCATCCAGGCATTGCCGTCTTCGTCCAGCGGAGAAATCTGCCCAACATCGAAAGCGGTCGTTGCTACCGATGGCGTGAGGAGAAAATCATACTGCTCCATGAACTGCCGCATCGCGCTGCCATAGCGCCCGCGCGCAGCATTGGCGTCGAGATATGCTTTCAATGGAAAGCGCGTTCCTTCTTCTGCTATCTGGCGCAGGCCGGGATCGACCTGCGCCTTCTTGTCCTCCGGCAAATTGCCGAGCAGGAGTCCGGCGCTGGCCCACCACAAGGTCTTGAAGAGATCGCTCACATCGCCGCCCGGCGGATCAACCTGCTCCACATGCGCGCCGAGTTCTTCGAAGCGCTTCGCAGCCGCTGCGACCAGGTCTTCCACTTGGGGTGCAATTCGCTGCACATGACCGAGGCGTGGACTAAAGGCGATGCGTTTGCCCTTGACGCCCGATTCCAGTTCCGCCGCATAGTCGGTCGGCTGGTAGGGTAGCGCGTGCCAGTCGCGCGCGTCGGGCTTGGCGATCACGTTCAATAGCATGGCAGAGTCGAGCACCGTGCGGCTCATGGGGCCGACATGTGCCACCGTGCCGAAGGGCGATAGTGGATACGCCGGCACGCGGCCGAAGCTGGGCTTTAATCCGAACACGCCGCAGAAGCTTGCCGGGATGCGGATAGAGCCGCCGCCATCGGTGCCCAATGCCAGCGGCGCGAAGCGGGCGGCCAACGCCGCTGCCGAGCCGCCGGAAGACCCCCCCGGCGTCTTCTGCTTGTTCCACGGATTGCGCGTGACGCCGGTGAGCGGAGAATCCGTGGTGCCCTTCCAGCCGAATTCGGGCGTGGTGGTTTTGCCGATCAACACAGCGCCGGCTTCGCGCAGCCGCGCGACGGTTGGCGCATCCTTCGTCCACAGACCTTTGGGATCCACGGTGAGCGAGCCTCGGCGCGTGGGCCAACCGCGTGTCAGCAGCAAGTCCTTGATGGCGACGGGCACGCCATCGAGCGGCGACAGCGGCGCGCCTTCCATCCAGCGCTGTTCAGAGTCTTCTGCTTGTTTGCGCGCCGTGTTCGCATCTACCAAGCAGAAGGTATTGATTTCGGCATCCAACGCCTCGATGCGCCCGAGACAGCCTTCCGTCACTTCTACAGGCGACAGCTCACGACCGCTGAATGCCGAGGAAAGCTCTGCTGCGGTAAGTTCGTGCGGTTCGCGCATCAATTCACCTTCGTCAGCGGCGCTTCGCGGCCCTTTTCGACGAGGCGCAGCGCACCGCCCTCGTTCTCGAATACCGTGACGGAGCAATTGTCCGGGGAGAAGACCACGACCCGATCATCGTTCAAAGCAAAACCAGCCGCGACATTGACGGCGATGAAGTGGGAGACGATCACGGTGTCCGCCCGGATCGCAATCAGCGCATCGAGCACGCTTTCGCGCCATTGCGCCAGCGCCGGAGTCGCGCTGCGCCAGGAGCCCCCCATGAATTCTCGCAGCCAGGCCACCCGCTCACGCAGATCGTCCGTCGGAGATGGAATTTCCGCCACTGCCTCTTCGATGATCGGTTGGATATTCCACAGCTTCGCGAGCGGCGCTGCGGTTTCGCGCGTGCGCCTGAGGGGGCTGGTCAGGATCGGCAATGGCCCGAGCGGTGCCAGTTCCCGCGCCACAGCTTCCGCCTGCTTTCGCCCAACATCGTCCAGTCCCGGATCGTGCGCCTCGCCGAACCCGGCTTCCGCGCGCCCGTGCCGCACCATGTAAATCAGGGGCATCCTACAGACCCGAAATCGTCGATGGCACCCGTGGGTCGGCGACCGGCCGCCAAATCAGATCGGTGAACGATATTTGATAGGCTTGTCCGGTCTCAACGCGCGCATAGACCAAGTCGTAATCTGCGTCATTGGAGGGCACATAAACATCAGCGCTCTTACCAGCGAGCGCATTGTCGGGAATACCAAAGGCCGGACCCAGAATGACGTGCGCGATCACGCCGATGGACCGATGCGTCAAATAAAACTCTTTCGGATATTGAATGTAGTTGACCAGAAAGTACAAAAACTTCGGCGGGATGTCGTTCGGAAACGTTAGAACGAGCGTGTTGTCCGATCGACTGGAGACTTCCAGAGTCGACTGCGGCAGTTCGTAACTGGATAGGAAATACGATAGAATTTTGTCCAGTTCGTCACGCGACCAGCCTCGCACGACAACCAAAGTCTTGTTGGTTGATTTGGGGACAAAAGCCGCCGCCATCTGCTTGTCCTGCGCGCTTGCCTCGCGGAGGGAGAAGGACAGCCGCGCGACCAAAATGACGGCGCCTACGGCAAGGATTATCGCGAAACCGATCAGAATCGAACGCACCCCATGCTCCTATGTCGTAGTCGTACGTCCTTCATCTCGTTCATCTGCCAAACTGGAAAAGATTGGTTTCTGTGCCCGCCGTCACTTCGCCCGCACGGCCGAGAATGTCTTCGCGCATCATGCGATCGAGGCTCCCTTCATCATTGGGCGTGTGCGCGAGGAAGCGGCAGTTCTGTTCGTCACGGCCGATGACGATGCCGAAGCGTTTGCCCCTGCGATCGGTGACCACGGTGTAGGTTTCGACGGTAGCGCGGCCATTCGGCTGTTCGATGAACTGCGGATGCGCTACTGCATCCAACTCGCGCTGATAGGATTTGGGGTCTTCACGCTGCCACGGGCCCTCAAAAGGAGTCGCCGAATAGATTCCCACAGAGTGCTTCGTCACATACCAGCCGTTGCCGGTGCAGAGTCCGTACGCCCCAGGTTTCGCCCGCAGCTTCTCCATCATCGTGACGATGGAGTGCATGACATAGTTGTTGCCGGGTCCGCCGAAATACGGCAACCCGCCGGTGATGGTCAGCCCGCGCGGATCGTCTTCCGCAATGCCCAGTTCGGCGCAGGCAATTTCCACGGCAGATGGAAAGCAGGAATAGAGGTCGATGAAACGCAGGTCAGATGCCTGAATGTTTGCCATCGCGAAGGCGCGCTTGCCCATTTCGCGAATAGCGGGCGAGGAATGGTAATTCACGCGCTCCGTCACATGCCACAGATCGTTGGCGTCAGCGCAGCCGTGCAGGAACACCCACTTCGATTGGGGAATGCCGAGTTCGCGGGCCTTGCCCACGCTCGTCATCACCACGGCGGCTGCCATGTCCACGGCGATCACGGCGCAGAGATATTTGGTATATGGAAAGCCAACGAAACGGTTGTTCTTCGCCGGGGTCGAGATTTCCTGAGGCGAACGAGATTTGGGAAACCACGCATGCGGATTCTCCGCAGCCACCTTTGAGAACGGCGAGAAGAATTCACCCAGCCATTTAAGGTGCGCCTCTGGCGTGTGGCCCTTTTTGCATCGGATAGCGTTCTCGAACAGCGGGTAGGTGTTTACCGGAAACTGGAGACCGTAGCGCTGCTCGTAATCGCTGGTGCCTGGCCGTGCGTCGCCTATCTCTTCCGGATCGTCGCCGGTATCTGTATCCACGCCTTCGGTCCAGCCGAGATTGATCCCGTGCTTCAGCGCGGCCATCCATGTGGCGAGGTATTCGGCGCCGGCGAGCAGCGCCGCTTCGCAGTCGCCATTGGCGATCTCTTCCGCCGTGCAGTTCACCAGCCATTGTGGCGTGTTGCCGCCGGTTGCGGTGTAGAAGGTACGGCGCGGCACGATGCCGAGATGCTTGGCGATCGCGCCCGGCGGATTGCGGAACATCCGTTTCGGTAGCCGGCCCTGCTCGCCTGGCGAATCCGCGGTGAAACGCACCACGGCAACCGTGTCGATCTCCCGTACGAGCTTCTCACCCACCTCGCTATCGGCAAGCGCCAGCCGCGCCGCCTTCACCAGCATCTCAATGGGCAACAGACTCTCTTGGGGCTTCCCTTCACGCGCAGTGCGCTGCGTAAACTGCCCCCCACCAACGAGGATGGGCGTGCGCGGATCCAGCGTCGCTCTCATACCCGGAAAAATCGCTCCAGCCTTCGCAGCGCCTGTTCTAGGACTCCTTGTTTCTTGCAGAAAGCGAAGCGGACGAGATGATCCGGCGTGCCGTTGCTGAAGAAGACCGACAGCGGGATTAGCGCCACGCCAGCTTCGCGCACGAGCCGCTCGCAGAAAGCGCGGTCGCCTTCGTTGGTGAGGGAGCGAATCCCCACAGTGAGAAAGTAGGAGCCTTCACACGGCAGTATTTCGAAGCCGATGTGCGAAAGACGTTGGGCTAGCAAATCGCGGTTCGCCTGGAGCGACTTCGTGAGATTCAGCGTGAAGTCCATCTCTTGCTCGAGCGCGTAAGCAACACCGAGCTGCAGCGCCGGCGGCGTTGTGAAGGTGATGAACTGGTGCGCTTTTGCGATGACATCGATCAGCGCTTTCGGCCCTGTGACCCAACCGACTTTCCAGCCCGTCAGCGAGAACATCTTGCCCGCCGAGCCTACTCGCACCACCCGCTCCGCCATACCCGGCAACGTGATGAGCGGAATGTGCTCGCGGCGGTCGAAAATAAGGTGCTCGTAAACTTCATCGCACACCGCGACCGCGTTGGAGCGCGCCAGCACGCGGGACACACCTTGCAATTCATCGCGCGTGAAGGCGCGGCCGGTCGGGTTGAGCGGCGAATTCAGCATCAACACGCGGGTGTCCGGCGTGATGGCGGCAGCAATCGCCTCGGCATCCAACCGCCAATCGGGCGGCGACAACTTCACTGTCTTCACGCGCGCGCCAACCGCTTCTGCAATAGGAGCATAGGAATCGTAAGCCGGTTCGATAAGCAGCACTTCACCGCCCTGAGCTGCGAGCGCCATGATGGAGGCAGTGAGCGCCTCGGTGCCGCCGGAGGTCACCACCACGTTGGCATCTGGATCGAACTCGATCCCGTAGAACCGTTTCGCATGCGCACAGATTGCCTGTCGCAGCTGCGGAAGGCCGCGCATGGGCGGATACTGATTGGGACCATCCGCCAGCGCCTTGGCCGCTACTTGGCGAATCGAAACCGGCCCATCCTCGTCCGGAAAGCCCTGTCCCAGATTGACCGCGCTGTGCTGCGCAGCCAGCGCCGACATGGTCGTGAAAATGGTGGTCGGGAGCTTCGAAAAAACCGGGTTTGGGGCGTGGGCCATGGCGCAAATTCGCAAAGGATCAGTTTTGCTGCAACGTCGGCCTCAATCACGCCACATTCCCCTGTGGATGCGCCTTCCCGCCGCTGGCGAACCGCTTCCGACTCCGTGTAAGGGGAACCGGCGGCCAAGGGTTCGCCCCGAGGAGCGCGCATGAAAAAGATCGAGGCCATCATCAAGCCCTTCAAGCTCGATGAGGTGAAGGAAGCCCTTCAGGACATGGGCATTCATGGTCTCACCATCACGGAAGCGAAAGGCTTCGGCCGCCAAAAAGGGCACACCGAACTCTATCGTGGCGCTGAATATGTGGTGGATTTCCTCCCCAAGGTAAGGTTGGAAGTCGTCGTGCCGGACGAGCGCCTACAATCGGCACTGGAAGCGATCCAGGCGGCGGCGCGTACCGGCCGTATCGGGGACGGTAAGATTTTCGTGCTGGACGTGCAGGAGGCGATCCGTATCCGCACGGGGGAAACTGGAGCCGAAGCAATCTGAACGTAATTACTCGAAGGAAAGAACATGGCCGACACCGGCACCATTCTGAAGTTGATCAAGGAAAAAGAGGTCAACTTCGTGGATCTCCGCTTTACCGACCCCCGCGGCAAGTGGCAGCACGTCACCTTCGACCTGTCGCTGGTGGATGAGGATTTCCTAACGGAAGGGACCATGTTCGATGGCTCCTCGATTGCCGGCTGGAAGGCCATCAATGAATCCGACATGACGCTCGTCCCGGATTGTGAAACTGCGGTAATCGATCCATTTTTCGCGCAGACCACCCTCTCCTTGATCTGCGATGTGGTGGAGCCGACCACCGGCCAGCGCTATGGCCGCTGTCCCCGTTCCATGGCGAAGGCTGCGGAAACCTACATGGCCTCTTCCGGCGTGGGCGACACCGCCTATTTCGGGCCAGAAGCGGAATTCTTCATCTTCGATGACGTCCGCTTCGGCACCGAAATAAACAAAGGGTTCTACTACGTCGATTCAGCGGAGGGTTCATACAACACGGGCAAGGAATTCGATGGGGGCAATCTGGGACATCGCCCCGGCGTGAAGGGGGGGTATTTTCCTGTCCCCCCGGTAGACTCGGCGCAGGATATTCGCGGCGAGATGCTCGCAATCATGGGCGAGATGGGCATCCAGCCGGAGAAGCATCATCACGAAGTGGCGAGCTCGCAGCACGAACTTGGTTTCAAGTTCAACACGTTGACGAAGTGCGGCGACAACATGCAGCTATACAAATATGTTATTCACCAGGTGGCGGCGTCCTACGGGAAGACCGCGACTTTCATGCCGAAGCCAATCGTGGGCGACAATGGCTCTGGCATGCATGTGCATCAGTCGATCTGGAAGAGCGGTAAGCCGCTATTCGCCGGCTCTGGTTATGCCGATCTGTCGGATACCTGCCTCTACTATATCGGCGGTATCATCAAGCATGCCAAGGCGCTGAACGCCTTTACCAATCCGCTCACCAATTCCTACAAGCGGCTGATTCCCGGATTCGAAGCGCCGGTACTACTCGCCTATTCTTCGCGCAACCGTTCAGCGTCGTGCCGCATTCCATTTGCGTCTTCGCCCAACGCCAAACGGGTGGAAGTGCGTTTCCCAGATCCGGGTGCTAATCCTTACCTTGCCTATGCCTCAATGCTAATGGCAGGACTGGACGGCATCGAGAACAAGATTCATCCCGGCGATCCGATGGACAAGGACTTGTATGCGCTGCCGCCTGCGGAGCTGAAGGAAGTGCCGACGGTGTGCGGCTCCTTGCGCGAGGCCCTGGGGTCGCTCGATGGAGATCGCACCTTCTTAAAGAAGGGCGGCGTGTTCAACGACGACTTCATCGACAGCTACATCGAATTGAAGATGCAGGAAGTGTACGCCTTCGAGCACACACCGCATCCGATCGAATTCAAGATGTATTACAGCGTGTGATTCCCCAAAGTTGGCGTAAGACTTCGGGCGTGAGGGCCTCCTCGCGCCCTTCTTGTGTCTACAGGTGGGCATTTTGTGAGACGAGTGCCTGGTTATTCCCGAGGAGGGAGTCGTCCTCGTCGAGATCCGGCCAGTGCGTTCCTCCGCTCACAAGCGGCGCAGGAATGAACGAGAACTCCTCCCCAACGTACTTGCCAGCGCGGTCGTCATAATTCTCACCAGTTACATACAGCTTTCCGGGATAGCCCGCGACTTTCGCAAGGACGCCTAAACCGCCGCCCTTGCCTGACGCACACCCGCTTTCGGCACAAGTCGCGAGGCACTCTTGTTCTCAGTTGTGATCTTGAGACCATTACTTGTCATCCGTGACAGGCAGATCATTCACTGAAGCCGACGCGCTCACTTCGCAGCCCAGTACCAGATCTTCCTGGGGGTAGCTCTTCTGGTCTTACAGTTTCATGTGCCGCATCGTTACGGGACGGGGGGCACTCAGGTTCAGAAGGGGGTGACTTGCGTGGAACTGTGTCATGCCCAAGCGCTGCCAAGGCGGCATCCCCTTCGCGTCCGAATATGCTTCGAATCCGTAGCTCGCGCTGCGGGAACGGTACCTCTATCCGCGCAGCCCTTAGGGCATCGTCAATAGCCCACATGTAGGCGGCCTGCATGGCGGCTGGCCGCTTCACTGCGTCGAGGGTCGGCCATACCACGAGTTCGAAGTTGAGTCCTGAATCGCCAAAACTCGTCATCCAAACCTGAGTTCGTCGCGCACCTTCGTCCGGCAACGTGAACGGGAGCTCTTTCGCCGCTGCTATAACAACATCTCGCACCTTTGCCTTGTCTGCGTCAGATGCAACATTGAACGCCACATGGATACGCCGCGTATCGCCCTTTAGCGTCCAGTTGGTGAAACGCTCTTCGATAAAGCGTGAGTTGGGCACGAAAACGTCGAGGCTGTCACTTGTACGGACCCGAGTTGCGCGAGCGCCAATTTCCCAGACCAGACCACGCACCGCGGGAGTCGTCGGGAGCTCCACAAAATCGCCAACCCTCAGTTCTCGCCCGAAGAGCAGAACGATGCCGGAAACAAATTCCTTGACGACGCCCTGAAGACCCAGGCCAATGCCTACGCCGACGGCACCGGCGAATACTGCCAGTGAGCTGAGGTTGAGTCCCATAGTCGAGAACGCGAACAGCACGCCGACGATGGCGATGCCGTAGCCAGCGAGCTTTTCCAGAATATAGAGTGCTGCACCGCCGTGGTTCCGGCGGTTCCGCAGCCGTGCGATCAGCCGAACAGCAATTCGCGAAAGCGTGAACGAAATCACGACGATCGCAAGAGCGAGCATCAGGCCCGCCACAGTAATCGGGGTACCCCCGATATCGGCGAGCGGCCGCGATAGGACGCCCGGAGCTGTAATAGCCATCAGGCGGTGGCGCTAGGGAGGTCCATCCAGAAGCAACGCGCGAGCGCTGGCGCGCGTTTCCTTGGTGCCGCGTTGGTCAGGAGAATGCCCGGAAGGATATGTCATCCGGCGCGGGCCTTCCGCTCGCAACAGCATCCGGGATGAAGTACAGTTCGGATGATGGACAGCATCGTTGCTCCGAGCGCGATAAATGTACAGCGCGCGGCGCACATCCTCCGCGAAGGCGGACTGGTCGGGTTTCCAACGGAGACTGTTTACGGACTAGGAAGCGACGCCACGAATGACAAGGCAGTTGCCACGGTCTTCGAAACAAAAGGGCGGCCGCGCTTTAACCCTTTAATCGTGCATGTGCGCACCTTTTCCGCCGCGGAAAAAGTTGCAGAGTTCACACCGCTGGCGCGCGCGCTTGCAGAGCGATTTTGGCCAGGAGCATTGACGCTCGTCCTCTCGCGCCGCGTCCAATCCAAACTGTCGCTTCTGGTGAGCGCCGGGCTTGACACAGTCGCTATTCGAATGCCGTCCCATCCCGTCGCCCAGGCACTATTGGAGGCGAGCGGCATTCTCATAGCCGCGCCCAGTGCCAACCGCTCAGGTCACGTCAGCCCGACCACAGCGCAGCACGTGGCCGACGACTTCGGCCATAAGCTCCCGTTGGTGCTGGATGGGGGGCCAACCGCGGCAGGGCTCGAATCCACTGTTATCGGTTTGGGCTCCGGCCGGCCGAGATTGCTCCGGCCAGGGGCTATACCACGGCAAATGATCGAAGAGATTGCCGGCCCTCTGGTAACGCCTCAATCGCGCCGGATTTCATCGCCGGGGCAACTCGAAAGTCACTATGCGCCCCGTGCGCTGCTCCGGCTCAACGCGCAGAAGGTACAACCCGGAGATGCATTGCTGGCTTTTGGAATGGATCTTCTGCCTGGCGCCGCCATCGTCCGGAACCTGAGCCCGACCGGCGATCTCAAGGAAGCTGCGGCAAATCTTTTTGCCATGTTGCGCGAGCTGGATGGCAGCGGTGCGCCGCAGATCGCGGTGATGCCGATTCCTGATGAAGGGCTTGGCGAGGCCATCAACGATCGGCTGCGCCGTGCCGCTGCGCGTCGAGACTCGCCATGAAGCTCGAACCGGCCGTTCTCGCAGCTCTCAAGGAGTGCGTTGGTCCGAGGGGATTCAGCGAGGATCCTCGCGAAATAGCACCGCATTTGGTCGAGTGGCGCGGAAAATATCACGGCTCTTCGCAACTGCTGCTTAAGCCTCAATCGACGTGGGAAGTGAGCCGATTGCTAAGCATCTGTTATTCGACACGCACACCGCTTGTCCCGCAGGGTGGCAACACAGGCTTGGTCGGGGGGCAAATCCCCCTGAATGGCGAAGTGCTGCTCAGCCTCTCGCGCATGAATGCAATCCGCAGCGTGGATGCTGATGGCATGTCGATCATTGCAGAAGCCGGCGTTGTTCTTGCCGAAGTACATCGAGTGGCGGACGCCGCAGATCGCTACTTTCCGCTCAGCCTGGCCTCTGAAGGCAGTTGCACGATTGGCGGCAACGTTGCCACCAATGCGGGCGGCGTGAATGTGCTTCGCTATGGCAACATGCGGGACTTAGTGTTTGGCCTAGAGGTGGTGCTGGCAGATGGACGAGTGCTCGACCTGCTCCGAACCTTGAGGAAGGACAATACCGGATACGATCTGAAGCAACTCTTCATCGGCTCCGAAGGTACCCTCGGCGTCCTCACGGCGGCTGCATTGAAGCTTGCTCCGAAACCGGCGGAGCACGTCACCGCCTTCGTCACGGTTCCGAACGTGAAATCGGCAATTGAACTCCTCCATCGCCTCCAAGCCGCGAGCGCTGGCATGGTTTCCGCTTTCGAATTTATGTCACAGATGGCCCTGGAAATGGTGCTGAAGCACATGCCGCAAGCCCGCGATCCACTTTCCGCGCCCGCTCCCTGGTATGTGCTGGCCGAAGCAAGCAGCGGGGCCGCCTCGCAACTGAACAACAGGATCGAACAGTCGCTCGCCGAAGCGATAAGGGACGGCACCGCTACCGACGCGGCAGTCGCGGCAAACGAAGCACAACGTACCAGCTTCTGGTACCTGCGGGACAGCGTCTCGGAAGCGCAAAAAAAAGAAGGTGGCTCAATTAAGCACGACGTCTCCGTACCGGTTGCAGCTATCCCGGAATTCCTTGCCCGCAGCATCGAGGCGGTTGAAAAGCTCGTCCCACGTGCGCGGCCAGTGCCCTTCGGGCATCTTGGGGATGGCAATATCCATCTTAATTTCAGCGTGCCGGAAGGCGGTGACAGTGCGGCGTTCCTCGCCCGCTGGGACGAGATCACCCGCCTTGTGCATGACATCGTGCACGAGTTTGGCGGCTCTATCAGCGCAGAGCATGGGATCGGCCTAATGAAGCGGGAGGAAATTCTGCGCTATAAGGCTCTCCACGAAATGGATGTCATGCGGATGGTCAAACACACACTGGATCCGAACAACATCCTCAACCCAGGCAAGGTGATTGCGCCCTGATTAAGCCGCTTTGGGCAGATCAGGCTTACCCGGCGCGAGCGGCAGCGGCACGACAACAGCAGAGTCAGCGATAAGGGCGTTAGACCGCGCGCTTAACGCTGCCGTGACTGTCGTCGCCAGATAGGGCAGACTTTGAATGAAGAGCATTGCCATCCAAAGAACGGCAGCGGGATCGTCGAAGCCGCGACCTATCATTATTCCCGCAATTGCAACCACAGTCAGCGCCAGCAGAGTGGTTTCCTGCCAGGCCAGCCGCAGCACCTGACCCAGCGATGCTGGATCTTCGCATTTCGGCGTACGCAGGAATGGCTTGCCTGATGTGAAGATGCCGCTCCATACCGCTTTGGCTACAGTGTGGGTGAGCGCCAGGCCTGCCGTGGAGGCAAAGACCGCCCCCTTCGTCCCCGAACGGACCTTCTTTGGGTACAGCAGCAGTGTCTTGACGGTCTTCGCCGCGAACAGCGCAATCGCTGCGCCGGAGAGCGCCATCATCGGCACATCGAAATGCCGTGGCGCAACACTGAGCAGGAAGGTCCAGAACAGCGCCAAGACGGTAATCACCAGCGCCAAACCATCGGAGATCCACGGCAACCAGCCGCTCAGAAAGTGATAGCGCTGCGCCCAATGCAGCTTCTCGCGCCCTAAAAAGATGGCGCCAGCATGACGCTTCATGATTTGCATCGCACCATATACCCAGCGATAGCGCTGCGTCATGAAGGCGCTCAACGTGTCCGGCGTAAGGCCCTTGCCCATACTTTCTGCAATGTAAGCCGCTCCGTATCCTGCCTCGAAAAGTTTCAGCCCCAATTCCGTGTCTTCCGTAATGCACCATGTGCTCCAGCCGCCCACCTGTTCGAGCGCGCTTCGCCGGACAACTGTCATGGTGCCGTGCTGGATAATCGCGTCGTTTTCGTTTCGCTCCACCATCCCGATGTGGAAGAACCCGCGATACTCCTCATAGCACATGGACTTGAAGGTGCTTTTCGCGCTGTCCCGGTAGTCTTGCGGCGCCTGCACCAGCGCGACCTCTGGTGAAGTGAAATAGGGCAGCGAACGGCGTAGCCAGAACGGCTCGACTTGGTAATCGCTGTCGATCACAGCAATGAATTCGGCGGCTGGATCGGTGCGGGCAAGCGCCTCGTTCAGCGCGCCCGCCTTGAACCCCATCACCCCGTCCAGATGGAAGAACCGGAAGTCTGGCCGCAGCGTTTCGCAATGTGCCTCGACTG
Source organism: Alphaproteobacteria bacterium (assembly GCA_019242395.1). Classification (GTDB taxonomy): domain Bacteria; phylum Pseudomonadota; class Alphaproteobacteria; order Micropepsales; family Micropepsaceae; genus Rhizomicrobium. The sequence continues at coordinate 17,528 of JAFAVP010000137.1, read as the reverse complement.
GGCGCCAAACTGCGGGATCCAGCGTGTTGTTATCGAGGACGATGACCTCGAAATTTTCGTAGTCGAGGCCTGCCAGCGCATTCAAAGTCTCGATCACCATTTCCGGTGGTTCGCTGTAGATCGGAACATGGATGGAGACGCGGGGCGGCTGCCGCGGAATAGTGGCGGGGACAGTGCGCCGCTCCATGCGCCAGAGACTTGCCACCAATTCTATCCCTTCGGTGAGAATGACGGCACCCGCAAGCAGGATAAGCGGCACCATCGCCAGGATCACAGCGATGTCGCTGGGTTGGATGTATTCCAGCGTTGTTGCGTCCAGTAGGACCAGCAATCCCGTGGTGATCAGCGCCACGAGGCCCCCCATGACCAGGTAACCCGGCTGCCGCACACGCGGCATGCGGCTGAGGATCAAGAGGCCAAGCAACAGCGAGAAGAGCCCGGCCAAAAACGCGTAGGTTCGCCACTGCGGGAAATTGCGCAGCATCCCGGCGAAGGCAAATTTGGGATGGCCCTGCGCGTCGAACAGCCCCCAATAGGCACCGACGGCGCCTTCCATGCCGCCCATGCCGCCCTTCCAAGGCTGGTCGTAGGCTTCGACGATGTAGTAATCCCAGCCCTTCTGCATCGCGAGTTGCACGAAGCTGCGCACGAAATAGGCTTCGTTCGCGAGAGACGGTTCCGCAAAGCGGCGCGTGCGGCCTTCTGATGGCCAACCGGCTTCCCCCACGATGATCGGCTTATCTGGAATCACGTCCCGCACGTGCTTGTAAGCGTGCTGCGCGAACACCAGGGAGTCGCCGATCGAAATTCCTTCCCAGTATGGGATGATGTGTACGGATACGATGTCCACGTATTTTGCGATCTCCGGATATAGGAGCCACTGGGACCAGGGCTCCGCCGTGGTGACCTTGATCCTGGCCGGAAGCGCTTCGCGCACCTTCCTGATGTACCGGTTCAGCTGCTCGGGGCTGACGTAACCGAACATCATCGCTTCGTTGCCGACGAACACGCGGTCAATGACGCGCCGGTTGTTCAGGGCGACACGAATGCATTTGTCGATTTCGCGGGCATTCTCCTCCAGATCGGTGCTGATCCAGCAGCCGATGGATACGGTCAGGCCGTAACGGCGGGCGATCTCGGGCACCCGATCAAGGCCATTCGCCACCGAATAGGTCCGCACCCTGCCGGTGATCTGGGCGAGCTGCGCCATATCACGGTCGATCTGCTCAGGCGTGACATGACGATGCTGCTTTTCGGTAAAAAGATGGCTGGGGTCGTAGGAGATTCCACGCACCTGCCCGTCCCAGTCAGGCGCAATGACCGCGTAGTCGCGGCTCGCCCAGAACAATACGCTGGAAGCGACCACCAGGAGCAGCGCAAGTACCTGCCGGACGTTGGCGCCAGAGAGGCGCCCGCCAAGTTTGCGGAGCACGTCAGCGGCTTGCTTGATGTAGTCCTGCAATCCAGCCTCTACTGCCCAAGCTCCAACGCGCGAAGTGATACGCCTTTCCCACGCCCTTCGGAGATTATCCTATTGGTTCTCCTTGCCCGGTGGGGGCGGCGGCGGAGGGCTGACGGAAATCAGCGTCAGGTCGAAAACCAGCGTCTGGTTGGGCGGGATCGAGTCTCCCGCCCCGCGGGCGCCATAAGCAAGGCTGGCCGGAATCACCAGCTCCCACTCGTCGCCCTCGCGCATCAACTGCAGAGCCTCCGTCCATCCAGGGATGAGCTTGTTGACGGTGAACTGGGCTGGGAGGCCCGGTTCCGTAGCATCGAACACCGTTCCGTTGATCAGCGTGCCCTTGTAATTGACGGTGACGAGATCGGCGGCGTGCGGACGCTTCCCATAGCCCGAATGGATAGGACGGTGCTGCAACCCGCTCGCCTCAACCACCACCCCCGGCTTCTTGGCGTTCGCCGAGAGAAAGGCTGCGTTGGCCTGCGGACTAAGCGCGCTGTCCAGCGCATGGGCCGGCAGGGCCAGCATGGCAAGCCCCCCCGCAAGAACTCCGAGCCGCTTCATCGGCAATCTCCCTTACCGCACCCCTGAGCCACAGCAATACAGGCGGGCGGCTTGGATTCAAAGGGCTGCCGGGCGTAACCAGCAGGCATGGCGAAGGGGCCGATTGTGGCGGTGGGTGCGGTTATTTGGCGGGGGCCGGAGCGGGTGCTGCTCGTCCGCCGCGGGCAGCCGCCGCGAATTGGCGAATGGAGCATTCCCGGCGGCCGGGTCGAGATGGGAGAGCGCTTGATGGAAGCGCTCGCCCGCGAGGTGCTGGAAGAGACCGGGCTGACGATCGCCACCGGAGAGCTGATCGATGTGGTGGATTTCATGGAGCGCGATGCGGACGGCGCGGTGGACGCGCATTTCGTGCTGATCGATTTCAGCGCCCGCTGGACCCGCGGCGAGCCGCACGCCGGCTCGGACGTTTCCGAGTGCGCCTGGTTCTTGCCCGCCGAAGCCATCGCGCGTGTTTCCTGGGAGGAAACCCGCCGCATCATTCGTTTGAGCGCCCGCCAACTCTGGCAGCTTAAACTGTAACTACTGCGGAGGATTGGCGAGCAGGTACGGATATCCTCCTCGCCTGTTGGGCGATCCGGGATTTTGCGTCTGCGAGCTTCTCCTTCTGCAAGACTTCGAGGAAGACCGCCGTGTCTTGCAGTTGCCTTCGTTTCCCTCGTATTGCGCTAACGCACCTTGTGCAACGCACAGATCGCTTTAGGGTAGAGCAATGGAACGAGGCCGCCGCCCCGATTTTCTGTGTATCGGCGCCGCCAAGGCGGGCACCACATGGCTGTATCGCGTGTTGGCGACATGCCCCGGTTACTGGATGCCTCCGGTCAAAGAGTTGCGCTATCTGCTGCTGCGCGAACTTCGACTGTCCCGTGACCGCAACGCGCAAAACCAGATCAGGAGCATCCTCAAAGAGATTCAGGCGCACGCGCCAATGGTCCAAAGCGGCAGCATTGCCGAGAGCGAACGGGCATGGTTTCGGCATTATGTTCTTACTGAACGGAAAGACCCGGCGTGGTACTTCGGCCTTTTTTCGCAAGCCGGTGATCGCCTAACCGGAGATATCAGCCCTGGATATGCACTGCTGCGCGATCCCCCGGCCGTTGGCAAGTTCCTTCCTAACGCAAAGGTCATCTTCATCTCACGCAATCCCGTCGATCGCGACCTGAGCCATGCGGTACACCATGCCGTAATAAGCGCCCTTGGCATGCCGAAGGGCCGTGCGCTCGCTCTGCATCTGGCAAAACTTTTGAATATCGCGGGGTCTGACGATGAGAAGATCGAAGCACTCCGTGCCCGGCATTCACACCTTCCCTTTGAAGAAATGGATTGGTTTGAAATCTATGCGCGCGAGACTGGCACTGCGATTAGCACGGACGATCTTCTCGCCACGCTAAACGTCAAAGTGACCGCTGCCGATGTTCGCCCGTGGCTATCCAAGCCAGCAATGATTCAGCAACAACAGTTGGGCGCAATCATTCGCCGATGGACTGACGTTTTCGGAGAGCGGTTTCATACGTTTCGTTTCGAGGATTTGGTTTCTGACCCCGCCAATTTTATCAGCGACGTCACATCTGTGCTCGGCTATAATTCTCTTCCAGAAGACCCCAGCATCCTCAACACTATCGTCAATTCAGGTGCACATGACATTGAAGGGCTTGATGAGCTTCGGGCGGAATTGTTCACTGCCCAACACCAGTCAGCGAATGAAAGCCTTGCGCCTGAAGAAAGCCACGCCCGTTCGCACCCCGCGTCCGCGACGTTCCGAGCGTAGGCGCACAGGTCTGCTGGCTGAAATCGGAAATGATCTTGTATTCCAAATTCAGGGCGGCTGAGTTGGAAACCTGCGTGAGCGGCGAAAACCCGGTGGTGTTCGTGAACGTGTCGCCTGCGCCCGACATCACCAGATAGCCGCAGATGATGATCTCAGCGGGGCTGATTGGAGGATTGGCAACGTCGCCTGATAGGCGAAGCCTCTTGAGGAAAATGAAGAGGGGGACGATAAAAACCCAACGACCCCGTAGCTCAGCAGGATAGAGCGGCAGATTCCTAATCTGTAGGCCGGAGGTTCGAATCCTCTCGGGGTCGCCAGCCATTCCTTGAAAGACCTAGGAAATTTCGATAGAACAAATCGGGATTCGAAGGTTTGGCCGATGCTTTCCCAAAAAGGGCGGTACGCTTTGCGGGCGCTGCTGGTGTTGTCAGAGCACTCCGGCGAGCGGCCGATGATGATTTCCGAAATCGCGGCGCAGGCCAAAGTGCCACGCAAGTTCCTTGAGCAGATACTGCTGGATCTAAAGCGCCGGGGAATTGTCCGCAGCGTTCGCGGCCGCCAGGGCGGCTATATGCTCGGGCGAGCCCCGAAAGACATCACGTTTGCGGATGTCATTCGCCAGACGGACGGGCCCCTCGCCCTCAGCCCCTGCGTCAGCGCCACGGCCTATCATCGCTGCGCCGACTGTGTGGACGAAGCGACCTGCGCGATTCGCAAGGTGTTGCTGGCCGCCCGCGATGCGACGGCTGCGGTGCTGGAATCCTCCAACCTCGCCTCTACCGCGCCCTTGCGCCGCCCCCGCCGCGCCGCCTGAATTGCAGGCCCATGCGTCAGGGGAGCGGTGTTGCATATTTAGCACTTATTCTCTATTGACTCAGTAGGCATTATAGATACAAGCGCCATTCGGGTGCTGCGGGGGCCGGCTCGTCACCCTTCTCGTTGGCCGGTTTTTAGAGGGATCAGGGGACTATGCGTTCAGCGAATTTGCATGCGCGGCTGTGCATCGGGGCCGCGGTTGGGGCTCTGTTTGCAAGCCAAGCGGTGGCGCAGGATGCCCACCTAAAGCATCGCCATCTCCGCCATGCGGTTGACAGTGTCTCAGCGCGTCTGGACCGCTTGGAGCATGTGATCGAAGAGCAGCAGGCAGAAATCCACCGGCTCCGATCCCAGGTCGGAACGGCGCAGGCGAGCAACATGTCCGGCGGAGCGACCCAGCCGGCAGCGAGTCAGTCTTCGGAAGTCAGTGATTCCCAGGTAGCTCAGATCGAGGCCGAGGTTCAGGACCTCAAGCGATCTCAGGCGGCCCAGTACGCCGACATTCAGGCCCAGCGCCAGTCGGACGTCAGCGTGTCATTCAAGAACGGCCGCCCTACCTTCAAGACGGCTGACGGCAACTTCAGCGCCTCGTTGCGCACGCTGCTGCAGTTCGACAATGCCTACTACTCGCAGGGGAAGCTGCCGCCAGGTATTGACTTCAGCAGCGGCAGCAACTTCCGGCGCGCGCGTCTCGGACTCAGCGGCACCCTGTACAAAGACTGGTCATACGAGTTCCTGTACGACCTCGGTGGTTCGAGCGTGGAAGGCGCCACACTCGCCAGCGCCTACCTGCAGTATGACGGGCTGGCCCCAGTTCATCTGCGCGTCGGCGCCTATCCTACGCCGGAAAGCTTCGAGGATTCTACCTCCGCTGCTGACCTGCTCTTCCTCGAGCGAGCTCAGCCTGTCGACCTCGAGCGCAGCATCGGCGGCTCGGACGGGCGGCAGGGTGCAACGATCTTTGCCTATGACGACAACTACTTTATCGCAGGATCGTACACCGGCGGCCTGGTGGGGGAATCCGGCGTCTTCGACGAAGAGTCGAATTTGGTTGGCCGCGCGGCATACCGGTTCGATCTGGGAGATGACACCAACTTCGCAGTTGGTGCGGATTCCACTTACGTCATCAAGCCCGCCGATCTGGCTGCTGGCCGTGAAGCTCCGGACTCCATTCGTTTCCGCGAGCGGCCGGAGCTCAATGTCGACGATAACGGCATTCGTCTCATCGACACAGGTACGCTCAATGCCAACCATATCCTCACCTACGGGCTCGAAGCAGCGGGCAATTGGCATAGCCTTTATGGCCAGGGCGGCTACTTCCACTACGATGTGAGCCGGCGTGACAGCTCTCTCGCCGATCCAAACTTCGACGGCTGGTACATGCAGGCGAGTTGGGTACTCACCGGCGAGTCGAAGCCGTACCGCCCGGAACGCGGTGCTTACGGGTCACCTTCCCCAGCCGATGAGTTCTCCTTCGACAAACTGGGTTGGGGTGCCTGGGAACTGGCCGCCCGCTACAGCGTGCTCGATCTGAACTTCGATGCCGGCAGCCCCAACACAGTGGCCGCGCCCGATGCGATCCGCGGTGGCGAGCAGAAGATATGGACGGCCGGGTTGAACTGGTATCCCAACAACGCCATCCGCTTCATGCTTGATTATCAGCACACGGACGCTTCGCGGCTGAATTCCAGTGGCGGCGACATCGGCGGCCGGCTCGATGCGGTTTCATTGCGCGCCCAGATGGCGTTTTAACCCGGAGAAATATCATGCGCACCCTTTCAGCGTGCCTGTTGGGCGCTGTAGCCGTCCTTGCGGCTGGCGTGGCGAGCGCGGCAGACGTTACGCTGCTTAACGTCAGCTACGATCCCACCCGCGAACTGTACAAGGCCATCAACACCGCTTTCTCGGCGCAGTGGAAAACAAAAACCGGAGACAATCTCACCGTCAACATGAGTCATGGCGGTTCGGGCAAGCAGGCTCGCGCCGTGATCGACGGGCTGGATGCCGACGTCGTCACCCTGGCGCTCGCCTACGACATCGACTCGATCGCCAAGATTGGGCACCTGATGGATGCAGGGTGGCAAAAGCGCCTGCCTGACAACAGCACACCCTATACGTCCACCATCGTGTTCCTGGTGCGGAAGGGCAATCCCTGGAAGATCCACGATTGGTCCGACCTGATCAAACCGGGCATTCAGATCGTGGTCCCGAATCCCAAGACCTCTGGCGGCGCACGCTGGGCATATCTGGCCGCCTGGGCCTATGCAGAGAAGAAGCCGGGAGGCAGTGCGGACAAGGCTAAAGCCTATGTTGCGGAGCTCTACAAGCACGTACCGGTGCTGGATACCGGCGCGCGCGGCTCCACTACCACCTTCGGTGAGCGCGGCATCGGCGACGTCCTGATCTGCTGGGAAAACGAAGCGTATCTCGCTTTGGACGAGATGGGACGCGACAAGTTCGACATCATCTATCCCACAGTTTCCATCCTCGCGGAGCCTCCGGTAGCCGTGGTCGATAAAAATGCCGACAAGCACAAAACCCGCAAGGTGGCGGAGGCCTATCTCCAGTTCCTCTACTCGAAGGAAGCGCAGGAGATCGAAGCAAAGAACCACTATCGCCCCCGGGATGCGCAGATTCTTGCCTCGCACCCCGAGCTCAAGAAGCTGCCGCTTTACAGCGTAGATGAGGTCTTTGGCGGTTGGCAGAAAGCGCAAGCCACACACTTCGCCGACGGGGGCGTGTTCGATCACATCTACAAGCCGGGTGGGAAATGAGTTCTGCTGGGGCGCTAGCGCTGCCGTCCACGTCGTGGCGGACGCGCAGCGCTCTGCCCGGATTCGGGCTCTCGCTTGGCTTCACGATCTTCTACCTTTCCACCGTCGTCCTTATTCCCCTGGCGGCGCTGATCATCCGCCCATGGGAGTTGGGCTTGAGCGGATTCGTCGCGGAAGTCACCGCGCCGCGCGTGCTTGCGGCATTGAAACTCTCGTTCGGTGCGGCGGCGGTTGGCGCCGTGCTGAATACCGTCTTCGGGCTGATTGTGGCGTGGGTATTGGTACGCTATCGATTTCCGGGGAAGCGGCTGGTAGATGCCCTCGTCGACCTCCCTTTCGCTTTGCCCACCGCCGTCGCCGGCATCGCACTGTCGGCTCTGTACGCGCCGAACGGCTGGTTAGGCGCGCCATTGATGTGGCTTGGTGTCAAGGCGGCCTACACCCCGCTGGGCGTCGTAATCGCCCTTACCTTCATTGGTTTACCTTTCGTCGTGCGCACGTTGCAACCGGTGCTGAACGATCTCAGCCGGGATCATGAAGAAGCCGCCGCCACCTTGGGCGCGTCGCGCTTGCAGACGTTCCGTCGTGTGGTGTTCCCGGCTCTACTGCCGGCGCTTATTACAGGCTCCGCATTGGCTTTCGCCCGCGCTGTCGGCGAGTACGGCTCGGTGATTTTCATTGCGGGCAACCTACCCCTCCGTTCGGAGATCGCGCCCCTGCTCATCATCATAAAGCTGGAAGAATTCGACTATGCAGGTGCTGCCTCGGTCGGTGTTGTCATGCTCGGCGTGTCCTTCCTCATTCTGCTGATCCTGAATGGCCTGCAGGCACTCATGGCGAAACGGCGATGACAGACGCGACCATGACAGAATTCGCGCTGCCCCGCCCGCGCGCAGCAACGGCCGATCACCCCGTGGCCCGCGCGCTGCTGACAGCCACCGCCATGTTCTTCATTGCCCTCTTCCTACTGCTTCCACTGATCACAGTGTTCGCGCAGGCTCTGAAGAACGGCGTCTCCACAGCATTGGCTGCCATCGTGGAACCGGATGCTCTCTCCGCGGTCAAAATGACACTGATTGCGGCCGGGATTGCGGTGCCGCTGAATGTGGTCTTCGGTTTGGCCGCATCTTGGGCCATCTCCAAGTTCGACTTCCGCGGCAAGAGCTTTCTCATCACGCTGATCGACCTGCCTTTCTCGGTATCCCCGGTGATTTCGGGTCTCGTCTATGTGCTGCTGTTCGGAATGATGGGATGGTTCGGACCTTGGCTGCGCGAGCACGACATCAAGATTATTTTCGCAATCCCCGGCATCGTGCTCGCCACCATGTTTGTGACTTTCCCATTCGTCGCGCGCGAGCTGATCCCGCTGATGAGCGATCAGGGCCGCGATGAAGAAGAAGCGGCGACGTCTCTCGGCGCAAGTGGGTTGCAGACGTTCCGCCGGGTGACCTTGCCGAACATCAAATGGGGCCTGCTTTACGGCGTACTACTGTGCAATGCGCGCGCCATGGGGGAGTTCGGCGCGGTTTCGGTCGTCAGCGGCCACATCCGGGGGCAGACCAATACCATGCCTCTGCACATCGAGGTCCTCTACAACGACTATCAGTTCGTCGCGGCCTTTGCGGTGGCCTCGCTGCTTGCTTTGCTCGCGCTGGTCACGCTCACCGTTAAAACCTTCCTTGAGTGGCATTATGCCGACGAAATCGCCGCCGTTCACAAGCATTGATGGAGCCCCGGATGTCGCTCGTCGTCGAATCAGTTGCCAAGCGCTTCGACCGCTTTCCCGCCCTGAAAGGGGTGAGCTTCAGTGCGCCGAAAGGCTGTTTTCTTGCGCTGCTGGGCCCTTCTGGTTCCGGGAAGACCACCTTACTTCGGATCCTAGGCGGGCTTGAGTTCGCAGAAGCGGGCCGTGTCAAATTCGAGGATGGTGATTGGCTCGCCCTGCCCGCGCGCGAGCGGCGAGCCGGGTTCGTATTCCAGCAATACGCCTTGTTCAGGCATATGACGGTGGCCAAGAACATTGCTTTCGGACTGGAAGTGCGAGGACGCCGCCACCGCCCTCCCCGCGGCGAAATTTCCCGTCGCGTCGAGGAACTGCTTTCGCTCGTACAGCTCGATGGATTGGGAAAACGCTATCCGAGTCAATTATCCGGAGGGCAGCGGCAGCGCGTGGCGCTCGCGCGCGCGCTCGCCATCGAGCCCCGCATGCTGCTGCTCGACGAACCGTTTGGTGCACTGGACGCTAAGGTCCGAAAAGAGCTTCGCATGTGGCTGCGCCATATCCATGACAAAACCGGCATCACCACCGTATTTGTCACACATGATCAGGAAGAGGCTATGGAGCTGGCTGACCTTGTGGCCATCCTCAATCAGGGGAGCATTGAGCAGATTGGCAGCCCAGCCGAAATACGGCGCTCACCGGCTTCGTATTTCGTGGCAGACTTCATAGACAGCCCTATCCGGCCAAGCGCGGAGCAGGTTGTCCCCTTTCCCGAGACCCGTGCAGCGCGGCATTGATCCTGTCTAATCTCTGACTTAAAACTGCGCCCGCGTTCGGGGTGGGCGTAGCCAAAAGGGCCTGCGCTTTCGCTCGGGAAGAGGGGCGCGTGACCATGTGGGCATTCATCCAGTCGCTGGATCCACTTTACGTGCTCTCCGGAGTGCTGGTGGGCGGCTTGGTCGGTTTCACCGGCGTTGGTGGCGGCTCCCTGATGACACCGCTGCTTATTTTGCTCTTCGGCATCCACCCTGCCACGGCCGTGGGCACCGATCTGATCTATGCCGCTGTAACAAAGACAGGCGGCTCTATCGTTCACGGCTATAACAAGACAGTGGACTGGAGGCTTGTCGGAAGACTCGCGACGGGCAGCATCCCGGCGACCATACTGACCATCGCACTCCTCTACTGGCTTAAAATAGACAGCAAGGCGACGAGCTTGATCATCACGCGCACCCTGGGCGTCGCGCTCCTGATGACCGCCGGGTTGCTCCTCTTCCGAAGAACGATCATGCGCTGGTATCTGTCCCGCGTCGGCGAGCTTCACCCGGGCCGTGTTCAGCGCCTGACGGTTTTCACCGGTTTCGTCTTAGGCGTGCTCGTGACCCTTTCTTCCGTCGGCGCGGGCGCTATCGGAGTGACGGCGCTTGTCATGCTCTACCCGAAGATGGAGCCACGCAAAATCGTGGGTTCCGATATCGCCCACGCGGTACCGCTTACGCTGGTCGCGGGGTTGGGGCATTCCATGCTCGGTAGCATCAACACACACATCCTGGTGTCTCTGCTTGCTGGCTCTATACCCGCTATCGTGGTGATGAGCCTGGTGGCTGCACGCGCTTCGGATACTGCAGTGCGGGTGGCGCTTGCCGCCGTGCTTATTCTCGTCTGCCTGCGGTTCTGGTTCTTCTGATCAGGGTTCGAGACGCTCGGCCGCGGCTTCGGACCAGGGAAACACAATTTTGCGGTCTGGCTGAGTCACTTTTTTGCTCTTGCCCTTATACGAGAAGGTCTCCAGCAGATCGCGGAGGAATTCGAGCCGGGCCACCTTCTTGTCATTCGCACGAACGATGCGCCAGGGTCCCGCCGGATGAGAGGTGCGGCGGAGCATCTCATCCCTGGCGCGCGAATATGCGGCCCACTTCTTCCCTGCAGACGCGTCGATGGGTGAGACCTTCCATTGCGTCAGCGGATCGTCTTCCCGCTCGTTCAGCCGATTCTTCTGCTCCTTGCGCGAGATATCCAGGTAATACTTTCGGAGAGCCAGACCGTCTCGCACCAGCATATCCTCGAATGGACTCACGGACTCAAGAAACTCTTGAACCTGCTCGGGGGCGGCAAAACCCATCACCCGTTCCACACCGGCGCGATTGTACCAGGAGCGATTGAAGACAACGAACTCCTGCGCTGCCGGCAAGAACGGCACGAAGCGCTGAAAATACCACTCCGTCTGCTCGCGGCTTGATGGTTTGCCCGGAGCGTGGATGCGTGTCTCCCTGGGGCTCATGTGCTCGGTCAGGCGCTTTATCGTACCGTCCTTCCCTGCAGCATCGCGGCCCTCCAGAATGACCAACACGCGAGCGTTGCTGGAAATCAGATCGCGCTGAAGTTTCACGAGCTCGACCTGAAGTTCGTACAAGGCCTTCTTGTAATGCTCGTCCTGATGCGGCGTATGCATCACCCTCTCTCCCAGGGCACTATGCTTCCGTCCAAGCGGCGGGCCCGAATGGCAAAGGTGGATTGCAGTACCTCATCGTTCAGCACCGATGCAGCTGCTCCGGCGGCCCGCACGCGGCCCTCTTCCATCACCACAATCCGGTCGCAAAAGCGGGAAGCCAGCGAAAGATCGTGCAAGGTCACCACAACAGCCGCACCGCGCCTAGCTTCGGCGCGCAGCAACTCCATAAGGCGAAGCTGGTGGGCGGGGTCAAGGTGCGCCGCCGGTTCATCGGCGAGCAGGATAGGCGCCTGCACCGCCAGCGCACGGGCCAGCAACACCCGCGCACGCTCACCCGCTGACAGTTCGTTCATGGCGCGCCGGGAAAACTCAAGGCCATCGCAGCGAGCAAGGGCATCTATGATAGCGCGGTGATCCGCCTCGCTGAGAGCCGCGAAGGGACTCCGATGCGGCAGTCTCCCTAGCGCCACCAGCTTGCGCGCTTCAACCGGCCATGGCGCTTCCGATTCCTGCGGCAGATAGGCGAGTGCACAAGCGAGCCCCTGTGGAGACCAATCGGGTAAGGGCTTTCCCAGGAGCTGCACCTTACCGGCGGCCGGCGCGATGAGCCGCAGGGCGACCCTGAGAAGCGTAGTCTTACCGGCGCCGTTGGGGCCGACAAGCCCCGTCACCGTACCGGCGGCGAAGGACAAGTCAATATTGTGCACCACAGGCCGTCCGCGATAGCCCGCCGAAACCTCTTGAAACAACAGAGCAATGTTCACCGCTATTTTCGCATGCTCAGAATCAACCAGAAGAAAAACGGTGCACCGATCAACGCCGTCACCACGCCCAGAGGTAACTTTTCATCGGGTGAAATCAGCCGTACCGCAAGGTCGGCAGCGGTAACGAGGGCGGCGGCACCGAGTGCAGATGGCCAGATCAACCGCGCGGGTTGATAGCCGTAGAACGGGCGCAAGAGATGCGGTACGACGAGGCCAACGAAGCTGACTGCACCAGCAGCCGCCGTGGCGGCCCCAGTCGCCAGAGCAACTCCGATCACCACTCGGCGACGAATGCCTTGCACGTTCACACCGAGACTGTGAGCTGCTTCCTCGCCGAGGATCAAAGCATCAAGCCCACGGGCAGCGCTCAACAACAACAAGAGACCCAAGGACACTAGGGGCAGTGCGAAAACAAGATCGCTTAGCGTGCGATCTTTGAGCGAGCCCATCATCCACATGACAATCTCGCTCATCGCGTATGGATTCGGCGACAGGGACAGCGCCAGTGCCGTCAATGCTGTTGCCAGACTTGCAATCGCTACGCCTCCCAGCACCAGGGCCACGGCGCCGGCACCCGCGCGCGACAGCATATAGAGGACCAGAGAAGAGGCGAGCGCGCTCACGACGGCGAAGGTCGGGAGCAGAATTGGGTGGATACCCGCAAATCCGAAATAGAACGCAACCACCGCGCCCAATCCCGCCGCGGATGTCACACCGGTGACCCCTGGCTCGGCCAGGGGGTTGCGAAAGAGCCCCTGCAAGGCTGCCCCGCTGGCGCCGAGTGCTGCACCAACCAGCAATGCAAGGGCGGCGCGCGGTAACCGAATCTGTTGCGCAATGACGCTACTGATCCCATTGTGCGAAAACAGGCCGCCAAGAATTTCGCTGGGGCCGAAATTCGCGGCGCCTACACACAGTGACACCAGCGCGAACAGCAGCGCGAGCAGTCCCAGGCCGCAGGTCAGCCCGACAGCGCTTTTCTCTCCGCGCGATGTGGGCGGAAGGAGCAGCTGAATTTCCGAAGCGGCATCCATCTGCTGCGGCTCTTACGGTCCGCCATGCCGCGCAGCAAGCGCGCGTGCCTTGCGGCCCCACTGCGCGAGTTCGGGAGCAGTTCGAACCGACCATGGACCGGGGCAGAGCAATGGAACCAGTGAGGTGTGCACGGCAAGTGTCCGGCCGCTCAGGGCTTTAAGCGCCGGATGCTGTACAACGAGATCGGCGCGGGCAGGCTCCTCTTCGCGCTCGCCGTTCAGGATCATCAGGTCCGGCGCAAGCGTCAGCACGGTTTCGATGGGCAGCGTGCCCGAGCGAGTCAGATGCGATCTTGAGCCGACGTTCTGCAATCCGGCAGTGGCGAGTATCTGATCCGTTAGGCCCCCGCCCGTAGCGTATCCGTTCGGTTCGTAAATTAGAACACGCAGCGGCTGATGCGGCACTCCCTGGTTGGCCGCGGTCAGCGCAGAATCCATCGCCCGGACCAATGTCTCGGCGCGCGCCTTGGCGCCAAGCTTGGCTCCCAGCATTCGGGTAATTTTGCGCACGTCAGCAAGAGATTCCGCCCACGGCACCTCCAAGACCCGCAGGCCGGCGGCGCGTAGAAGCTGCGTCTGCCGCACATTGGTGTTCTCGTAGGTCACCACCAGATCTGGATGCAGCGCCAGCACCTGTTCGGCCGAGGCTCGCACAAGAGGGATGTTCTTCACCTGCCCGGCGATGGTGGAAACCACGGGATGCGTGTCCGCCGACAGATAAGACAGGCCCGCGATGCGCTTCGGCGGGAGCAGCCGAAACACATACTCGTCTGTGCATAGAAAGGATGAAACAACCCGCTGCGGGCCGGAAGCGGCCGCCCGGCTGGCTGCCATACCCAAGAATATGGCGAACCATACCAGAGCATGGCTTGCATTCCGAAAACGCATATTGATCTGCTACCCGCCGCCTTCCACCTCTCGCGGACAGATTCGGAGGGTCCCTTGCTGAAATTCTTCGTTCCAGCCGTTGCGCTGGTCTTCTCGGCGTCCACTGTTATAGCCGCCACACCAGCCGAAATTCTTGCCGCGAACAAGGCCGCCAGTGGCGGTAGTGCATGGGAAAACAAACTGACCATGAAAGTCGAGTATGACTATTCCGGTCAGGGACTAACCGGCTGGACGCATTCGACCGACGATTTGAAGACGGGCCGTTGGACGGACGAGTTCAAGCTCGGGCCCGTCACTGGCGGCAATGGTTTCGACGGCAAGTCCGCCTGGGAGCGCGATCCTTCGGGTACTGTAACGGCAGAAGAAGGCGGAGAGCAGCGCGAACTCGCGGTGAACGAAGGCTACCGTCGCGCCAATCTCTGGTGGCAACCCGACTTTGGTGGTGCATCCATCGCCGCCGCGCCGGCAGCAAGCGACAATGGCGCCAGCTATGACGTGCTGACGGTCACGCCAAAGGACGGAAAGAGTTTTGCGGCGTGGTTCGATAACAAATCGCATCTGCTTTCCCGCGTCGTCGAGAAGCAGGCCGCGCTCACGATCACGACCACCCTATCCGATTATCGCGCCGTCGATGGCGTGCAGATTGCCGGCAAGCTTGCGATAGACGATGGCCGGGGCGCGAAATACATCCAGACACTCACCTTCACGAAGGCTGGGTTCGGTCCTGCGCTGGATTCAAGCGCCTACGCCAAGCCAAAGGTGAACGTGGCGGATTTCTCTATTGCCGGCGGCGCGAAGGAGACCACCGTTCCTATCCGCATCCTCAACAATCACATCTACGGCTATGCCAAAGTGAACGGCAAAGGGCCGTATCTCTTCATCTTCGATACCGGTGGCGCGAATCTCGTTACGCCGTCAACGGCGAAGGCTCTGGGTCTCACGGTTGAAGGCAAGGCCCCCGGCGGCGGCGCCGGCGAAGGCACCGTGGATGTCGGCTTCGCCAAGGTCGGCTCTGTCCAAGTCGGCAGGGCCACGATCAAGAACCAGGTGTTCCCGGTTCTGGACTTCATCGCGCCCGGTGTAGAGGGCGTGGACGAAACCGGCATGATCGGTTTCGAAACCTTCCGCCGCTTCGTCACCCGAATTGACTATGCTGGCGGCAAGCTGACGCTGATGAAGCCCGAGGCGTTCAATCCGAAGTCCGCCGGAACACCCGTACCGTTTGTCTTCAACGGAAGCATTCCCGAGGTCCAGGGGAGCTTTGAGGGTCTCCCAGCCAAGTACGACATCGACACGGGCTCACGCGCCGAACTGACGCTCACAAAGCCATTTGCCGAGAAGAACGATCTGCGCACGAAGCACCCGAGGGGTGTGGATGCTGTGGAGGGATGGGGCGTGGGCGGGCCCTCGCGCGCCTATGTCACGCGCGGCGCAAGCATGACTCTCGGCATACTGAAGATCGATAATATCGTCACCAGCCTCGCGACGCAGACGAAGGGCGCCTTTGCGGGCGGCGAATACGACGGCAATGTGGGTAGCGGCATTCTTAAACGCTTTATCGTCACCTTCGATTACGATCATCAGATCATGTATTTAAAACCACCTTCGAAGGCTGTCGCGGATAGCGGCACCTTCGATCGATCCGGCATGTGGATCAATGAAGTGCCGGAGGGTTTCAAGATCGCGGACGTGACAGCCACGGGCCCTGCAGAAGCGGCTGGACTGAAAACGGGCGACATCATCGCCGCGGTAGACGGTAAGCCGGCGAAGTCCATTCCGATCTACGAGATGCGGCGCCGCTTGCGGAATCAAGTCCCCGGAACGGTCGTGCAATTCAACGTCTCCAGCGGCGGCGCCACGCGGCAGATTAAGGTCACGTTGCGCGATCTGATATGACTCCTGAATGGTGAGTGGCGCATGCCGAGTGGTTGGCCTACTGTTCCCTCTTCGCCATTCCCGTTCGCCGAGGAGCCATGCCGATCTACCGCGCACCAGTCGAAGACTACAAATTTCTCCTCCACGAGCTATTCGAAGTGGAGAAGCAGACAGGCCTGCCGCGCTTCGCCGAGCTTTCGGCAGATACCATCGATGATGTCCTAGAGAATGCCGGTAAGTTCTGTGAGGAGGTTTTGCAGCCGCTGAACCAGTCTGGGGACGAGGAAGGCTGCCATTTGGAAAACGGAGTGGTGCGCACGCCTGCGGGCTTCAAAGAAGCCTACAAGGCATACAGCGAGGCCGGTTGGGGCGGCCTTGGTGCGCCGGAAGAGGTGGGCGGCTCCAACCTGCCCCCCATCCTGACTATGGCAGTCGCCGAAATGGCGATGAGCGCCAATCAGGCCTTCGCCATGTATCCCGGCCTCACCACAGCCGCCTACAGCGCGCTCTACGCCACGGGGGCGCCCTGGATGAAAGAGCACATCGTTCCAAGAATGGTGTCCGGCGAATGGAGCGGCACCATGTGCCTCACGGAGCCCCATTGCGGCACCGATCTGCGGCTGATGAAGACGCGCGCGATCGAGCAGCCCGACGGCACCTATCGCATGACCGGCACAAAGATCTTCATTTCGGGCGGCGACCAGGACCTGAGCGACAACATCATCCACATGGTGATTGCCAAAATCCCGGACGAGAACGGGCAGATCGCCAACGATCTCTCAAGCGTCAACTTCTTCATGGTGCCCAAATACCTGGTGAGCGAAGAGGGCAAGCTGGGCCCGAAGAACGGTGTGTCGACTGGGGGCATCGAAAAGAAGATGGGTATAAAGGGCAACGCCACCGCGGTGCTCAATTTCGACGATGCGACCGCTTGGCGTCTGGGCCCGAAGCCACGACCGTTGAGACAGGGTGAAAGGCGTTCTTCGTCTGCCGGAATGGCAGGAATGTTTGGCATGATGAATGGCGCGCGGCTCGGGGTGGGTGTGCAAGGGATCGCTATCGGCGAAGTAGCGGCGCAGAACGGTGTCGACTACGCGCTCACGCGCCGCGTCGGACGCGCCTTAGGCGGCGCGAAAGAGCCGGGTCAGCCGGCGGATCCAGAGATCGTGCATCCGGACGTGCGCCGTATGCTGCTACATGCCCGCAGCTTCGTTGAGGGCGCGCGCGCGGTGGCTGTGTGGACCTCGCTCAACATGTCGATTGCAGATTCGAACCGGCCGGACAGGGAAACGGCGTCGGCTCTTGCCGATCTGATGACTCCGGTGATCAAGGCCTTCTTCACCGACATGGGCTTTGAGGCGGCGAACCTCGCAATGCAGTGCTATGGCGGCCACGGTTACATCCGTGACAACGGCGT
>JAFAVP010000063.1 GCA_019242395.1 Alphaproteobacteria bacterium | reverse complement strand
GTTGGAGAACCTGCAGCCTATCAATGCCTATAAGCTGCGCGGCGCGGCCAATGCGGTGGCGATGCTGCCGGATGCGGACCGCAGGCGCGGGGTGTGGACCATCAGCGCAGGCAATGCCGGGCAGGGCGTTGCCTATGCTGCGCGGCAGGCGGGCGTGCCGTGTACCGTAGTTGTGATCGACAAGGCATCGGAATCGAAGAAAGCGCGGATGCAGGCACTGGGCGCCAAGCTGATCGTCGTGCCGTTCGATGTCGCGTGGCAGGCGATGGACGACCGGAGCTTCGAGGGGATTGACGGCACCTTCGTGCATCCATTCGACGATCATAATTTCATCGCCGGCAACGCAACGATGGGACTGGAGATCCTGGAAGACGCGCCGGATGTGGTGGCAGTGATCGGTGGTGTGGGCGGAGGAGGGCTGGTAACCGGATTGGGCAGCAGCATTAAGGCGCTGCGTCCGGAGGTGAAGGTGTATGGCGCCGAGCCGGAAACCGCCGCGCCGGCAGCGCTCTCCTACGAGAAGGACGCACCGCAGGTCTTCGAGAAGTGGGAGGTCTCGTTCGTCGACGGCGCGGGCGGCAAGAGCGTCTTTCCGCGCATGTGGGAGCGCATGAAGCCTGTGGTGGACGGCTCCATTGTCGTCACCCTGGAGCAGGTGAAGCAGGCCATGCGGCTGATGGCGGAAAAAGCGCGCATTATCTCGGAAGGTGCAGGTGCTTTGCCCCTGGCTGCGGCGCTCACCGGAAAAGCGGGCAAAGGCCCGATCGTGTGTGTGGTCTCAGGCGGCAATATCGATTTGAAGCTGTTCTGCGAGCTGATCGGCGCGGCGTGAGCGCCCTTGCGGCATCTCGCGCCACTCTCATAATCCATCAGACAGAACGGGGCTGAGCATGAGCGAGAAGCACGATCGCGAACTGGGAATGGATCGCGACATTGATCGTCGCGATTTCCTGAATGGCGTGGCTGTCGGCGCGGCCGCGTTATCGTCTGGTCTCGCGCATGCCGCGGCGGCGCCCTCGCAATCCGCGCCGCAGGATCAGCCCGGGTACTATCCGCCCACGCTGCATGGCTTGCGCGGCAGTCATCCGGGCGCCTTCGAAACCGCGCATTCCTTGCGCGACGGCACCTTCTGGGATCACGCCGAGAAGCCCGAAGATCAGCCGGGCGCGTATGACCTTGTTGTTGTGGGTGGCGGCATCAGCGGATTGTCCGCCGCGCACTTCTTCCGCGCGGCTAAGCCAAACGCCCGCATTCTGATTCTCGAGAACCACGACGATTTCGGCGGCCATGCCAAGCGGAACGAATACCACCTGAACGGCCACCTCGAACTGATGAACGGCGGCACCATGCTGATCGACAGTCCGCACCCCTACAGCAAGGTGGCATCTGGGCTGATCCAGCATCTCGGTATCGATCCCGTCGTTCTCTCCAAGCGATGCAACCGGCGCGAAATCTACAAGGGCCTCGCGCCCTCCACCTTCTTCGACAAGCAGACCTTCGGCGAGGATCGCCTTGTGGTCGGACGGGAGCGTGTGGACGAAGAAGGCGGCACCATTCCGTGGACGGAGTTTCTCGCCAAGGCGCCGCTCGATGCGCGAACCCGCGCCGATATCCTGCGCGTGCAGGAGGGCACCACCGATGCGATGCCGGGGCTCACCTCCGCACAGAAGAAGGACAAGCTCTCGCGCATCACCTATCTCGCCTATTTGCGTGATTACCTGAAGTGCGGGCAGAAGGCGCTCGCCTTCTACCAAACCATCACACATGACGAATGGGGCACGGGCATCGACGCAGAGCCTGCGCTCGATTGCTGGGGCTTCGGGCTTCCGGGTTTCAAGGGCCTGAAGCTGGAGAAGGGCTCTATCGCTCGGATGGGTTACACGGCAGCCGGTTATGAAGATGAGGGCTCGCCCACGTTCCACTTCCCCGATGGAAACGCGACCATTGCGCGGCTGCTCGTGCGAGACCTCATTCCCGAAGTCATTCCCGGCCGCACCGCCGAGGATATTGTCACTGCGCGCGCCGATTATAGCAAGTTGGATCGCGCAGGCGCGCCTATCCAGATTCGGTTAAGCAGCACGGTCGTCGGCGCACGTAACATTGGGGCTCCAAGCCGTTCCCGTGGAGTAGAAATCGCCTATGCCCGCTTCGGGCGTGTGTACCGTGTGCATGCCGTCAATTGCGTGCTCGCCTGCTGGAACATGATGATCCCATATCTCTGCCCGGAATTGCCCGAGACCCAGAAGGCGGCGCTGCATCAACTGGTAAAGATTCCGCTGGTGTATACGAGCGTCGCGATCCGTAACTGGCGCGCCTTTCACAAGCTCGGAATTGCGGGCGCCTCATCTCCCTGCTGCTATTGGACGGGCACGCGGCTCAACTGGCCGGTGGACGTCGGCGGGTACATAAGCGTGCGCTCGCCCGATGACCCAATCGTTCTCTTCATGATCCGCACCCCGGTCTCGCCGGGTTTGCCGGAGCGCGACCAGCATCGCATGGGCCGACAGGAGCTGCTGGAAACGCCGTTCTCGACATACGAACGCGAAATTCGGGATCAGCTGAACCGGATGCTGGCCGGTACTGGTTTCGATGCGGCGCAGGATATTATGGCCATCACGGTCAACCGCTGGCCGCACGGGTATGCCTACGAGTTCAATCCTCTGTTCGACGATTTCTCCATTCCGCCGGAGAGGCGGGCC
The DNA here is from genome assembly GCA_019242395.1 of Alphaproteobacteria bacterium. GTDB lineage: Bacteria > Pseudomonadota > Alphaproteobacteria > Micropepsales > Micropepsaceae > Rhizomicrobium. The sequence goes on along the minus strand of JAFAVP010000063.1, from coordinate 921 downwards.
AATGTGGTAGGGCGACAACGCTTCGGCCGAATAGCCATCGCGAATTCCGACTCCGGCGCCGCGGCGTACACGGATTCCGCCATCGACCAGGCCCACCGTGCCGTGAGCGAGCTACTGGCCAGCTAGGGCCTAACGGGCGTTCTTGACGCTTCCGTCACAACGCCTAACATGGGCGGCGTCAGGGGGCGATCATGCACAAAATCCAAACACTTACGGCAACTTTGGCGGCAGGCCTCGTAGCCTCGGCGATAGCTTTGCCAGCCAAAGCACAGACCGCGCCGTCTGCTGGCATTGAAGAGGTAGTGGTGACCGCCCAGCGGCGTGAGGAAGTGCTCAGTAAAGTGCCGATGAGCATCACCGCCTTCACCGCAGATAGGATCGACCAGCTTAACGCGAAAAACTTCGGCGATCTTGTCGCCTACACGCCGGGTGTCACCTTTCAGGATGATACGAACAGCATTTCGATCCGGGGTGTGAATTCGACAGCCGGCGACGCCACCACCGGCATCTACATCGACGATACACCCATCCAGCTTCGCACCCTGGGCTTCGGTTCGGACAATGCTCTTCCGGCGGTCTTCGATCTGGAACGGGTGGAGGTGTTGCGGGGCCCGCAGGGCACACTCTTCGGCGCCGGCTCTGAAGGCGGCACAGTGCGCTTCATCACACCGAAGCCGAGCCTCTCTGATTTACAGATCTACGGCAGAACGGAACTTTCTTTCACCCAGTACGGCAGCCCTTCGTATGAGGGCGGTCTCGCGCTGGGAGCACCGATTGTGGACGACAAGCTCGGGTTTCGGGCCTCCGGCTGGTGGCGCCATGACGGCGGCTGGATCGATCACGTCGATCCGTACTCCGGCAGCATGATCGAGAAAGACGCGAACCATACCAACACGCTGGTTCTGCATGGCGCGCTGACGT
>JAFAVP010000105.1 GCA_019242395.1 Alphaproteobacteria bacterium | reverse complement strand
TTTCGCACATGGGCCAGGCCTTTCTCTCCGGCGACGACCCCGGCCGAGCGCTGGAGCGGGTTACGCCCGCGGATGTAGTGGGCCTCAAAGAAGGCTGCCAACGCTATGGGCTGCTGCTAAACGGGCAAGGCTGCATCAAGGATGACTTCATGTTCTCGCGTCTTGAGGGCGAGCATGATCTCTACATTGTGGTAAATGCAGGAACGAAAGAGAATGACTTTACGTATATCGGCGAGGCGCTGGAGGGCATCGCTGACCTTAATCCTCGTCTGGATCGTGCATTACTCGCACTGCAGGGTCCGAATGCTGGCACAGCGTTGGAGCGGCATTCTCCCGGGATTGATAAGCTGACATTCATGAAAGTGGTACGAACCAAGGTGGCGGGCGCATCCGCCATCGTCAGCCGCTCTGGCTATACGGGCGAGGACGGTTTCGAGATCTCGCTGGAAGGAGCGGACGCGGAGCACGTCGCCCGCGCGCTGCTCGGCGAGCCTGAGGTTCTGCCAATTGGCTTGGGGGCACGCGATTCCTTGCGGCTGGAAGCAGGGCTTTGTCTCTATGGGCACGACATTGACGAAAGCACCGATCCTGTGGAGGCAGATCTCGTCTGGTCCATAGGCAAGCGCCGCAAGGAAACAAAAGATTTCCCGGCGGCCCAGAAGATCATGCAGCGGGTTGCCAACGGAACGGCGCGCAAGCGCGTCGGCATTCGCCCAGAGGGCAGGGCGCCGGCACGCGAAGCCACAGAGATTGCCGACAAGACCGGCCGCATCATCGGTCGTATTACCAGCGGTGGCTTTGGCCCCAGCGTGAACGCGCCGGTGGCGATGGGCTATATCGTATCGACATTCGCGGAGCCCGGCACCGAGATCGATCTGCTGATCCGTGGCAAGGCGATGCCCGCGCGGGTGGCGCCAATGCCATTCGCCCCGCACCGCTACAAACGCGCAACCAAACCGAGCACGGGAGCATCCGGATGAGCGAAACACGCTACACTGATCAGCACGAGTGGGTGCGCATCGAGGGCGACGAGGCGACGGTCGGCATTACGAAATATGCCGCCGAACAACTTGGGGATGTCGTGTTCGTGGAAGTGCCGGAGCCCGGCCGCCGCCTGGGCAAGGGCGGCGAAGCGGCCGTTGTGGAGAGCGTGAAGGCGGCGAGCGAAGTCTACGCGCCCATCGCGGGAGAGGTGACGGCGGCAAACACGGCCATTGCCGAAGAGCCCGCGAAAGTGAACCTCGATCCGGAGGGTGAGGGGTGGTTCTTTCAGCTGACGATTGCCGACAAGAGCGATCTCGAGAAGCTGATGACCCGCGAGCAATACGACGAGTTCGTGAAGGGACTGTAGGCGTATGCGTTATCTCCCTCTAACACCGGACGATCGCGCCTCGATGCTGGCGAAGACCGGCGCGCGCGATATCGATGCGCTCTTCCGCGATGTGCCGAAATCCGCTGTGGTGGCGCGAAGTGCCTTCGATCTGCCGGACACGCAAGGCGAGCTTGCAGTCGAGCGTACGCTGTCGTGCATGGCGTCACGAAATATGGCTGGGGGTTCAGTGCCGTTCTTCTGCGGCGCCGGCGCTTACAAGCATCATGTTCCGGCGGCCGTCGATCATCTGATTCAGCGCTCCGAATTCCTCACCTCCTACACGCCGTACCAGCCGGAGATTGCACAGGGGACGCTGCAATACCTGTTTGAGTTCCAGACGCAGGTAGCGCTTCTCACCGGCATGGAGGTGGCGAACGCCTCCCTCTACGATGGATCGACGGCCACCGCCGAAGCTGTGCTGATGGCGCAACGCCTGACGAGGCGGCCGAAAGCGATACTCTCTGGCGGCCTGCATCCGCACTACGCGGAAACGGTTGAGACGCTGGCCGCCCTTTCGGGCGGAGTTGTCCGCGCGCCAACCGCACCCGGCAAAGCCGAAGATATTGCCTCTCTAATCGACCGCCAGACCGCCTGTGTGGTCGTTCAGAGTCCGGATGCCTTCGGTTTGATCCGTGATCTGAAGCCGATTGCCGAAGCGGCGCACGCCAAGGGCGCATTGCTCATCGCGGTGGTCACGGAGGTTGTTTCACTCGGGCTAATAGAGCCGCCGGGCCATCAGGGCGCCGATATTGTTGCGGCGGAAGGGCAGTCGATTGGCGTCGGCCTCAACTTCGGCGGGCCCTACGTGGGCCTCTTCGCCACGCGCGAGAAATTCATCCGGCAGATGCCGGGCCGCCTTTCCGGCGAGACGGTGGATGCAAACGGCAAGCGTGGTTTTGTGCTGACCCTCTCCACGCGCGAGCAGCACATCCGCCGCGAAAAGGCTACCAGCAACATCTGCACGAACTCGGGGCTCTGCTGCCTGGCCTTCACGATTCATCTTTCGCTGCTGGGGGAAGAGGGGTTTGTGCGGCTGGCACGCGCCAATCATGGCCGGGCCTGTGCACTGGCAGATCGGCTCTCCCGCATGAAGGATGTTGAGCTGGTGACGCCGAGCTTCTTCAACGAATTCACCCTCCGCCTGCCGAAGCCGGCGGCGAGTGTCGTGGACGCGCTGGCGGACAGGCATATTCTTGCAGGGGTGCCGGCAGCACGGCTCTGGCCCGGCGACCGCGACGTGCGCGACCTGTTGATTGTCGCGGCAACCGAGACGGTGAGCGACGAAGATTGCGACGTCTTCGTCAAGGCGCTAGCGGAGGTGCTGTGATGCCGATGAATGCGCAGGGCCGGCCCAGTGCGGCGGCGGCGGTTGAGCGCGTCGATCTCGCCACCATTTCAGGCGATCGCGGGCTCGATCACGAAGAGCCGCTGATTTTCGAGCTGGGACGCGAAGGGGTGACGGGCGTCGATATTCCCGAGGTGCAGCTGTCCGCCGCGCGGCTTGACGGCCAGCGCCGCTGCGCGCCGATCGGGCTGCCGGGGCTTTCGGAACCGGAAGTGGTGCGCCACTACGTCCGCCTCTCACGCATGAACTACGCCATTGACGCCGGGCTCTATCCCCTGGGCTCGTGCACCATGAAGCACAATCCGCGCCTGAATGAGAAAATGGCGCGGCTGTCCGGCTTCGGCGACATTCATCCGCTGCAACCGCAGCAGACGGTACAAGGGGCGCTGGCGCTGATCTCCGAGCTGATGCGATGGCTCACCACCCTCACCGGCATGCCGGCAGTAGCCATGTCGCCCAAGGCGGGCGCGCATGGCGAGCTCTGCGGTCTTCTCACCATCCGCGCTGCGCTCGACGCTCGCGGCGAGAATCGCACGCGTATTCTCGTGCCATCATCCGCCCACGGAACAAATCCGGCAACTGCTGCGCTCGCGGGTTTCACGGTCGATGAAGTTCCGGCCACAGACGACGGTCACGTGGACGCCGACGCGCTGGAAGCGAAGCTGGACGCCGATGTCGCCGCCATCATGCTCACCAATCCGAACACCTGCGGATTGTTCGAGCCCCGTATCAAAGAGCTGGCAGACGCTGCGCACAAAATTGGCGGATATTTCTACTGCGATGGCGCCAATTTCAACGCCATCGCCGGCCGCGTGCGGCCCGGGGATCTCGGCGTCGACGCCATGCACATCAACCTGCACAAGACCTTCTCGACACCGCATGGCGGCGGCGGTCCCGGCGCCGGGCCGGTGGTCTTGTCCGCGGCGCTTGCCGCATACGCGCCGCTGCCGCTGCTGATGCACGACGGCGAGAGGCTGCGGCTAGTAGAAGAGCGCGGCGCCCTGCCTGCGGGTGCGAAGCCGTTCGGCCGCATGTGCGCCTTCCACGGTCAGATGGGGATGTTCGTGGGCGCGATCTCCTACATGCTAAGCCATGGTGCGGACGGCATTCGTCAGGCGAGCGAAGACGCAGTGCTCTCGGCGAACTACATTTTGGCTTCGCTGAAGGATGTGGTGAGCGCCCCGTTCGGCGATGGCCCCTGCATGCACGAGGCGCTATTTGACGATTCCTTTTTGCAAGGCAGCGGTGTGACCACGCTCGATTTCGCCAAGGCGATGATCGATGAGGGATATCACCCAATGACAATGTATTTCCCGTTGGTGGTGCACGGCGCCATGCTGATCGAACCCACGGAATCGGAGTCGAAGGAGTCGCTCGACCGCTTCATCCATGTGATGCGCGGTTTGGCGGAAGAAGCAAAGGCGGCCAAGCGCGAGCGCTTCGAAGGTGCGCCGTATTACGCACCACGGCGCCGGCTGGATGAAACATTGGCAGCCCGCAAGCCCGTGCTCCGCTGGCGCCGGCGCGAACTGCCGCAAGCTGCCGAATGAGAAAAAAAAGCCCCGGTCTTTCGAGCGGGGCTCAGTTGGGTGTGGAGGAGGAGGCTACTAAAAGTCAGGAACAGGTCTTCGCCTTCAAACCGGCGGGGACCTTGGTTTCGGAATCGGCGCAGGCACGGTTCAACTGGGTCTGAGTCAGGCCGCGCGCGCGCGAAAGATCGGTGCCTTTAATCGAGGCGATGGAGAGGTCGGCGTCCGTGAAATCCGCACCGTCCACTTTGGCGTGCGCCAGATTGGCGCCGGCGAGATCTGCGTTCCGGAAGGAGGCGCCGCGGAAGTCCGCGTACGACATGCACATCAGGATGAGGCGCGCGCCGTCGAACTTTGCACCCTCCAGATTGCCTTGCTTGACGCACTGATTGGTGAGATCGGCGCCTGCCAGGTCGCAATGGGGGCAGTCATGATGTCCCGCCTTGATCGATTGGGTAGCAACCCTGTCCGGGGAAACGGCGGTGGCCGGCGTCAGCTGCGGCGCTTCGGCGGACAGACTTGCAAGGAAGGCAAGAAGCGGAAGCATTGGTGTTCCGTTTGTGCACAACGCAATTCAGCTTGTCGCAAGCGCCATGCCTCCGCCGCAGCTCTTAACAGCAGGAAACCATCTTACGAGACGCGGCGGGCCCGCTGGTGTGCCGAGTGCAAGCCGGCTCGCTTCATGCGATGCTTCACCAAGCTGAGAACCGCATTGTTCTTACTCTTGCGGGAAGACGCCTCACCGGCCCCCTGGTCTGCAGCGTCCATCGCAGGGGAGCCGCCGCCACATCGGGCCCGCAGATGGATCATCTCCTCAGCCGCAACCAGCCCTGAGGTCTCGGCGAAGATCAGCGCCACCTCCTCGAATTCTGCATCGAGGCAATCCTCCTCCTCGAGCGCAATAGCGTAGCTGAAAAGCCGGCCACCGGAACGGTCGAAAACGTCGACGGTCTTTTTGGGCATGTCTGCCTCCTAATCACGCCTCAATTCGAGTCAACTGCAGCCACTCGTAGAGCCGCACGTGTTGCACTTCATGCAGGTGCCGTTGCGCACCAGAGTGAAATTTCCGCAGGAGCCACAGGCGTCCCCCTCATAACCTTTCATGCGGGCTTCAGCGGCGCGCTTGAGTTGCACCTCCCGCGTGCTGGTCAGGTTGGCAGAAATGGAAGTCACCATTTCGCCCACGGGATTGGCAGCTTTCAGCACCTCGCCGCGGATCGCCCGCATCTGCGCCTCGAAATTGTCTGTGTCTTCAGCCTCCTCGTCTGAGGGTTGCACGGCTGCAGAGGGTGAGTTTTCAGTAGCCTCAATCACCAGGATCTTGGGCGCTGCGCCACCACGAACGCCGAACGGTCGCAAGTGGCCACGGACAAACCCTGTGGAGGTCACACGCGCCAGGTTCTGGGCAATCTCGGTGGAGTTTTCTTCCTTGTCCCGCCCATCGCCGTGACCGAGATCCTCGTCATGCGCTGGAGGTACATGTGCTAGATCATTCCGGGCAAGATAAGAAACGGCCAGTTCGCGGAAGATGTAGTCGAGGACGCTCGTGGCATTCTTGATGGAGTCATTGCCGATCACCAGTCCCGCTGGTTCGAAGCGCGTGAACGTGAACGCATCGACGAACTCCTCCAGTGGTACGCCGTACTGCAGCCCGATCGAGATGGCGATGGCGAAATTGTTCATCAGCGAACGGAAGGCAGCCCCTTCCTTGTGCATGTCGATGAAGATTTCACCGGGTCTGCCATCCTCGTACTCGCCCGTGCGGAGATATACCTTGTGCCCTCCGACAACGGCCTTTTGCGTGTAACCTTTGCGGCGGGCCGGCAAGCGCTCCCGCTCGCGATGGCGCACAATGCGCTCTACCACCTTTTCCACAATGCGTTCGCTGACTATTGCGGCGCGCTGCGCTTGCGGTTGCTCCAACAGGTCGTCTTCCTCATGATCGGCATCGAAAGCGAGGACCTGTGATGCCAGGGGCTGACTGAGCTTGGAGCCATCGCGGTAGAGCGCGTTTGCCTTAAGGCCGAGCTTCCAGGACAGCATGTAGCTTTCTCCGCAATCCTCCACGGTCGCGGAATTTGGCATGTTGATGGTTTTGGAAATAGCGCCGGAAATGAACGGCTGCACGGCAGCCATCATTCGGATGTGGCTCTCCACAGAGAGGGATCGCCTCCCAATGCGGCCGCAAGGGTTGGCGCAGTCGAATACCGCAAGGTGCTCGGTTCTGAGATGGGGGGCGCCTTCCAGTGCCATTGCGCCACAAACATAGAGATTGGTAGCCTCGATCTCGGTCTTGGAGAATCCAAGGACTTTGAGCATATCGAAATCGGGCAAGTCGAGCTCGCTGGCGGGAATGCGCAGCGTCTCCGTGCAGAATGCCTCACCAAGCGTCCACTTGTTGAACACAAAGCGGATATCGAACGCTGACTCCAGTGTGGCTTCGATACGTCCGATCTCCTCCTCGCCAAAGCCAAGCGCCCTCAGCCGCTCGTGGGTTATGCCTGCACTGTTACCTTCGAGAGTCCCACGGCCAACGGCGTAGGCAACGATGGCATCGATTTCAGGCTGGCTGTAGCCGAGATTGCCGAGAGCGTCAGGCACACAGCGGTTGATGATCTTAAAGTAGCCGCCTCCTGCCAGCTTCTTGAACTTTACGAGCGCAAAATCCGGCTCCACTCCTGTTGTATCGCAATCCATAACCAAACCGATCGTGCCGGTCGGCGCGATGACGGTTGCCTGCGCGTTGCGAAAACCGAACTCCTGCCCCAAGCTTAATGCCTTGTCCCATGCATCGCGCGCGGCCGTTGAGAGCTCTTCCAGCGCGATTGCGTCGTGATCGAGCGGTACAGGCAGGGATGAAACACCTTCATAGTGCCCCGCTTGGCCGAATGCCGCCCGGCGATGATTCCGGATCACTCGCAACATGTGCTCACGATTGGCGGAAAATTCAGGGAACGCGCCTAGCTCCTTCGCCATTTCGGCGCTGGTAGCGTACGAGACGCCTGTCATAATCGCAGCAATTGCGCCGGCAATCGCGCGGCCTTCGCGCGAGTCGTAGGGGATCCCGGCGGCCATTAGAAGCCCGCCTATGTTGGCGTACCCCAAGCCTAGCGTACGATAGTCGTAGGAGAGCTGCGCGATCTCACGAGAGGGGAACTGCGCCATCATCACCGAAATCTCGAGAACGATCGTCCAGAGACGCACTGCGTGCTCGAAGGCGGGGACATCAAATGCCATGCCCCCGTTCGGCCCGTGCCGGAACGCGATCAGGTTGAGGGACGCTAGATTGCAGGCAGTATCGTCCAGGAACATATATTCCGAGCACGGATTGGAGGCGCGAATTGGTCCGCCAGCGGGGCAGGTGTGCCAATCATTGATGGTTGAGTGGAACTGAATGCCCGGATCGGCGCACGCCCACGCAGCTCGCGACACGGATTCCCAGAGATCACGCGCCTTCACTGTTTTACAGATTGCGCCGTCTCGCCGATGCGTCAGGTCCCAGTCGCTGTCGTTTTCCACAGCACGCAGGAATTCGTCGGTCACCCGCACAGAATTGTTCGAGTTCTGCCCAGACACGGAAAGATATGCCTCTGAATCCCAATCGGTGTCATAGGTGCGGAAGTCGATATGGCTGTAACCCTGCTTCGCAAACGCGATTGCCCGTTCAATGTAGTTGTCCGGGATCATAACGTTTCGCGCGGCTCTTATCTCGCGGCGCAGCGCGGGGTTCTTCTTTGGGTCGAAGCAGTCGTTTCCCGACCCCTCACAATTGATGCAGGCTTTCATCACCGCGGTTAGATGGCGGGCAGCGAGTTTCGACCCGGTCACCAGGGCTGCCACCTTCTGTTCTTCGATCACCTTCCACTCGATAAACTGCTCGATGTCAGGGTGGTCGATATCCACGATCACCATCTTGGCCGCGCGCCGCGTGGTGCCGCCGGACTTAATGGCACCTGCCGCGCGATCTCCGATCTTGAGGAAACTCATCAGTCCGGACGACTTGCCACCGCCTGACAGCTTCTCGTTCTCGCCGCGTAGGCTGGAGAAATTCGTTCCAGTGCCGGAGCCGTACTTGAAAAGACGCGCTTCGCGTGTCCACAGGTCCATGATACCGCCTTCATTAACGAGGTCGTCGGCGATGCTCTGGATAAAGCAGGCATGCGGCTGGGGATGCTCGTAAGCCGAATCCGACTTTGTGAGCCGGCCGGTGACGTGATCCACGTAGTAGTGGCCCTGACTGGGACCATCTATGCCGTAGGCCCAGTGCAGTCCGGTATTAAACCATTGCGGCGAGTTGGGTGCCGCCTTCTGCGCCGCCAGCATAAAGCAGAGCTCGTCGTGAAAAGCTCGCGCGTCCGCTTCCGTATCGAAGTAACCGCCGATCCAGCCCCAATAAGTCCAGGTGCCGGCAAGGCGGTCGAAGACCTGTTTCGCTGAATGCTCGCCTGTTGTGGCGCTTCCGGTTACAGGCTTCTTCCGCCGGAGCCAGGTCGGAACCCCCTCCTGCTCCACTGGCTCGAGTTCGTGGGGCACGCCAGCCCTGCGGAAGTATTTCTGGGCAAGTACATCGCAGGCGACCTGGCTCCAATCGGCGGGGACCTCGATGTTGGTCTGGCTGAACACCACCGAACCATCAGGGTTCCGAATCTCGGTCGCGCCCACTCGAAATTGAATTGCCTGATAGGGCGACTGGCCCTCGGTGGTAAAAAGACGCCGGATACGCATGCTACGCCTCCCCTTCAGATGTTCAGCAACCGCGGGCGACAGAGCATCTTCTCGGGCGTGCGCAGCACGCCGTAAGCAACGATGCTCCAGATGTTGTAGCCGCGGTTGGCGGCAGGCACAAATTATGGTGCCCTGTTTCAGCTCGACGCAAGCGGAAAGTGGTAAACAGAAACTTACCCACTACAACTTGCATTCAACTCACTGGCCGAAACACAAGCAGAATGGCCGGAGTCAAGTAGGTTGGTCGGATCTTCCAGAATATTTGTTTCCACAGGCGCCAAATTCATGTGTGTGGGTTGTGGAAAGTCTCTCGCCGCCGCGGCGTTCCGCTGCTTGGAAATCAACGAGCCCTCTCTATATTCCCGCCGCTTAGAACTGGGCCGTTCCATGAAACAGTGGCTTTTGATGACGTTCGTCTGGTGGCGCGGCGCCACTTGGGGCACGCTGCTTGGGACCCTGTTGTACGGGCATCGAGTTGGGACGGACGGGTTTGGCAACAGCTACTACCAGACCAAGGATGGGGGTCGGCGATGGGTTATTTACAACGGCACCGTCGAAGCGAGTCGTGTGCCTCCCGACTGGCACGGTTGGCTCCACTTCACCTTCCGCGATCCGCCAACCATCGCCCCGTTAAAGCCCAAATCTTTTGAAAAGGACTACCTGCCGAATCTTACTGGAACATCCAGCGCCTACCGGCCGGAGGGAAGTCTCGCTGCGCGAGGAGAGCGCGCACCATCCGCGGCTGATTACGAGGCGTGGTCTCCGGAGATCTGAACCGCCATGCGCAGCAACAATATGGTCGAGACGTTGATTGGCGCGGTGGTAGTGGCGGTCGCCCTTGGTTTTCTTGTCTTCGCATACTCTGCCACGAGTTCCGGTGGTGTGTCTGGCTATCCCGTAGAAGCGCGTTTCTCGAGCGCCGACGGCATCATTTCAGGGACCGAAGTGCGCTTGCACGGCATCAAGATAGGGACCGTTTCGGCTGTTGACCTCGATCCCAAGAGCTATCTGGCCATCGTGCATATGAACATTCGCGGCGACGTCCCAATCCCGGATGACTCTGCCATTAAGATCACGTCGGCTGGGCTCCTCGGGAACTCCTACCTTTCTATTCAGCCGGGTGGCAGCCCGAAGAATCTGGCTGCTGGCGGGCAGATTCTGAACACGCAAGGCTCTGTGGATATTATGGGCCTGATCGGCCGCGCGATCTATGGAACTACAAGCGGTGCCTCGTCTTCCGCTGGCTCAGGCACTTCGTCACCTGCGGCTGCGGGAGCGGCTGGCCAGCAGCCGGGACAAGCGACAACAGGTGCGACTGGCTCGCCCCTCCCTGACGCAGCGGCGGGCACGCATCCGTGAATTGGATCCTCCGACGTTCCGCTTGCATTGCCATCGCTGTTGCTGGCCCATGGATGGAAGCCGATACATATGCCCAGCCAGCCCGGCAGTTGGGCGTTGACAACGCCGTTCCAGACAAGGACGGCATCAGGCGAATGGTGATCCTGCGCGGACTTGATAAAATCACGGCGCGCGCGACTACAATCTATGCCCCGATTGGTGTCCCGGTGCGCTACGCCACCTTGAGCATCACAGCGCGTTACTGCTATTCGACACCCGGGACGGAAACACCAGAAACCACCGCTTTTCTGCAAATAACGGATCGCCGTCCCGATCAGGCCGCGAGCAAAGTGTTTTCTGGCTGGATGTTGGCGTCGAGTCCCTCACTCAACGGCTTGGAACACCCTCTTTATGACGTTTGGGTGATTAGCTGTAAGACTAACCAGCCTGGCCAGCAGGCGCCAACGGTTGCGTCCACCGCGCCCGTCAAGCCTGTTTCGCCCGACAGCAAAGCGAACGAGAAGCTGCCGGATCTCCCGGAAGGCGCCGGACAGTAGAGGTTCGCATGGCCTTCCACTGCCTGTTGTAGTTGGTCCAGGTATTTGTTCCGCGGGATGGCAATGGCGCCGAATTGGGCAAGGTGATCCGTTAAAAACTGCGCATCCAGAAGCCGGAAGCCGCCGTAGATCAGCCGGGCGACAAGATGCACCAATGCAACTTTGCTGGCATCGCGTTCGCGCGAAAACATACTCTCACCGAAGAACGCTGCTCCAAGCTGTACGCCGTAAAGGCCACCGACGAGCTGTCCGTTCCGCCAGGACTCCACGGAGTGCGCATGGCCCCGCGTATGCAGTTCACCATACAGGGACAGAATGTCGTCGTTGATCCAGGATTGCTCGCGGCCCGGCGCCGGTGCTGCGCAGGCCATCATGATCTCCGAGAAGGCTGTGTCGATCCGCACCTCGAATCGGTCGCTTTTCACGGTCCGTGCGAGGCGCTTGGGCACGTGAAAACGGTCCAACGGAATGATCCCACGCTGGTCCGGCGATATCCACAGCAGGGACCGCGATTCACGCCGCTCGGCCATCGGGAAAATTCCCGCCGTATACGCCTGCAGCAACAGGTCTGCCGTGATCCGGGTGTGTTTCATCAATCGGTTGCAACCGAACTATCGCACGCCCTGCTGGCGCGGCCGCTTGGGCGGGACATACAAACTCTGTATGGTGCGATGAGGTCCCGTAGCGCAACCGGATAGAGCATCAGCCTTCGAAGCTGAGGGTTGCAGGTTCGAATCCTGCCGGGACCGCCAGAACCAAAAAGGCCGGCGCGATGAACACCGGCCTTTTTTTTTCAGGGAATTACCGGTTGGGCGGCGGAGGCGGTGGTCCTTGGTCGTCGGGCGGACCCTGCTCATCGGGCGGAGGTCCGTCCGCCCCGGGTGGCGGCGGAGGGGGCGCGTAGCCGTGCCGTTTGTACCAGCGCGGCCGGTGTGGCGCGGCCCCAGGAACCTCATTGCCGCGAGATGTCATGCAGGAGGCATACGCCATGTCGTAGCGCCGCTGTATCGCGGCCTGATCGTAACCCGTACCGGCTGTGCTGCCCACCAAGGCGCCGAGAGCGCCACCAACCAACGCGCCTCTACCGGCATTATGTGCAACTGCAGCACCGATACCGGCGCCTACAGCCGTGCCAACGGCCGTCCGTGCGACTTCGCTGTTCTGCGCGTCCTTCACGCGCCCTTGAACAACATCGCCGGCGTACTGCTCACAAGCTTCCTCGTCAGCGTTGAACGCGGTCGGTGACTTGTTCGCGCCGGGCATCACGGGGATCATAGGTCCGGGCGGCGTGGTCGCACAGGCTGCTAAGAGCAGGACAGATGATCCTGCGAGAATGATCGTTCGAATCCGTCTCATTTCGCTCACATCCCTTCGATTCGCGTTATGCGATTTTCCGCGCGCGAACTTCCCAAATGCAAATTGTACGGGCACATTTTCTGCGCTGCACCTGAACCGCAGATGAACTGCCGTAACAAAGGCCGCCATCACTGCAGGCGAGCTTGCTAGATAGTTACCGGCTCAGCCGCAAGTTTTCCGATTGGCGAATTTTGACTAGAAGGGCTGGCGGCACTCCCGTGGGCCAAGAACATGAAGCTGACTGGCGGCAAGTGGCAGAATTGGTCCCGGGGGGTCCGCTGCACGCCCAAGACCGTAATCAGGCCGAAGGAGGAGGTGGAACTCGCGGCCGCAATCCGCGCGACCGAAGGGCCAGTGCGGGTCCCCGGCTCGGGACATTCTTTCACCCCCTTATGCGCGAGCGAGGGTACCTTGGTCGATCTGTCTGCCTTTACAGGCCTGATGTCCGCGGACCCCACGCATGCCACGGCAACCTTTCTCGCCGCGACGCCATTGTGGGCAGTGGGCCCCGCGCTATATCGCGAGGGCCTTGCGCTCAAGAACATGGGCGATATCGACCGTCAGACTCTAGGCGGCGTTGTGGGAACGGGAACGCACGGCACCGGTACGACGCTGAGGAGCTTCTCTGCGGAAGTGGCCGCCTTCCGGTTCGTCGCCGCAAACGGCCAAATACGCGACTGCACCGCGGGTGAGAACTCCGACCTCTGGGCTGCCGGCAGATGCTCGCTGGGCATGCTGGGCGTGATGACGGAGATCAAGATCAACGCTATGCCGGCTTATAAACTGGTGGAGCACAGTTTTCTGTTATCGTCCGAGGAGGCGTTTGCGCAACTCGATACCCTGGTCACGAGCAACCGGCACTTTGAATTCTTCTGGTTTCCTTACGCAGACCGAGCGGTTTGCAAATCGCTCAACTTTACGAATGAACCGGCACCAGACCCACGCCCGGCGGAAGATATGCGAGCGGGAGGTGAAAGGAGCGGGGCTGACGCCCGGACCTTCGCTCTGATCAACGAGGTGCTACCGTTTGCACCGTTTCTGCTGAAGCCGTCGCATCGGTTGTTCTCGCAACTGATGCCTGGAAGAAGCCGCGTCCGGTGGAGCCATGAAGCATTCCCGAGCCCGCGCCCGGTCCGGTTCAACGAGATGGAATATGCCGTGCCCCGGGAGAACGGGCCGGATTGCCTGAGGGAGGTCGTCGCCGCCATTCGCGGGAAGAAAATCAACACAGGCTTCCCGATCGAATACCGCACGGTTGCAGCGGATGACGTTTGGCTCAGCCCTTTTTACCAACGCGACAGTGCGACCATCGCTGTGCATCAGTACTTTCGCGTCGATACAACGGAGCTGTTCGGAACCTGCGAAGCCATTTTCCGCAGGTATGAAGGCCGTCCCCACTGGGGCAAGAGGCACACGCGTTCGGCGGCAGAGTTGGAGTCGCTGTATCCGAAGTTTGAGGAGTTTCGGGTACTGCGGCGCCGCCTCGATCCAGACGGTAAGTTCCTGAACCCATATCTGCACGCGCTATTCGAATAGCGCCTTACTGGGCTGCCTTCATCGCGCCGAAGCCTTGCTCGAGATCCGCTATCAAGTCGTCCACATCTTCCAGGCCAGCGTGGATTCGGATAAGCGGGCCTTCGGCTTCGAACTTGCTGACGGTGCGGTGAAGTTTGGAAGGAACGATGAGGCTTTCGTAGCCGCCCCAGGAAAACCCCATGCCGAACAATCTCAGAGTGTCGAAGAAGGCCGCGAGCGCCTTGTGCGGAGAGGGTTTCAACACAACGCCGAACAATCCCGTCGCCCCGGTAAAATCACGCTTCCACACCCCGTGGCCCGGATCCTCCTCTAGCGCCGGATAAAGTACCCGCGAAACCTCCGGGCGGTGTTGCAGCCAACGGGCAAGCACGAGCGCCGTTTCGCCATGCCGTTTCAGTCGTACCGGCATGGTACGCAATCCCCGCAGCGCGAGAAAGCAATCGTCCCCGCTGGCGTAGATGCCGAGATGATCGTGCGTCTGCGCGAGACGTGCGGCATGACCCCGGTTGGCGCAGACATAGCCGATCATCACGTCGGCGTGGCCCCCGACGTATTTCGTGGCCGCCTGAATAGAGAGGTCGGCGCCATGCGCGAAGGCATCGAAATAGAGTGGTGTCGCCCAGGTGTTGTCGAGCAGCACGGAGGCGCCGCGCGCATGCGCTACCTTCGCGATTGCCGGTACGTCCTGCACCTCGAAGGTGAGCGAGCCAGGGCTCTCGCAGAAAACGGCTTTGGTGTTCGAGCGCAACAACGCTTCTATGCCGCCGCCGGTACACGGATCGTAGTAGGTAGTTTCTATGCCGTAGTGCGCCAACGTTCGGTCGCAGGTGATGCGGGTGGGCGCATAACAGGAGTCAACCACCAACAAATGATCGCCCGCGCCACAAACCGACAGAATGGCCAGCGCGATGGCATTCAGGCCGGATGAGCAGACGACAGTTCGCACGCCACCTTCGATTGCGGTAATGGCTTCTTCCAGACTGCGCGAAGACGGCGTGCCACGCCGGCCGTAAAAATACGGCACATCGCCGGATTCCAGCGTGGCGAGGTCGCGATAGAGAATGGTGGAGGCGCGGTACACCGGCGTGTTCACCACGCCGAAATGCTCCGTGCTCATGCGACCCTCATGGACCGTGAGAGTCTTTTTGCTTACGGGCTTCTCATTCGTCACGGCGGTTGAAGAATGTCACCCCGCAGGCCGCGGTTCCATATGCGGATCGGCCTGCGGCTCCGCCAGTTCGGGCTGAGCCGTAGGTCCTCTCTTCTCGAGGATAGGTTTCAGCGGGAAATTGAAAATCCAAGTCACGACACCCGCTCCGGCACCAAGTACCGTGCAAAGCAGGAAGAAGTGCGGCTTGTC
>JAFAVP010000290.1 GCA_019242395.1 Alphaproteobacteria bacterium | reverse complement strand
AACTCCGTTTACGATTTCACGGCGAAGACCCTGGCCGGAAAGGACATCAATCTTTCCGAATACCAGGGCCAGGTTCTCTTGATCGTGAATACGGCGAGCAAATGCGGGTTCACCCCGCAATATGCCGGGCTAGAGGCTCTGCACCGGGCTCTGCATCCGCGAGGCTTCAGCGTGCTCGGCTTTCCCTGCAACCAGTTCGGGGGGCAGGAGCCAGGCAGCGCCGGCGAGATCGGCGCATTCTGCGAGCGCAATTATGGCATCAGCTTTCCGCTGTTCGAAAAGATCGACGTGAACGGCCCAAATGCGCACCCGCTGTACAAGTATCTAACCCGCGAGAAGCCGGGGCTCTTCGGCGGGCGCATCAAATGGAACTTCACGAAATTTCTTGTCAACCGCGAAGGCCACGTCGCCGCTCGCTATGCCCCGACGGCAAAACCGCAGGATCTCGAGCAACACATCGCAGCTTTGCTGTGACGGCAGTGGTGATGGGACGGAGGGCGATCAGCCGCGGCCGGCCGCAGCCTGCATGTGTTCAACTAACGCGGGGGATTGGCGGCGAGATAGGGGAAACCCTGGTTGACCTTAGCGCTTTGCGACCATGACCCGTTCAGAAAGCCTGGCGGCAGGCCTGCCTGCAACTCTGCCGTCGTCATACCGGTGACGCCATCGATGTTGGTGCCGGCAACGCCGAAGGTGGTGCCGCTCGTTTCCGTATCCCAGTACAGGTCGTGGACAGGAAGCTGCGTGGTACCGAGCGAGCCGCCCACCCGCGCATTCTGCCCCCCGGAGACTTGGCCGGTAGAGTAGCCGTCGCGGACGTGGGCAAAATTGTATCCGATCAAGCCGCCGACATCCGATTGATCGCCCGCGATGACGCGGCCGAGCGCGTACACATTCTGCACCTGCCCGTGCGCGTTACCGACGAGACCGCCAACCTCGGCGCTTTGCGCCCCCTCGACCGAGACATTGGCCCAGGAGCGATAGATGTGGCCGTAGGTGATCCCCACCAGACCGCCCAAGGTTCCCGCGAAATCGGTTCGCACCGTGCCACCGTCGACGCGGCAGTTCAGGATCGTTCCCGCATTGTAGGCGACCAAGCCTCCGGCTGCATTGTTGAAGGTGTTTTCCGCCAGCACGTTCACCTTGGCCATTCCTAGATTGCGAATGACCGCCTTTCCTTTGATGGACGCGAAGAGGGCGATATTGTTTTCGGCCGTATCCCAGATGGAGAAATTGGAGATCGTGTTGCCAAGCCCTTCGAATGTGCCGGCAAAGGGTGTCGAAACCGGAACGCTCTTATATTGCCCGTCAGCTTTGGCGTCATAATCGTTTGCCAAGGCGAGCGATGCGCCGGGGTGCGCTGCCACCGCCGCCGCGAGGCCAGCAACGGAGTTCACCAGCCGGAAATCCTGACCGTCGATGGTGAGATGACTGGCCGTGTCCCAGAAGTGCACCGCGCCCTTCTTCTGGAAGATCGGACCGCCAGCCACCCTGAAATCGAGACCGCCCTGCCCTTGCACGGTGATGGTGTTCCGCAGGTAAATAACATCGTCGGACTCGAGCGCCAGGGCATGCGGCGCCGCCCAGGCAAGCGGCGAAACCACGACGATGTCCTGGCTTGAGGCCGGATCGGCAACCACATGCACGTCGAACTGATTCAGCAGCGCGACAAGGTCGTTCACATTCATCACGGCGTCGGCATCGATGGCGCTGCACTCGCCAGCCGAGCAACTCATATTTTTCGTGGACTTGTCTGAAATCTGCAGGGTGGCGTGCGCTGCCGGCACGCTTGCCGCGAGAATCGCGGCAGAAAGAATCGCGGCCTTCAATTTCCTCATGCTCCCCCGGAAAGGACTCGATGTTTACACCCGCAAGGCATCGTGTCCAGCGGCGGGCGACGTAGCACCCACGTTAATCGTCAGGGCCATGGCTTCCGATTACCGCCAACCGCTGCGACAGCGCGTGATCTTTTCAGCGGCGGACCGAACCGTTACGGTCAGCAATCCACACGAAGGGGCTGTTCATGTACATTCGGGTTCCGCTGGCGACGGCGGCTTTACTGATCTGCACGTTCACCGGCGCGGACGCGAAGAAGGCCGCGATCGACGCACAGCTTTTCGCCGCCTATACCGCCTCGCCGGATACGGTGCAGTTCGATGTGTGCGGCGCGACGCAAAACACCAGCGGCTGCTACGGCGGGGGGCTGATGTCGCCGCCATTCGAGCAGGCCTGTGCCGTGCTGGAGGGAACGCCGAAATACAAAGATAACGTGGTCACCCGCGCGATCTATGTTCTTGACAAGCGGACCTCAAAAACCGACCCGGCGATGCTCTATGTCTATACGCGCAGCGACACCATAACCGCGGACTCTGACAGCATTCAGGTCACCCTGAAGAAGCAGATCCCGCTGGACGTAACCGGAGGGGGCAAATCGCACTGCTTCATGGTGGCGGGCGAATCCTTCCTGTATGCGGCGACGGACGCCAGCACTCAGGTCGGCGTGGTTGACAAAAAAGCGCTTACCGAAACCCCGTTGCATGGCAGTGGGTTGGTCACCCGCCTTACTGCGGATGAGCGCGGCTACGTCGCCGTCAATTTCCAGGGTAGTTTCGGCATTGCCAGCCCGGAGGGCGGCTTTGTGGAAAGCGGCGGCGGCAATGAATACGAGGTTTCCACACGCAACGCTTGGCTTCCGTAACGCGGGTGAAAGCGTGTCTTAGCCTGGCGGCCAGTCTCGGGGATCCTGTCAGGCGGCCTGCTGGACGCCCTTGGTCAGCTGCGCATAGGCGCTGTTGATGCGGATCATGTTCTGCGTGGCGAACTCGACGAAGTCGGTGCCCAAACCCGCGCCTCGCACACGATCCGGGTGGTTGGCGGTGGACAGCTCGCGGTATGCCCGCTTGATCTCCTCCGCCGAGGCACCTTCCCGTACCCCGAGCACCGAATAAGGACATTTGGCTTTGGCCGCGGCCTGCGAGGGCGGCATCCGCACCTGCTTGATGGACGACTTCGCGAGCGCCAGATGCTCGCCGTCTCGTTCAACCGGCAGGAACGAGCGATCGTCGTTCAGAAGATCGCTGATGCGCCCCTGGACCGGCACGAACAGCTTGGCCCGAAATGGCGCGCCATCCTGAAGGGTGATCTCAACCTGAACCGGGTTGCGCTGCACCACGCGGGAGCTGCTGTAAACACTATCGCCGAGCCGCATCGTTAATGTCCTTCTGGACAGGCGTCCGGACTCGATGCTGCAAGGGGCAGGCCAGTGCCGATCCGGCAACCATTCCTTCTTATGCAGCAGCACCCTCCCGCGCGCGGTGCGCGAGGAATGCAAAGGGAATGCACAACAGCCCCAGCCCTAAGGCCACAAGGCCGCCCACGTAGTCAGCGGCCGTGAAAAGAACCACCAGCGCGCCGTCTACCAGCACCGGGATCATGGGCAGGACCGGATATCCTTTGGCGCGGTATGGCCGCGGCAGTTCAGGCGCCTTCACGCGCAGCACCCAAAAGGCGATGTCGACGAGAAAACCACTCAGCGCGTTCAGCGTCGCAATGAGCCCAAACACCAGCGAAAAAGTGCCGGTCGCCGCAAGCGCCACAGTTCCAAGCGCCGTCATCGCGTAGGCGATGGTTGGGCTGCCACCGGCATTCACATACGTTACCCCACGCGGCAGCAAGCCATCCCGTGCGAGCGCAAACAGCACGCGGGGCGCTGCCATGATGCAGGCGTTCGAGCAGCTCGCGACGGTCAAGCACGCGCCAAGCGCGAAGAGCGCTGCCGGGGCCGGGCCGGCGATGCGGGAGAGCACAGCAGAAAACGGCAACGGCGAGCCAGCCAGGCCCGCCGGCGATAGGGCGTACAGCAGCGCGCCGTTCACGCCGATATACAGGAAGGCCGTAACAGCGATCCCGACGAAGAGGGCACGAGGAAGCGCGCGCGCAGGATCGGAATTCTCGCCCGCAAAATAAAGCGGTGTGTTCCAGCCCGCATACGCGCCCATGATGAGTTGATAAGCAAGCACAAGATTGGCCCAACCAAGGGCGGTTGGAGAGAACAACAGGGTGGGCTTCTCCGGGGGCGCCACCACCAAAACAGCAATCACGATGAACACAAGCAGCATCGCCGCCTTAATGAAGCTCGTGAGTTCCTGAACTGCGCGGCCCTCGCGCAGCCCTGCGATGTTCGCCGTGTAGAGCGCCGCTTGCAGCGACAGCGCGATGGCAATTTTGTGCGCGCCTGCTGCCGGCAGGAGCAGCGGGAGAAATTCCGCGAACGACACCGAAGCCGCGGCGGCGCCTGCGAGGTTCGAGAGCCAATCGGTCCAGCCGACTGCCAGGCCGAACACGTCCCCCATGGCGCGGCGTACAAAATTGTATCCGCCGCCGGTTCTCGGCAGTGCCGTGCCGAGTTCCGCATTGAGGTTTGCCGCCAGCGCAACCTGGAGCCCGCCTAGAGCCCAAAGCCCGATGATCAGGCCAATTCCCTGAACTTGACCCGCGATGATACTGGGGGATCGCAAAATGCCGGAACCGATCACCTGGCCGATGGCCACCGCGACCCCAAAGGTGACACCCAAAATCTTCAAAAGGTGACCGCGCGGCGGCCCGCTTGCCACTGCCCCTGTGCTCACGCTGCGTGTCCCAGAACCTCCGTTACCTTGGGATACATTATGCGAAATGAGAAGCGTCTGACCGCGCTGCGGCGTATTTGCATCGTTGACCGGAACGAACCTCGCGCCCGCCGCTTATGGGAATGGACGCGCGGCTGAAATCCGCTGCGGCCCTTGCCAGCCGCACGATTCGCCAAATCACAGGAGAGATACGCCATGAAGGCTTTGGTCTGGCACGGGAAAGAGGACATCCGCTGCGATACAGTTACCGACCCAGAGATCGAAGACGATCGCGACGCCATCATCAGGGTGACGAGCTGCGCCATCTGCGGCTCAGACCTGCACCTCTTTCACAACATGATTCCGGCCATGCTGCCAGGCGACATCATGGGCCACGAAACCATGGGCGAAGTGGTGGAAGTGGGGAAGGCGGCGAAAGGCAAGTTGAAGAAAGGCGAGCGCATCGTTGTGCCGTTCACAATCTTCTGCGGCGAATGCGAGCAGTGCCGGCGCGGCAACTATTCGTGCTGCGAAACCACCAATCGCAAGAAGCATCTGGCCGAAAAGGTTTTCGGGCACACGGTTGCCGGGCTGTTCGGCTATACGCATCTCACTGGCGGATATCCTGGCGGTCAGGCGGAATACCTGCGGGTGCCGTTCGCCGACACCACGCATATTAAGGTGCCAGACTCCCTCTCCGACGAACAGTTGCTGTTCCTCAGCGATATTTTGCCGACAGGATGGCAGGCTGCGGTCCAGTGCGAC
>JAFAVP010000239.1 GCA_019242395.1 Alphaproteobacteria bacterium | reverse complement strand
CAGATCTTGCCTGCAGAGGAGCTCATTCAGAGGCACCGCACCGTGATCGCCACCCTGATCGCGACGGTGGGGCAGATGAGTCCTGAGGACCTGCAGTACAGGGCACCTGACAGGGACCGGTCGATGGCCGAGCTAGGCGGGCACATCGGTTCGATCATGCGGTCGTTCCTGCATGTCTATGACAGCGACGTGTATGACTCCGCCCTCGAGAATCCTGCGGGGACGCCGGCGTCTGGGGAGGAGATCATTTCTCTGGCAGCGGAGACGCAGCGGATGACCGATGAGTGGTGGCGCAGGTTCGGCTTTGATGATCCCCTGGACCGCGTGATCGAGACCGGCTGGGGTATGCGGACCCTGCATGAGGCGTTGGAACGCTCCGTGTGGCATCCGATGCAACACATGCGACAGCTCACCTACTTCGCCGAGCAGCTCGGCGTCACACCCCTCCGGCGTCTGCTCGAAGCTGATCTGGCCGGCCTGCCGCTGCCGGCAGGTATCCATGCGTGATGAGCGAGCTCGTGGAGCAGGTGACCGATGAAACGTTCGACGCGATCGTCGAGCGCTCGCAGCTGCCCTACCTAATTGAGTTCGCGTCCCCCAGCTGCACGCCTTGCACACAACTTGAGCCGGTGCTCGCGGACATCGCGCGCGACCTGAAGGGACGATTGCGCATCGGCCGGCTGGACATCAGCTCCAGCCCCGATACGCCTGAGAGACTAGGCGTTCGCAGCACGCCCACGATGCTGCTGTTCAAGGCCGGCCAGCCCGTGCGCCGCCTGGTTGGCACAAAGAACAAGCGCAACCTGCTGGAGGCACTCAGCGACCATATGCCCTGAGGTCAGCCTCCAGCACCTGATCGACAAACACGTCAAAGCGCTCGTGGATGTCGGCGCGGATGCGCGCTGCCCGAAGTTCGTGGTCCGCGGTGTCAAGCGTCTCAACGGCGATCCCCGGCCACCGTGCAGCGGAGATTTTCAGCAGCCCCAGGTCACGGATCTGCCTGAAGAGCACCTCATTCCGCGAGAACATCATGAGAACACGTGTCCCCGAGCTTGAGAGCCTGTCGCATTGAGACAGGGCGGGACTGAGCTGCGCGCGCCGCGCCGCCCTGACTGACCCACCCAGCAGGAGCGCTGTTCCGCGTCCCGCGGTGCGGATCGATTCCACCGTCAACAGCTGCCGAAGCGCTCTGGGGCCAGAACTGAGCGCACGCCGAAGCGGGCCAAGGGCGGCTCTCATCTCCCGCTCGCGCATCAGCTGCGGTGTCCAATCGAAGGCCAGGTGGTTGAGCAGCATGATCCCCCGCACGCGGGGGTCACGGACTGCTGCCTTCATCTCCCAATAGGCCCCGAGGCATTGGCCGACCCCGATGAAACGACTCGCCACCTGGTCGCGCTCCAGGATGTCCGCGATCTCCATGCGGCTCGTGATCGTGCGCTGCTCATCCTCAGGCCCACGTCTGGTGTTTGCAGCGAATTGTCCGGGCGAATCGCCGATGCCCTCCAGATCGACCCGCAGCGCTGACAAGCCGCGCGCGGCAGAGTGCCGGCAGAGCTCGGTCCACGACCGGCCCGGACTCGTACGGCGCAGAGCGCCGGCGTTGTGGGTGATGATGCAAAGTGGCTCTGGCGTGCAGCTCACGGGCTGCGAGAGGATTCCAACCAGGGCCCCGGCGGCTGTCTCCAACGTGACGTGCTGCTCACGGATGATCTGCCCCTCATGCTCGAAGGAGACCGAGTTGCTGAGCCCAGGCGCGTCCGCAAGCGGTCGCGGAGTGACGCCGGGGCTCGCATTGGCAGTAAGCCATTTCACCGTCGCGCCGATCGTCCGGGTCGGCAGCCGGCTGACGTCCGGCGATGTCATCATGGCCGCGTACTCGCCCTCTGTGGAGACCACGGTGACATCAGCCCCACCCTCGACGAGGCTCGCACGCAGCGTTTCGTCAACGCCCCCGGAGTCCCGCCCGATCATGAGGACTCTGCGACCTCGCCCTGCCGGGTCATCGAGGGTGGCGCGCGCGGCGCTGATCGCGTCCATGGACTCTCTGCTGAGCAGGAAACCTCCCATGGAGATCGCATCCACCGGAGAATCGGGCCCGGGCTCGTCTTCATCTCCGAGAATCGCGCTCGAGTAGAGCCGCAGCTCGCGCAGGTAGGAGCGTCCCTGCGCAGGTGCTGCCCAGAGAATCAGGTCATCGATCGATGCGCCGGCACGGATCGCCTCCCCAGCCAACAGGCTCCCAAGTCCTATCCCCAGCGCGGCGACGCGATCGGCACCGGATGCCTCACGCAGCCACCTGGCTGTCTCAGACACGCAACGAACCCAGGATTCGAATCGCCCGGACGACAACGGTGAGCCAACACTGTCCTCGCTGCCGGGAAGGTCGAAGCGGACCGACGGGAATCCGGCCTCGGCCAGCGTGCACGCCCACTGACGACGTGCGCGATACGAGCAAGACTCGTCCCAGCCGAAGGCGGGAAGGACGAGAACTGCGATGTTTTGGTGGCGACTCTGAGGATCGTGCAGAACCGCGTAGGTCGGTTCCTCGGCCAGGTTCAGCCAGCACGGCACCCCGGAGGGATCCGATCTGGCCAGGCCCAGCGATCG
>JAFAVP010000209.1 GCA_019242395.1 Alphaproteobacteria bacterium | reverse complement strand
CCGTTAGAAACCCGAACAGCACCACCTGGCCAACGATATTCGAGATCGCGGCCGTGAATGGCTGATAAAGTTCCGGCCCGCTGGCAAGCGCAATCAGCCCCCATGCAATCAGCACCATGCCCAGCGAGATCGCCACCCCTGTCACCCGGTGGGCAATCGAAGTGGCCATGGTGATCGGCCATTTGTAGATCGTGACAAAGGGCGAAAGCGGGCGCGACCGTAAAGGAGGCGATTGTGGATTGTCCGCCATCGGCAAGGACCGGTTGTTCGAAGCTCTGTAATTTTAGGGGCAGGGAATTGCCAGTCAACCTGCGGCGAATTGCCGGACTCGCTAGCTGGGCCGCCGCGCGGACTCTCTGCGTCGCTTGCGCTTTCCGGAGGAGCATTCATAGAAGTCAACGGGGATGTGGAACAGTATATGAGCGAAGCGAGGACCGCGGCCGTCGTTGTTGAGCGCCACGGAAGCGTGCGCCGGTTCGCACGTCCCTTCGACCTGCCGCTGGCGCGACCGTTAGGGGAATGCCTCGCTCTTCTCGGGCTCTGTCCGCTGTTGTTGTTAGCGGCGCTGTGGAACGGCTTTCCACTGATCTTCTACGATACCGGCGCCTACATGCTGCAAAGTTTCGGTGACAAATTCGTCCCCGAGCGCTCGCCAGTGTTTTCCCTTTTCCTGTTGCTGGGGGGGGGCGGCCTCAGCCTGTGGGTCGTCGCACTTGTTCAAACCGTCATGGCAACCTTTGTAATCGTGCAAACCGCGCGCGTTCTCGTGCCCAGCCTCACGTTACCATGGATACTATTGATCGGACTGGGGCTGACCATCTTTACCGCATTACCGTGGTACGCAGGTCAGATCGAGCCGGACATTTTCACACCACTTGTTGTCCTGACCTTGTATCTGCTCGGGTTCCACGCGAACCGGCTCGGCTGGTGGCGTTGCGCCGTGCTTCTCTGGCTGGGAGGATTGGCCGCCGCGGTGCATCCGTCCCACCTTGGACTGGCAGCGGGTCTTGTGGCCATTCTTCTCGTGTATTGGCTGGTCAACAGCATCGCGCGGCGGCCATGGCCTCCCGTCAATCCGCTGCTCCCGGCACTGTCCGTCACCCTCGGCTTCAGCATGACCTTAGCCGCGAATTACCATTACACCCGCCACGTTTTCGTCAGCCGCGCGGGTCCCGTGTTCATGGTCGCCCGCATGTTGCAGGATGGAGTCGTTCAGAAGCTCCTGGACGACACCTGCCCAACCTCGAACTACATGCTGTGCCGCTATCGGAAGGTTTTGCCGCACCGCGCCGACAAGTGGCTATGGGGGCCAGGGACCCCTTTCGTGAAGCTCCACCGCTTTATCGGAACTGAGAAGGAATCTGAGCGGATCGTCCATGACGCTTTGAGCCGGTATCCACTCTGGAATGCCCAGCTGGCGGCGCGCGATGCGCTGCAGCAGTTCACGCTCTTCTACACGGGTGATCAAATCGAGCCGCAGCAGTGGATTTTGTACCGGGATTTCCATGCCTTCATCCCACATCAACTACATGAATACAGCGTTGCGCGGCAGCAGAAGGGGACATTGCACTTCGGCCTGATCAATCTCGTTCACGTGCCAACCGGGTTCGCGGTTATAGCTCTGCTGCTGGCAGGCATTGCCGGGAGCTGGTGGAAGGATGACCGGCGCGCCGCCGTGCTGCTCGGCTTTGTACTCCTGGCTTTGATCGGTAATGCGACCATTTGCGGCGTCTTTTCAAATCCGCATGCCCGCTATCAGTCGCGGCTCATCTGGGTGCCAGCCTATGTTCTGGCCCTTTTGGCCGTGGACAGGCCAAGCCTGCGCCTTGCGGCTCCGTTGAGAATCCGGCCTTAATCGGCGCATGGCTGTTCGCATTGCGCCTTCGATCCTCTCTGCCGACTTCTCACGCCTTGCCGAAGAGGTGGAAGCGGTTGAGCGCGCGGGCGCCGACCTTATTCATGTCGACGTGATGGATGGTCATTTCGTCCCCAACATCACCATCGGCCCTATGGTGGTGAAGGCGATCCGCCCACACGCCAAGAAGCCACTCGACGTGCACTTGATGGTCTCCCCCGCCGATCCGTATATCGAGGCGTTCTGCGACGCGGGCGCCGATGGGGTCACAGTTCATCCGGAAGCCGGGCCCCATGTACATCGTACGCTGCAGCACATCCGCGCCTGCGGCAAACGTCCGGGCGTGGTGCTCAATCCCGGCACGCCTATCGACGCCATCGATAACCTGCTCGACCTGGTCGATCTCGTGCTCATCATGACGGTCAACCCAGGGTTCGGGGGCCAGGTCTTCATCGAAAGGCAGCTGCGGAAAATTGAGGCCGCCGCAGAACGTATCGCGCGGGCGGGCCGCGTGATCGACTTGGAGGTCGACGGTGGGATTACACCAGAGACAGCTAGGCGCGCCGTGGATTCCGGAGCGACCATCCTCGTCGCTGGAACCTCAGTGTTTCGCGGCGGTGCATCGGCTTACCCGTCCAATATTGCTGCCTTGCGCGGCTGACGGGCAATGCCGCAGACGAGCAATTCGTATTTATCACTTTGCCTCGAATGTGCTTCGGCCCTGTGGCGCGCCAGCAGCCGGCCCCTCCGAGTCGCGTGGCGGCGGAGCTCCATCTACCGGCTTCAGCTGCACGGCCGGGTGCCGGAGCGCATTCGAATACAGCCGGTGGACTTTTCACCGCGCAGCCTCGAGGAAGCTAACGCTTTGTTGAACGGCAAATTCAGCTTTGCCGGCGAAAGCGTCAAAGCGGACGGTGGTTCCATCTTCGACAAGGCTCCGCCATCGAATGCCTGGGCGGAAACACTGCACGGCTTCGGATGGCTTGCTTCTCTTGCCGAAGCTGGCGGAGAGCCGGCGCGGACTTTGGCCTGCGATCTTATCGGGCAATGGCTTCACCGCTATGGCCGGTACTCCGAGCCGGCTTGGCGGGCCGGCGTGCTTGCCCGCCGCCTGCTTAACCTGTTTTCGCACGGCAGGTTCGTTCTGGCTCGCTCGGACCTGATGTGGCGCTCGCGCTTGCTTGTCTCCTTGCGCGAGCAAACTCGCATGCTGGCTCGCGTTTGCAATGAGGCACCAGAAGGGGTGCCGCGCCTTCAAGCCGCGGCGGCACTTGCCCTGTCTGGCCTTTGCATCGACGGGGGCTCGCGCAGACTTGCCGCGGGCCTCTCCCGGCTGGAATCGGAACTCTCGATGCAAATACTTCCAGACGGAGGACACATCAGCCGTTCCCCACTCGCACTACTCTGTGCTTATCAGATCGTCGTCTGCGTGACTGACGTTCTGGCGCGCACCGAGCAGGATATTCCGCCCGGGCTACGGAATGCTCGAGACCGGATGGCGCCGATGCTGCGCTTTTTCCGCCTAGGGGACGGTGCGCTGGCCATGTTCAACGGCGGCCGCGAAAGCGACGCCAAGGCGCTCGCAAGCCTGTTGGCGCGCGACGACGTTCGCGGGCAACCCTTCGCGTTTGCGCCACATTCGGCCTACCACCGGCTCGCGGCAGGCCGCACGCTCGTGGTGATGGACTGCGGCGCACCCCCTCCAGGTGTTTACGCCAACACTGCCCATTCCGGCTGCCTCGGGTTCGAATTCAGCGCGGGACACCAGCGTGTTGTGGTCAACTGCGGCACTTCAGACGATCACACCCGCTGGCAAAATGCTTTGCGGGCCACGGCGGCCCACTCGACTATTGTGTTGGGTGATCGATCCGTGGGCTATATCTTGAGCGGCATCCCTTCGCGTCTGCTTGGGCCTCGGCTACTGGGCGGCCCGACGCGCGTGGAAACCATACGCCACGAGACCGCAGGCGGTGGAATCGTGGACGCGATGCACGATGGCTATGTTCCGGCATATGGTGTCATTCATCAGCGGCGAATTACCCTGTCGCCGGCCGGCACCATGCTATCCGGAACGGATCGGCTCACGCCGGGTCAGGAGCGCCGGCCCCAACCGGTTTCGTTTGCTGCGCGATTTCACGTTCATCCCGACATTCGCGTGTCGGCCAGCCAGGGTGGCGGCGCCATCCTGAAACTGCCTTCGGGAGAAGGCTGGCGCTTCCAGGCAACTGGGGCACAGCTCTCATTGGAAAAGAGCATCTATGTCGCGAATGAAAGCGCGCGCCGCGCAGAACAGCTGGTGCTCAGCGGAACCGTACGCAACGAGCCGGTGGACATTAGCTGGTTTTTCGAACGCTTTGGCAATTCGTGATCCTCACTGAAGGGCACTCACGGAACAAGTAGTTGGCGAAACAGGGCAGGCTTGCTATCCACGGGGCAGGACAAAAAGGAATTCCATGGTCCAGCTAACGCTCCCGAAAAACAGCAGACCCCGAAAGGGCAAGGTATGGCCGCGGCCGCGCATGGAAAACGGCAAGCGCATGCGGCGGATGAAGGATTTCCGCATCTACCGGTACGATCCACAGAGCGGCGAAAACCCTCGCATAGACAATTATGGCGTGGACCTCAGCACCTGCGGGCCGATGGTTCTCGATGCCCTCATCAAAATCAAAAACGAGATCGATCCGACGCTCACCTTCCGGCGCTCGTGCCGCGAAGGCGTGTGCGGCTCCTGCGCGATGAACATCGGTGGCGGGAACACGCTGGCCTGCACCAAAGCGATCTCAGACATTTCCGGCTCGGTGCATGTGTATCCGCTGCCGCATATGCCGGTGGTGAAAGATCTCGTACCGGACATGACAAACTTCTATGCCCAGTATTCGTCCATCGGACCCTACCTCCGCACGAAAACAGCGGAGCCGGAAAAGGAATGGCGGCAAACGCCGGAAGATCGCGACAAGCTGAACGGACTTTACGAGTGCATCCTCTGTGCCTGCTGCTCGACCTCGTGCCCA
Source organism: Alphaproteobacteria bacterium (assembly GCA_019242395.1). Taxonomy (GTDB): domain Bacteria; phylum Pseudomonadota; class Alphaproteobacteria; order Micropepsales; family Micropepsaceae; genus Rhizomicrobium. Next base: position 27,890 of record JAFAVP010000209.1, on the reverse strand, counting down.
AGCTACTGGTGGAATTCGGAGCGCTATCTGGGGCCGGCGGCGCTGCTGCAATCGTTCCGCTGGATCGCCGACAGCCGAGACGAATGCACCGGCGAAAGGCTGGACGATCTCCAGGACCCGTTCCGGCTTTACCGCTGCCACACCATCATGAACTGCGCGGAAACTTGCCCGAAAGGTCTGAACCCGGCGCGGGCTATTGGGAAAATTAAACAAATGCTGGTTAAACGAAGCATCTGACGGAACAGGGTTTGCTCCTGATCGTTTTCGATCAGGCACGTCGCGAGCGGGTGTGCCCTTGCGGCGGGTGCGCTTAAGGAGACCTGCTCATGTTGCTGAAATCATTGTGTCCGCTGCTCGCGCTGGCTGCTGCCGCTCTGCCGCTGGCCCCGGCTGCTATGGCTCAGGACGGCGGATACGGTGGGTACGGCCTTGGCCCCTCGGATGAGGAAGTCATTGTGACGGCACCGCCGCCGCGTGCCTTTCGTGAAGAATGGGGGAGCGGTCCGCGTACGATCGATCTTCCGCCGGAGAAAGTATCATTGTCGAAAATCGTGCATTACGAAGACCTGGACCTCGCGACGTGGCAAGGTGCAGCGGAGCTGCGGCATCGGGTTCGTGCAGGGGCGCGCCACGTGTGCCACGATCTGAGTGATGCCTATCCATTTTACCGGCTGACCACCTCAGAACCCTGTTATCGCGACGCCGTGTCGAACGGGCTTGTGCGCGCCGATGAGGCCATCAGTGCCGCCCAGACGGACTATTGGTATCGGTATTAGCCGTTTGGGGCGGATGCTAAAGTGCTGCCTGCACGAAACTGGAAGAGGCGCCACATAAAGGCGGCGGCCCACGAGGTTATTCGCCCCTGTGGATCGGCACCGACAGCCTTCGCCACCATCTGAACCAGCTTGCGAATATGGTGCCTGCGGTAAATTCTGCCGCTGCAGGCAAAGGACTGCCTTGCATATTCTGATCGTCGATAGGGATTCGCGGCTTCTTCGTCTGGCCCGACAGTCGCACAATAGTAGGCGTAGGCGAGTTCATCATCGTCGGATTCATTGATCCGGCCCAGAGCGACCAGCAACCGGCGCCAGAATGGCAGTTCTGGTTCATCCTGTGCATGAAGAGTATCGAAGAAGAGCCTGTAGTGCCGGAATTCATCGGCGGCAATCCGGCCAGCAATCTCCTTCAGCACGGGTTCGTCCGCTGCCTCCCGGATTGCGCTATAATAGGAGGATGTGCCGGATTCCACGACACAGCGGGCGATCATCTCCCCGCGTCGGCTTCCCCGGACCGAAACAGTCTCTTCGCTTGTAAAATGCGGCGGCTTGTATCCGGTTTGAAACCGGGCAAAGGCTTGTTCGAAGCTCCAGGCCGGATCGGCCATCTCGGCCCAGCGGCCTAGTGCGAGCCCGTGCTGGGCTTCTTCATCTCCCCATCGTTTGAAGTCTGCGAGGGACCTTTCCGCACCCTCGAACACGCGCGCGAGATAGCTAACATAGGCCGGAGCGTTGAATTCCACGAGCGCCGCTGCCTTCACGGCCGCTATCATGCCGGGACTCGCCTTGGAACGGTCAAACCGATCCCAGGGAATGTCGTCGAGGCTCCAGCCTGCCGTGTAAACTGTTCCCGATGTCATGTTGAGGGAAGTTCCTGTAGGGACTCTCACGGATGCCCTTATACCAGTATCTGGTGCCCTCCAGAACACGGCGAATCTCTTAAAGTTGCCCGCTACTTAGCGGATTCCTGTGGTAATGAATTTCCGGGGCGGAGCCTGCGTATGGAACAGCTGTTGGAAATGGCGCGCGAGCGCAAGCTCGACCGGGTGGGAGCAACCTACGCGGTTGTGGCTTGGATAGTTGTACAGGCTGCCTCGATTGCCTTCCCAGCCTTCGAGGCCCCGGCTTCGGCGCTCCCATGGCTTATCCTCGCGCTGATCGCCGGCTTTCCCGTCACCTTGGCGCTCACCTGGTTTTCGCAATCTCACCAGGATACGCCCCGAAAGCCTGTTTCAGCTCGCGATTGGGTGCTCTTTGGACTGATTGGCTTGGTTGCAGTCCTGCTGACAGCGCAAATTTCGGGCGGGCTCTGGTGGAAACGCTCTGCAGCACCCCCACCCCTAGCCGGGCGTAGCAGCGCTTCATCGATTGCGGTGCTCCCGTTCGCCAATCTCAGCGGCGACCCGAAGAAGGTCTACTTCAGCGATGGAATTGCCGATCAGCTGATCACGGAACTGGCACAGACCCCGTCGCTGCGGGTGGCCGCGCGGTCGTCCGCCTTTTCATTTCGGGGCAAGGACGTTGACGTTAAGACCATTGGACGGGCGCTGAATGTACGCGCCGTTCTGGAAGGCAGTGTGCGGGAGGATGGGCGACGCGTACGCATTGCCGCAGAGCTGGTCGATGCAGCGAACGGTTTTCAGATCTGGTCGCAGTCCTATGATCGCGATTTGACGAACATCCTGTCTCTCCAAGACGAGATTGCCCACGCTATTACAGAAGCGGTGGCACAGCGGTTTCTTGCGCATCCTGTGGTTGCTGGCAACCTGCACCCCAAACCGCAAGCGATCGATCCGGACGCCTACAAGGCCTATTTGCAAGGCCAGTATTACTTCGCGCAACGGACAAAGGAGGGGGTTCTCCGCGCGATCCAGCTCTTCACCCGGACGACAGCCTTGGCGCCACGATACGCGGACGGCTTTGCCGCGCTGGGAGACGCGCACGCCACTTCGGCGCTCGATTTCCAGGTGCCGGGCGCAGTGCCGGCAGCACTGGAGGCGGTCGGCAAGGCGCTCGCGCTCGATCGGTACAATGCAACCGCCATTATGGCACGGGCAACTGTAGAACTGCTGCAGTGGCGCTGGCGGGCGGCGGCATCAGATGTCAAACGGCTCGACCAGCTGAAAGTAAATACGGCGGCCGCGTGGCACATGCGGGCGATTTTCTTCGATTACATGGGCCTTTCGCAATTCTGTGGGACAGCGGAAGAGCAAGCGATCAAGCTCGATCCGCTGTCCTTCATCGATCATTACAATCTCGCCCTCTACCGGCTGCGTGAGAAGCGCTACGATGACGCGGCGCGGGTTGCCGCCCAGGCATGGGCATTGCAGCCGGGAAATGCTGACCTCCAACAGGTGCAAGTCCAGATTGCGCTCGGCAAGCACGACATCAAGGGGGCGGAGCGCATTCTTTCGACGCTCGTGGCCCAATCTGGCGAAGATTCGCCCTACACGGCGGCGGCGCGCTTCTTCATCCTGGTTGCGAAGAAAGATTACGACTCTGCACACAGATTCGCGGACACCGTCGCAAAGCGCTTTCCGTCCAGTGACGTTACGGCGAACGACCTCGGCATCGCGTATGCGCTAACCAATGATATCGCCCGGGCTATGAGCTGGTTCCGCCGCGCGGTGGATCTCCACGAGGCATCCTTTCTCCCGGTGGTGGAAACGAATCCTCTTCCGGCCAAGGTGTTGGCAGATCCCCGCTGGAAGGCCTTGCGGAACGAGCCGGAGGTGCGTGATTGGGAAACGGCTCGCCGCGAGATTGAAGCTGAATTCCAGACGGGGGAGTGATACGTCCGCAGAAGGGATGGGCGGATGGAAAACCTGCTCGAAACGATTCGCCGGCGCGGGCTGGACCGGGTCGGCATCGGCTACGCCGTTGCGGCTTGGGCGATCATCCAGGCAACAGCCCTCGCGGCCGGCGCCTTCGCCTGGCCAAACTGGATTTCCCAAGCGGCAATCGTAGCCGGGCTAGTTGGCTTCCCGGTTGCACTGGCATCTGCCTGGGTCTTCGCCGTCCACAAGGAGCAGGGGCACGTGCGGCCGACCTCCCGTGGCGACGCCACCATACTGGCGGGTATCGGCGCGATCTGCGTAGTAATAGCGGCCGCATTGCCGCTGGGCCTGTGGCCAAAAACGGGTTCGAATGTTCAACCGAACCTTGGCACACCCCCAGCGGCCTCCATCGCTGTGCTGCCGTTCGCCAATTTGAGCGGAGACCCCAAAAAACTTTATTTCAGCGACGGCATTGCCGATCAGCTTATCAACACGCTTTCCCAAAATTCCGCGCTCCATGTTGCGGCGCGCACGTCCTCCTTTGCGTCCGAAAATAAGAAGCAGGATGTGAAGGCCATCGCGCGTTCGCTCAACGTACGCTCGGTCGTGGAAGGCTCGGTGCTTGGCGATCGCGATCGAATTCGCATTGCCGTGCAGCTTGTGGATGGGCAAACCGGCTTTCAGGTCTGGTCCAGGAGCTACGATAGGGACCTAAGCGACATACTTGTAGTACAGGATAGCATTGCACGCGAGATCGCAGCCGCGCTCGGCAACCATCTGCTGGTGCGAGTCGCAAAGACGCAAGATGCCCGCACCATCAATCCGCAGAGCTACCGCCTGTTCCTGCAAGGCCGCTTTTTCGTGGCCCGTGATGCGGAAGCGGACTACCGCCGCGCCGCCGACATCTTCAAGCAGGTGACCGTACGCGCACCAGGCTATGCAAACGGTTTTGCCGAATATGGCAGTGCATTGATTGCTCTAGCTTCCGACTATGGAGACAATGCTGTGTTCCCTCAGGCGGAAGCAGCTGCCCGCCAGGCGCTGTCGCTCGATAGCCGTAATCTGCTGGCGCTCCGGACACTGATGCTCGTTTCTATCGCGAAATGGGATTGGCTGGCGGCGGCTGACAGGTTTCGGAGCGCTCGTGCCATCAACCCAAACAGCTATGGGGTACTGCACAGCCAGTCGGTTTTGGCCGCTACCATGAATTTGCCCCAGCAGGATTTCGAGGCTGAGAAGAGGGCTGCAGAACTCGATCCGTTGTCGTTCGTGGCGCAGTACAATCTGGGGGTTTGGTATTTCCAGCAAGGGCGTTACGACGAGGCTGTAGCTGCCCAGCAGAAGGCCTTGCTGCTACAACCCGCAAATCCGGCAGGCCGCGACGCGCTTTGCTCCAATGAGGTGGCGCGTCACAACCTTCGCGTGGCCCATAGAATGTTGGCCAATCTTGCGACGCTTTATGCTTCAGAGCCCGGGTGGCGCATGGGGTGTCCGCTGGACATCGCGCTGGCCGAAGGCCGAAGCACCGATGCGCGCAAAATTGCCGATCAGGCAGCTGCGGCCTATAGGGCCAGCGAAGGCGGGGCGACCGAAATCGGCAGTGCTTACCGGCGCTTGGGCGCGTTGGACCGGGCTATTGAGTGGTATGAACGCGCATACGCGGCCCGAGAACGCAGCCTGCTACTCGTTCCCAGTGACCGGCAGGCAGAGCCAACGCTTTTAGCGGATTTGCGATGGAAAGCGTTATGGGCGCGGCCGCCCATTCATGACTGGGAGGTAGCGCGCGGTGAGGTGGCAAAGTTGCTTGGAACCAGAGCTTAGAGAGACTCGTAGCTGGCCGGTCTGGGCTTTTCCACGTCCTTAGAGGGAGGCGCGGAGCGTTCTCAGAGCGTCCACGGTGTCGACAGCGCGGGCGCGGTCGCTTTCGCTCTTGGCGAGAAGGATGTCTTCTTCGGCGTCTTTGATGCGCTCATCCAGCGCCACCGTATCGACATCCGCCATCGGCATGGCTTCTTCGGCAAGCACCGTCACCTTCGTGGTGGTGACCTCAGCGAAACCACCCAGCACGAAGAAGCGCTGGTCGCCCAAGGCCCCGCCGCTCACGTCGATCACGCCGGGCTTCAGCGTCGTGATGAGCGGCATATGGCCGGCGAGCACGCCGAAATAACCGTCGGCGCCGGGCAGGGTCACCATATCGGCTTCCTCCGAGAGGACGAGCCGCTCGGGCGACACCAAGTCGAATGGAATCTTCTCGGCCATCGCTTATGCCGCCTCGGCCGCCATCTTCTGCGCCTTGGCCACAGCGTCCTCGATGGTACCCACCATGTAGAACGCCTGCTCCGGCAGGTGATCGTATTCGCCGTTCACCACCGCCTTGAAGCTGCGCACCGTGTCCTCCAGCTTCACGAAGACGCCAGGGAGGCCGGTGAACACTTCGGCCACGCTCATCGGCTGCGAGAGGAAACGCTCGATCTTGCGGGCGCGCGCCACCGTCAGCTTGTCCTCTTCGGAAAGTTCGTCCATGCCGAGAATGGCGATGATGTCCTGCAGGCTGCGATAGCGCTGCAGAATCTGCTGCACCTGACGCGCCACATTGTAATGCTCCTCGCCCACGATGCGCGGGTCGAGCATGCGCGAGGTGGAGTCGAGCGGGTCCACCGCCGGGAAGATCGCCTTTTCGAAGACGGAGCGCGACAGCACGGTGGTGGCATCGAGATGGGCGAACGAAGTGGCGGGCGCGGGGTCCGTCAGATCGTCCGCCGGCACGTAAATCGCCTGCACCGAGGTGATCGAGCCCTTTGTCGTGGTGGTGATGCGCTCCTGAAGGGCGCCCATGTCGGTGGCGAGCGTAGGCTGGTAGCCCACGGCCGAAGGAATGCGGCCCAGCAGCGCCGATACTTCCGAACCCGCTTGCGTGAAGCGGAAGATGTTGTCCACGAAGAACAGCACGTCGCGGCCCTGATCGCGGAAGTATTCGGCGACCGTGAGGCCGGAGAGGCCGACGCGAGAGCGGGCGCCCGGCGGTTCGTTCATCTGCCCATAGACCAGTGCGCACTTCGATCCTTCGACCGAACCCTTCTTAGGGTCCTTGTTCACGCCGGACTCGATCATCTCGTGGTAGAGGTCGTTGCCTTCGCGGGTGCGCTCGCCAACTCCGGCAAATACCGAGTAACCGCCGTGCTGCTTGGCGACGTTGTTGATCAATTCCATGATGGTCACAGTCTTGCCGACGCCCGCGCCGCCGAAGAGGCCGATTTTGCCGCCGCGTGCGTAAGGCGCAAGCAGGTCCACCACCTTCATGCCGGTGACCAGCACCTGCGCTTCCGTGGACTGATCGGTGAAGGGCGGCGCTTCCTGATGGATGGCGCGGCGCTCCGTGGTTTGCACCGGGCCGGCTTCGTCCACGGGCTCGCCGATGACATTGATGATACGGCCAAGCGTGGCTTCGCCCACGGGAACCGAAATTGGCGCGCCAGTGTCCTTTACGTCCTGGCCGCGCACCAAACCTTCGGTGGCGTCCATCGCGATGGTGCGCACTGTGGACTCGCCGAGATGCTGCGCGACTTCCAGAATGAGGCGGCTGCCGCGGCTTTCCGTCTCGAGCGCGTTCATGATCTCCGGCAGATGCCCGTCGAACTGCACGTCCACCACCGCGCCCAACACCTGCGTGATGTGGCCGACCTTGTTGCTGGGGGTCATCATATTCATGGCATTGCTCCTACAGCGCTCGCCGCGCCAGTCATTTGTCGAGGTAGTACGTAAGGGTCACAACGACGCGCACACGCTTGTCGATGGTGCTCTCATGCGATGCGTAATCCTGCTCTTCGCCGTTGGTATTCTGCGCCGCCGCTGTGTCACGTGAAACCACAGAGAAGAAACCTTGGTTGGCGGACTGAATTGAACCCACTGTGCTGCCGGCATCGCTGGCGAATTGTTGCGCCGCCTCCCGCGCGTTTTCCGTCGCGGCGCGAAGCACCGGCTTCTTGATATCGTTCAGTTTCGTGAACTCGAAATCCACGTTGTTGCCGGTCAGCACGATGCCCTGCGCCATCAGATCGTTCAACGCATGCGTGGTTTGATCCACCAACCCCACCTTGTTTGAGCGCACCGTCACCGTGTTCTTCAGGATGTAGCGCTGATCGGCAGTGGCGTTGTTCGACCTGTACTCATTCGCAAGCAGATCCGTCACATGGAGATCGCCGGGGCGGATTTCCTCCCGCGAAAAGCCCTTCTGCATGAGGAATGCCGCAAGGGCCGCCTCGTTGGTATTCGATTGGGAATGCAGCCGGTTGAGATCGTCCCCAGTGACGGAATAACTGATCTGCCACAACGCCAGATCCGCGCGCACATCGCGCTCGGCGAACCCTTTCACGGTCACCGTGTTCGAGGCGAGCCTGCCCTTGTAAAGCGTGTTGCTGACGAAATAGCCCGCCCCCAACAGGCCGAGCGCAACCAGTACGCCCAAGACGGCGTTCGCCTTTGCGGTGTGGTTGTCCGGGGTGGCCATCAAAGCGCCTCGGCGCCTGAGATGATTTCGATCAGTTCCTTGGTGATCATCGCCTGACGCGTGCGGTTGTATTGCAGGGTCAGTTTGCCGATCACTTCGCCCGCATTGCGCGTGGCGGAATCCATGGCGCTCATCTTGGCGCCGAATTCCCCGGCGACATTCTCGAGCAGCGCACGAAAAATCTGGACGCTGACGTTGCGTGGCAAAAGGGCGGTGAGGATTTCCCCTTCATCCGGCTCATATTCGTATTGCTGCTGCACGCCGCCCGCGGCGACCGCTTCGATCGGCGCCGGGATTAGTTGCTGCGCCGTCGGCACCTGACTGATGACCGACCGGAACCGCGAATAGATGATCGTGGCGACGTCGAACTCGCCGTGGTCGAACATCTCCAGCACGCGCCGCGCGATGCTCGCGGCGTCTCCGAACCCGATATGCTTCTTGCCCATGAAGTCGACAGTCTCGAGGATCATGGAGCCGTAGGTCCGGCGCAGCTGGTCACGGCCCTTGCGGCCGACACAGAGTATCTTGACCGTCTTGCCTTCCTGCAGCAGCGCCTGAATGCGCTGGCGGGCAAGGCGGACGATGTTGGTGTTGAAAGCGCCGCAGAGGCCGCGATCCGCGGTCGCCACAATCAGCAGATGCACGGCGTCGCTGCCGGTGCCAGAAAGCAGGCGAGGGGCGCCAGCCTGTCCGCGTACGCCTTCCGCGACATTGGCGATCACCGCGCTCATTTTCTCCGCGTAAGGACGAGCGGCCTCGGCCGCTTCCTGCGCCCGGCGAAGCTTGGACGCAGCTACCATCTGCTGCGCCTTGGTGATCTTGCGGATCGACGTGACCGTCGCGATCCGCCGCCGGAAGGAAATCAGGCTCGGCATTTAGGCGAAGCCCTTCGCGAAATCGTCGAGCAGCGCCTTCAAGTTGTCTTCCGTGTCCTTCGACAGTGCCTTCTCCGTACGAATGGCGTTCAGGATTTCAGGCGCCTTGGCGCGAACAGCGCGCAGCAGCTCCGTCTGGAAACGCTGCACATCCGCGACCGGAACGCGGTCGAGATAGCCGCGCACGCCGGAGTAGATCGCCACCACCTGTTCTTCGACCGGCATGGGCGAGTACTGCGGCTGCTTCAACATTTCGGTAAGTCGCGCGCCGCGGTTGAGCAGGCGTTGCGTGGCGGCATCGAGGTCTGAGCCGAACTGCGCGAAGGCCGCCATTTCCCGGTACTGCGCCAGCTCCAGCTTCATGGAACCGGCCACCTGCTTCATCGCCTTGATTTGCGCCGATGAGCCCACGCGCGACACCGAAATACCGACGTTCACCGCCGGGCGGATGCCTTGGAAGAAGAGGTCAGTCTCAAGGAATATCTGGCCGTCGGTGATCGAGATCACGTTGGTCGGGATGTACGCGGACACGTCGTTCGCCTGCGTTTCGATGACGGGCAGGGCGGTCAGCGAGCCGCTGCCGTTGTCGGCGTTCAGCTTCGCGGCGCGCTCAAGTAAACGGGAGTGCAAGTAGAACACGTCGCCCGGATAGGCTTCGCGTCCCGGCGGACGGCGGAGCAACAGCGACATCTGGCGATAGGCAACCGCCTGCTTGGAAAGATCATCGTATATGATCAGCGCGTGCATGCCGTTGTCGCGGAAATATTCGCCCATGGCACAGCCGGCGAACGGCGCGAGATACTGCAGCGGCGCCGGCTCCGAAGCGGTGGCCGCAACCACGGTCGTGTACTCCATGGCGCCGGCATCTTCGAGCGTCTTGACGATCTGGGCCACCGTTGAGCGCTTCTGCCCCACCGCCACATAGATGCAATAGAGCTTTGCCTTCTCGTCGCCGCTGGCGTTGGTGAATTTCTGATTGATGATAGCGTCAATGGCGATGGCGGTCTTGCCGGTTTGCCGATCGCCGATGATCAGTTCACGCTGGCCGCGGCCGACAGGGATCAGCGAATCGATCGCTTTGAGGCCCGTCTGCATCGGCTCACTCACGCTCTTACGCGGGATGATGCCCGGCGCCTTTACGTCCACGCGGCGGCGCTCCGCCACGTCGGTCAGCGCGCCTTTGCCGTCAATGGGATTTCCAAGTGCGTCCACCACGCGGCCCAGCAGGCCCTTGCCGACCGGTACCTCCACGATGGCGCCGGTGCGCTTGACAGTGTCGCCTTCCTTGATGTGCTCGTCGGAGCCGAAGATCACCACGCCGACATTGTCGTTCTCGAGGTTCAACGCCATGCCCTTGATGGCGCCGGGAAACTCAACCATCTCGCCGGCCTGCACATTGTCGAGGCCGTACACGCGCGCGATGCCGTCGCCGACGGAGAGCACCTGGCCGACTTCGGAGACTTCCGCTTCGGCTCCGAAGTTCTGAATTTCGCGCTTCAGGATGGCGGAAATTTCGGCGGGTTGAATGTTCATCGTCTTCGTCCTTCGTGGTCTTGCCGCTCCCGAGAGGAGCGAGGATTGTGCTACTTCGGCCTAGGCGCCGCGCATGGCCATACGCAGGCCGTTCAGTTTCGTGCGTAAACTGGAATCTATCATGCGCGAGCCGACCTTCACGATCAGGCCGCCCAGCAACGAAGGATCCACGCGCGTCTCCAGGTTCACATCCCTGGAGAGCTTCGACCGGAGAATGGATTTTAGTTCTGCGGTTTCATCCTCGGACAGCGGACGCGCGCTTGTCACCTGGGCGGACATCTCGCCCTTCTGTTTCGCCACCATGCTGTCGTAGGCGCGGACAATATCCGGAAGCGCGAACAATCGGCGCTTGGAAGCGAGCAGGAGGACGAACCGGCGGGTGAGGGGCGCGGCTTCCATCCGGTGCAGCACGCCGTTCATGCCAGCGGCCTGTTCCTCGCGCGAAAACACGGGTGCGCGAATCAGACGCGTCAGGTCGGGGCTTTGGCCCATCAGCCCCTTCAGAGCAGCGAAATCGCGCGCCACCGTTTCGACCGCCCGCTCTTCCTGCGCCAAGTCGAAAACCGCGAGCGCGTACCGCCCCGCCAAACCGCTTTCGTGTGCGTGTTCCGCCGCCACAAGTGCCTCATTTGCCCGTACGCGAGGTGCCCTTGCGGGAAGGCGCGGGCCTCGATCCGGGTGATTGCTAAACTGTTGATTGAGCGAAGAAATTCACTCGCGCAGGCGACTCGTAAACCTCGCGCCGGAGGCGTTTAGCATGCCCCCCATTGCGGCGCAACAATCTGTCCCGGCGCTGAATGCCGCGCCGTTCAGGTCTTGCGGAAAGGGAGCGTCTTGTGACGGGTCGCGGTGTAGGGATTGGGATAGCGAAGCACCTGGGAGAGATCCTTGCCGCGTATAATACCGGCCGAGTGGTACGCCAGCCCCCAGGAGTCTATCGAGGACATATCCGGAAAGACGCAGGCCTCCAGCACGTCGCTTGAGTCGCCTTCAAGCACCCAGCCGCCCCCGGCCGAATTGATGCCTCCGAAGGAATCGCTGCCGCCCAGCAAGGTGCAATAACAGGAGGCCGGATTGCCGTTGCACTGCCCAATGGGAACTTCTGCGTAATAGGCTAGCGCCGCCAGCGAAGGATCTTTGGTGAACAGTGTGCTCAGAAGCACGTTGATCTGGCTCCCGTCCTTTTCCGAAGTGAATTGGCAGAAGTCCTTATGGCCGGAAAGCACCAAGGGACTGTTGCCATTCGTCCCATATTCCGGGATTCGCGTCTGCACCACGCCACCCTTCTTGGTGCAGTAATCGGCTGCCTTGGAAGGTGTGGGCGCGGCATAAGACGGCGCCTGTACGCCTATACAGAGAACCAGCGCGAGGAGCGCCGCCCAGCAGTTCGTCGTCACGGAGAAGTCCCCTTTCAACCCGGCCCGCAGCTAATCACAAATCAGCCAGAATACAAAGTGGAGGCAAGGCAGAGTTCAGAGCGCGGCCCGGATTTTGGCCGCCAGGGGTTCCAGATCCTCCGGCGCCCGCATGGCCCGGCCGTGCAAGTGCAAATCCAGGCCTTCTTCGCGCGGCAAAATGTGAAAATGCACATGCGGGATGCTCTGCCCAGCGCCTGCGCCGTTAAGCTGCACCAGCATGATGCCGGAGCAATTGAGGCCCTTCTTCACGGCCTTCGCCACTTTTTGCGTGGCGCGGATCAAGCAGGCCGCGCCGTCGGCCGATAGATCGAAAATTTCTTTCGCTGGGGCCTTTGGAATTACCAGTGTGTGCCCGTCAGCGCTCGGCATGATGTCCATGAAAGCGAGGGTGTGCTCGTCCTCATACACTCTCACACACGGCAGCTCACCGCGAAGGATTTTGGCGAACACATTGCTCGCGTCATACGGCATGGCCGACTCTCAAGCGGTCTTGTTTCGGTTCACACTACCTTTTCCGATATGGCCCGTGCTCGGCAAGAGCTTCCATGTTCTCAGCCACAGCCGGGCGTTCCGCGGCCAGATATTCGGCCACGGCGCGGCGAAAGCCCGGGTGAGCGATGTAGTGGGCCGAGTAGGTCGGTGCCGGCATATAGCCGCGCAGCAATTTGTGCTCACCTTGCGCACCGGCCTCTACCCGCGAGAACCCATGTGCGATGGCGTACTCGATTGCCTGGTAGTAGCATGTCTCGAAATGCAGGAAGGGGATGAACTCGGTGGCGCCCCAATTCCTGCCGAACAGAACACTCTCGCCGGAGAAGTTGAGTGCGCCGGCGATGTAACGCCCCGCTCGCTTCGCCAAGATCAAGAGTATCTGATCGCCCATGCTTTCACCGACTCGCGAGAAGAAACCCCGAGTCAGATACGGGTGCTCCCATTTGCGGCCTCCTGTGTCCATATAGAAGGCGAAGAAGCGGTCCCAATGGGCTTCCGTGATCTCCCGGCCGCTGAGCCACTCAAACTGCACGCCTTCTGAGAATACCGCTGCGCGTTCTTTGCGCAGGTTCTTGCGCTTCGACGAAGAGAGGTCAGCCAGGAGGTCATCGAAGCTGGCATAGCCCCGATTGTGCCAGTGAAATTGCTGATCTGCCCGCTGGAGGAAGCCGGATCCGGCAGCGGCATGCCACTCTTCCTCTGTGAGAAAGGTGATGTGCAAGGATGAGGTGCCCAGTTGTTCGACCGCCAAGATAGCAGCCGACAGCAACTCTTGCTGAATTTGCTCCCTGGCCCCGCGATGTGCGGATGAAATCAGCAAGCGTCTTCCGGTCACCGGCGTGAACGGGACACTTGCCTGGAGTTTTGGATAGTACTCCCCGCCGGCGCGTTCAAATGCGTCGGCCCATGCCCAGTCGAAGACATATTCTCCCTGCGAATGGGACTTAAGATACAGCGGCAGCAGGCCTTGGATCGCTCCGTCTCGCTCGATTGTTAAATGGCAAGGACGCCAGCCCGTGCGCGAGGTGGCCGAGCCGGATTGCTCGAGTGCTTCAAAGAACTCGTAGCGCGTGAAGGGATGCGGATCGCTTACGCCTTCGGATTTGGCGCAGGCATTCCAAGCCGCCTTGCCGACCGATGCCGCGGAGCTTGCGAGCTTTACAACCAAATCTGACTTGGTCACGCCAACTCGAACACACCATCCACTTCGACAGCGACGTTTCGAGGAAGGGAACCTGCGCCCACCGCCGCGCGCGAATGCCGCCCTGCGTCACCGAAAACTTCGACAATCAAATCGGAGGCGCCATTGGCCACTTCAGGATGCTGTGCGTATCCTGGCACCGCATTGACGAACACGCCCAACCGTACGCACCGCCTCATCCGATCGAGGTCACCGGCCGCCGCGGCTCGGAGTTGCGCGAGCAGATTGATAGCGCAAAGCCGTGCTGCCGCGTTGCCCTCTTCGAGCGATAGTTCCTTGCCTACGGTACCCACATATTGCAGGCCGCTTTCGCCCATCGTCACCTGGCCAGAGATGAAGACGAGGTTGCCGCTCACCACGTACGGCACATAACTCGCTACCGGTGCCGGGGGCTCCGGCAACTTGATGTTCATCTCGGCGAGGCGGCTGTCGATCTTTCCCGGCATCAAAGCCCTCCGATATGCGCAAGGGAGCCGCATCAATCACGTTTTCCTTGCCAAGGCAAACAGCTATATCGATGAAATGGCCGGCTGGTTTAATCCAAACGAATCCAATCCTGCCCGGGACGGCTTTGCGATGCCGCCGGAGTGGGCGCCGCATGCTCGCACATGGATGTGCTGGCCGTGCCGCGTGGAAGTATGGGGCGGGCCCGATGGGCTGCTCCGCGCGAAGCAAGCTTACGCGCGTGTCGCGCGTGCTATTTCCTCTTTCGAACCTGTTGTCATGGCCGCGCGGCCTCACGATGCTGCTGAAGCCAAGCTTGCGTGCGCGGGCAAGGTCGAAGTGTTTGAAACGGCACTCGACGATTCCTGGGCGCGCGACACTGGACCAACGTTCCTGCTCGGCGGTGCCGGAAGGCGCGCGGGCGTGCAGTGGCGCTTCAATGGTTGGGGCCACAAGTATGATCCTGTGGATCGGGATGCGGAGTTCGCAACACGCGTGCTTAAGCGGGAAAACGCGGCCGTCTACCCCGCGCCCTTCGTATGTGAAGGGGGCGCCATTCATGTGGATGGTGAGCGCACGCTGATCACCACCGAGCAGTGCTTGCTCAACCCAAACCGGAACCCAGATCTGACACAGCAACAGATCGAGGAAGGCCTGGCTTTGTTTACCGGCGTCCGGAAAGTGATCTGGCTGGGCGACGGCTTTTCCGATGAAGAAACCGACGGTCACGTCGACAATATCGCCTGCTTCGTGGCGCCAGGCCGTGTGGTGGTCGGCGTGCCATGCTCAAAGTCGCACCCGGATTTTGCACCGGCCGTGGAGACGATCCGCCGTCTGAAAGAAGCGCGCGACGCACAGGGCCGGGACATTGAGGTGGTGGAACTGCCACAACCCCAAAAGCTGGGGAATGACTGGCGCGAACGCCTGCTTGCAGCAAGCTACGTAAATTTCTATCTCCCCAATGGTGCTGTCGTGATGCCGGCCTTCGACGATCCTAATGACGAGAAGGCTCGCGCTGTGCTGGCGGATTGCTTTCCCGATCGTGATATCCTGCAAGTCGAAGCGCTAGATATCGTGCAGGGGGGCGGAGGAATCCACTGCATCACCCAACAGGAACCGGCATGAGAAACGTCACGGTCGCGGCCGCCCAGTTTGCCTGCTCGTGGGACGTACCGAAGAACCTTGCCACGGCGAAGGATATGGTGCGCGCAGCGGCAGGGCAGGGCGCCAATGTGGTGTTACTGCAGGAATTGTTCGAGACGCCGTACTTCTGCCAGGACCAGTGTGCAGATCATTTTGGCCTTGCCAGGCCCTTCAAAGACCATCCGCTCATCGCGGAATTTTCAGGATTGGCGAAAGGACTGGAAGTGGTGCTGCCGTTCAGTTTTTTCGAACGCGCGGGCCGCGCGCATTTCAATTCACTGGCAATGATCGAAGCCGACGGTCGCGTGCTCGGCCTTTATCGCAAATCACACATTCCAGACGGGCCCGGATACCAGGAGAAGTATTATTTCACGCCCGGCGATACAGGCTTCAAGGTATGGCACACCCGGTTTGGCGTGCTCGGTTGCGGGATTTGCTGGGACCAGTGGTTTCCGGAAGGGGCGCGCGCCATGGCACTGATGGGCGCGGAGGTGCTGCTCTATCCCACAGCTATTGGCACTGAACCGCCGCCTGCACCCCCGGTGGATTCGCGTGATCACTGGCGCCGCGTCATGCAAGGCCACGCAGGCGCAAACTACATTCCCCTTGTAGCAAGCAACCGCATTGGCACGGAAAAAGGGCAGGCGGGAGAGATGACGTTTTACGGCTCCTCCTTCATCGCCGATCCCATGGGTGCCATCGTTGCGGAGCTGGGCCGCGCCGAACCAGGCGTTATCACGGCCAGCTTCGATCTGGACGAGATTGCCAAGATGCGCGCCTCGTGGGGCTTGTTCCGCGACCGCAGGCCCGAGCTTTACGGGCATCTACGCAGCCACGACGCCGCATAAGGCTTTTGCGGGCGGGGCCGTGTTCGCGTACAGGTCAACGCTCGCCTTGCCGCTGCAAACTCCTTGTTGCAGAGCGAGTTTGTAACATACCCTACGCCTAGCTTGGAATGTATGCTGGTCATCGGCTCGCCGACCTATCCCAATACCCGCTCCGAGCGAAGCTTGTGCGCGTCGAACAGCTGCCTCATCGTATTGACCGCAAGGCGCGGCCTTTACCGACCGCTGCTTCGCCGAACTTGGCGCGCACTTTGTCCATCGCTCGTTCCGCGGAGGCGCGCTTGGCGGCTTCCTGATCGACCAAGTCGATCGGATCGCACTCGGTCTCCGGACAGATGTTTTGCAGGCCCGCACCGAGGAGGCGGAACGCCGTGCCATCCGCTTCGCGCCGCAAGGCTTCTCGGGCAACCCGGAAAATGCGGTCAGCCAATTGCGTGGGCGCATCGAGCGATACGCTCCGGGTGCGGGTGCGGAAAGCGGCTGTTTTCAGTTTAAGCACCACCGTCCGTCCGCCGAGTCCGGAGGCTTTGGCCCGCGCGCCCACGCGCTCGCATTGCAGCCAGAGAATCCGCTCAAGTTCCGCAATTTTCGTTAGGTTCCTCTCGAAGGTGGTTTCGGAGGAGATGCTCTTCAGTTCGCCTGCCGGATCGACCTTGCGATCATCCTCGGCATTGACGAGTCGATGTAACCAGAGACCGGTGCTTCCGTATCGCTTTGCGAGTTCGCGTGGGCTGGCGTCCTGCAACTGCCGGATGGTGGTGAGGCCATCCTTTGCCAGCCGGCCCTGAAGCGACGCGCCAGCGCCGCGGATGAAGGATACCGGTTTATCACGCAGGAAGGTCTTTGCTTCGGCACGGCCGATCACAGCGAAGCCGCGCGGCTTGTCGAGATCGGAAGCAAGTTTGGCGAGAAACTTGTTGAAGCTAAGGCCGACCGAGACGGTAATTCCGATCTCGCGTTCTACGCGCAGCGCTAGGGCCGCCAGCGTTTTGGCCGGCATAGCCCCATGCAGCCGCTCCGTGCCGGAGAGATCGAGGTAGGCCTCGTCGAGGGACAGCGGCTCGACCAAAGGCGTGATATCCCGCATCAGCCGCCGAACGTCGCGCGCCACCTCCACATACTTCGCCATCCGCGGTTTAAGGATAACCGGATTGGGGCAGAGTTGGAGCGCCTGGAACATCGGCATCGCGGAGCGCACGCCGTAGGTGCGCGCGATGTAGCAGGCCGTCGCCACCACGCCACGCTTGCCGCCGCCAATGATAACCGGTTTGCCAGCCAGCGACGGATCATCCCGCTTTTCGATGGCGGCGTAGAAGGCATCGCAGTCAAGATGGGCAATCGAGAGCGCCGCCAGTTCAGGATGCGACACAACACGATGGCTGCCGCACACTGAGCACCGCGCCGCGCTCTGCCGTTGATCATTCAGGCAGTCGCGGCAGAAGGCCATCACCTTGGCAGACCGTCTTCGCGTTCGTCCTCAGTCCACAGCCACGCGGCGCCGCGCACGCCGCTGGAATCGCCGTGGCGGTTCTTGACGATGATGGTCTGGGCTTCGGGGTTGAAAGCGTAGCGCTCCACCCGTTTCGGCAAGCCGGTGTAGAGCGCGGCAATATTCGAAAGCCCGCCGCCGATCACGATGACGTCTGGATCCAGAATGTTGACGATCGTTGCAATGGCACGCGCGAAGCGGTCAAGAAACCGGTCCATAACGAGCACAGCAACAGCATCGCCGGTGTCGGCGGCGGCAGCGATCTCGGTTGGCCGGAGCTTGCGTCCGGTCTTCGCCTCGAAGCGCGAGGACAATGCTGGCCCGCTGCACCAAGTTTCGATGCACCCTGTTTTGCCACAATAGCAGCCAGCACCCGGCAGCTCTTCGAGCTTCGGCCAGGGCAGGGGGTTGTGGCCCCATTCGCCACAGATAGCATGGGCACCGGTGAGCACACGGCCACCCACGCAAATGCCGCCGCCAACCCCGGTTCCGGCGATGATCCCGAACACTATACCCTGGCTCGCGGCCGCGCCGTCGGTCGCCTCCGACAAGGCGAAGCAGTTTGCGTCATTGGCGGCGCGGATGGGGCGGTTCAGTGCAGCACCCAAATCTTGATCCAACGGTTGACCGATCAGGAGTGTGGAGTTTGCGTTCTTCACGAGCCCGGTCTTTGGGCTAAGGATGCCCGGGATCGCCAGACCCACAGTACCGTGCTCCCCGAGGGCGGCTTCAGCGCGCTTCACCAGGCCTGCAATCGCGGAGACGATTGCGCCGTAGGAGTCCCGCGGCGTCGGAATACGCTCGCGGTAAAGCTCCGACCCGCTCGGCCCCAGAGCCAGAAGCTCGATCTTGGTGCCTCCTACGTCGATCCCGATTCGCATCAGCCACCGAGTGCGTGCGACGCCCGGTGAACAAGCTCGGGTTTGAGCGACTCCGTTTCGCAGAATGTGAGGAGTAAGCCCTCGTCTGTAAGCAGAAACTCCAGAACGGCGCACAAGAACGCCGGCTCAGACGCGCGTTCGCGCAGTCCACCCGCGTCGGCGCCGGATACAGCCATGAACCGTTCGAGGGGCTCGGGCGCCCCGGCAAGGAATGCCAGAGCTTTCAAGCCCATCGTCTCTGCTGTTAACCGATCCGTAAGCGCCTCCGTAGGTTTTCCGCCACTTCTTTCGACCGTTCACTGCGGCAGCGGGCGATTGTCAAGAGAGCGTTAAGACATTGGACCTAATACTTCTCAAACCGCGAACCCGAGGTGGATGCAAATACAAGGGTGCGCGAGCGATGGCATTTTGCCGCCGTATCGGACGCAAATTGCTTCTGCCGGAGAGCCTTTATGGACATGAGAACCAAGACAGTGCTCATCGTGGAAGACAATGAGCTGAACATGAAGCTCTTCCACGACCTTCTCGATGCTCATGGTTACAACATCCTGCAGACAAAAGACGGGATGGAGGCGCTGGACATCGCGCGCGAGCACCGCCCCGATTTGATTCTCATGGACATCCAGCTACCCGAGGTCTCAGGCCTGGAAGTCACCAAATGGCTGAAAGAAGATGATTCGCTGAAAGCCATTCCGGTGGTGGCAGTCACGGCTTTCGCGATGAAGGGCGATGAAGAAGTGATTCGTCAGGGGGGCTGCGAGGCGTATATCTCCAAGCCGATTTCGGTGACCAGTTTTCTGGACACCGTCCGCCGGTTCATCGGCTAGGTGCCATGACCGCACGGGTTCTCGTTGTCGACGACATCCTCTCCAACGTAAAGCTGCTTGAGGCCAAGCTCGCAGCCGAATACTTCGAGGTTTCGACAGCCTTCAGCGGGCTCGAGGCGCTTGCGAAGATCGAGGAACACCATCCTGACATCGTGCTGCTCGATGTGATGATGCCCGGAATGGATGGGTTCGAAGTTTGCAAACGCATCAAGCAGAACCCGAAAACCGCCCACCTGCCGGTGGTGATGGTCACCGCGCTCGATCAGCCGGCCGACCGGGTGGCGGGGCTCGAATCCGGCGCGGACGACTTCCTGACCAAACCCGTGGACGACGCCGCATTGTTCGCGCGGGTCCGCAGCCTCGTCCGCCTCAAGATGATGACGGATGAGCTGCGCATGCGCGAAGAAACAGGCCAGAGCATGGGCTTGCTCGATCCGGCTCAGACTTTGGTCGATGGATCGCCAACCGGACGCATCCTCGTCATCGAGGACCGGCCGGAATCTGTCGCGTGGTTCAAAGCCGCTCTGACGCCGCAGAACGAAGTCGTTGCCGTCGATAGCTTCGAAGAAGCCCTGGTGTGCGTGCGCGGAAACGACCCCGACCTTATCGTTGTGAGCCTCGGCTTGCGAAGTTTCGATGGCTTGAGGCTGTGCTCGCAACTGCGCTCCCTGCCCGAAGGCCGCAACGTCCCCATTCTGGTGCTGGTGAGCGAAGGAGACCGCCGCAAGCTCACCCAGGCCCTGGAGATGGGAGTGAACGACTATCTCACCCGGCCGGTGGACCGGAACGAGCTGGTTGCCCGTATCCGCACGCAGCTACGCAAGAAGCGGTATTCGGACCATCTTCGCCAGAACATGCAGCTCAGCATCGAAATGGCGATCACCGACCAGCTTACCGGTCTTCACAATCGCCGCTACATGGCTCGCCATCTCGATACGCTGATCGCCAACGCGGAAAAGTCGGCGAAGCCGCTGGCATTCCTGATCATGGACATCGACCACTTTAAGTCCGTGAACGACACCTACGGTCACGACATCGGGGACGAGGTGCTGCGCGAGTTCGCCAGCCGCATTGCGGCGAATGTGCGGGGCATCGATCTGGCTTGCCGTTACGGTGGCGAAGAGTTTGTTGTGGTGATGCCGGACACGGACGTGGAGTTTGCCGCTGCTGTGGCCGAACGCCTGCGCCGCAGCGTGGAAGCCACGCCAGTTCCGATCAGCCGCGATCCCGGGCGATTGAATATCACAATCAGTATTGGAATCGCGGGCTCCGCGGGCGCCGGAGACAGCTCTGAGCAGCTCCTGCATCGGGCCGACCAGGCGCTTTATCGCGCCAAACGGGAAGGCCGAAACCGCGTGATCGCAGCGGCGGCCTAGCCTTACGTCCACTGCTTGGCTGTGAGAGAGTGGCTGCGGCAATGTGGAGCCGCGAAGTGGGGCCACTGAAAGGCATCAAAATTGTTGAGTTTGCGGGGCTAGGCCCCGGTCCCTTTGCGGCCATGCTGTTCGCCGACATGGGAGCGCAGGTGCTGCGCATTGACCGCAAGGGCGGGCGCCTGCCCAACAAGGCCGAGGTATACCTGCGCGGCCGGCAAGCGCTCGCGCTGGATCTGAAGAAACCGGAAGCGGTTGAAGCTGCACTTAAGCTGATTGAGAAAGCCGACGGGCTGATCGAGGGCTTCCGTCCGGGCGTGATGGAACGGCTGGGGCTTGGACCCGAAACTTGCTTCGCCCGCAATCCAAAGCTGGTTTACGGACGCATCACGGGCTGGGGCCAGACAGGGCCGCTGGCGCACGCTGCCGGCCACGACATTAACTACATCGCGCTGTCGGGTGCCCTGCATGCGATCGGAAGCGCCGGCGGAAAGCCGGTACCGCCACTCAATCTGGCGGGCGATTTCGGCGGCGGCGCGCTTTATCTCGCCTTCGGCATGGTTTGCGGAATTCTGGAGGCGCGAACCTCCGGAAAAGGGCAGGTCATCGATGCCGCGATGACCGACGGTGCGGCGTCGCTGATGGGGGTCTTTTATGGCATGCTCGCCTCCGGCATCTGGCAGGACGCGCGCGGGGTGAACCTGCTGGATTCCGGCGCCCCCTTCTACGACACGTATGAAACGCGCGATGGCAAGTACGTGGCGATCGGCGCCATCGAGCCACAGTTCTATCGGGAGCTGTTGCAGAAGACAGGGATCGCCGATCCGGAATTCGATCTTCAGATGGACCGCTCGCGCTGGCCTACGCTGAAGGAGAAACTCGCAGCCGTCATCCGCGCCAAAACGCGAGACGAATGGGATGCCATCCTGCTTGGGACCGACACTTGCTATGCGCCGGTGTTATCGCTCAGTGAGGCGCCCGCGCATTCACACAATGCCGCGCGAAACACCTTCGTGGAGGTTGATGGAATCGTGCAACCCGCGCCCGCGCCGCGATTCAGCCGCACCGCCCCCGGAACGCCCACAGCTCCCCACCCCCCGGACAGCGAGCGGGTCTTGTCAGATTGGAGCTTTTCGGCTGAGGAGATCCGAGCCTTGAGGGATGCGGGAGCGATCTGATCAGGCGGCGGTTTGCGCCAACTGATCCTGCACCATGTTTTGCACCTTCACGTAATCTGTTTTGCCGGTACCCAGCACCGGAATGCACTCCACCGTGACGATACGCCGGGGCAGGGCAATCTCCGGCACCCCATGATTGTGCACCCATCCGACCAGATCGTGGCGTGACGCCTCCGCGTTGGTCGTCACCAACACCACCTGCTCCCCTTTCCGGGGATCAGGTGTCGCAATCGCGGCGTGCGCGTGATCCGGCCATAGGGCAGATGCCACATTCTCCACCACGGCCAGCGACACGATCTCTCCGCCGACTTTGGCGAACCGCTTCATGCGGCCCTTGATGGAGATGAATCCTTCCTCGTCGATGCTCACCACATCGCCGGTGTCGTGCCAGCCGTCGGGCAAGGCCGCGATCATGCCGGGATTGCTGGCCAGCATGTAACCCATCATCACGTTCGGGCCTTTGATGAAGAGCCGGCCGGCGCCAGGGATTCCCTCTACGAACTCGAGCTTGGACTGAATCCCCTGCATCAGCCGCCCCACTGTGCCGTGGCGATTGGCGCCTGGCTGGTTCGCCGCCACCACGGGCGAAGCCTCCGTCACGCCGTAGCCCTCGAGCAGCTCAATGGCATACTTGCGGCGGAAGAGTGCGCGCGTTTCGTCGCGCAGCCGCTCGGCGCCGCAAACCGATAAGCGCAAGGAACTCAAGTCCCCCTGTTCGCCGGCGCGCGCATATTGGGAGATGAAGGTGTCGGTCGAAAGCAGGATGGTGGCGCCGGAGGCCTTGATCCGCCGCACGATTTCGTGCGGCTGCAAGGGCGTGGGATGGAACACCGCCTTGATGCCCAGGAACAGCGGCATCAGCGCGCCGACCGTCAGCCCGAAGCAGTGGAATGTAGGCAGGGGGTTGAACAGCACGTCTGTGGGATAGAGCGCGATGTGCGAGCGGACCTGCTCTACATTGGCAAGCAGGTTCCGATGCGACAGCGCAACGCCTTTGGGCTCGCCCTCCGTGCCAGAGGTGAACAGTATGGTGGCAGGCGTGTCGTGCGCGGCGCGCGAGATGACCAGAGAAGGCACGAACTGGCCTATTGCGGCCACCGCCTTGTCGTGCAGCGAAACGTTCTCGCGGACGTCCTCGAGGTAGACGATGTCGGCCGCCTGGCTGAGTTCCGCAATGAGGCCCTCCAGCTTGGCAATTTCCACAAAACGCCGGGCGGTGAGGACCCGCCGGGCCTTGGCGATGCGCAGCGCCGATTTGAGGCCGGCGGCACCGGCGGTGAAGTTCAGCATGGCCGGCACGCGGCCGAAGGCACCGATGGCGAAGAAGGTCAGCACAGCGCCTGCGCTGGTCGGCAGCATCACGCCGACCGCTTCACCCGGGCGGGTACCTTTCTTCAGCGCATGCCCAAGGGCGAGCGACATGCGGACCAGGTCGTCGTAGCTGAACACGCGCTCATCACCATCGACGATGGCGACCCGCTTGCCGCCATATTGCGCACGGGCACCGATGAGCGCGTCAAAGATGGACTTCTCCGCCCGCGTGATGTCGAACGGCACGATCTCTTCGCCCGAGGCAGCAGCGACGGTGGCAAGGCTCATGTCGGCATCATAATCTGATTCAGCAGCCAACCCAATTTCCCGGCATTCTCCGTCGCCGCTCCGCTTTCGTGGTCCACGCAGGTTCGGCGTATATCGGCAAAAAAGGAAAGTGAAAGATGGACATGATTGAAACCGGCAGACAGAACCTCCCGCTACTGACAATATGCTGGAAATAGTCAGGACTTTAATGGTGATAACAGCGTCGCCGGCCGGCACACAGCCGCCATACCGCATGGGCAGACTGGCAGGAGTCCTCGCGATGACCGCAATCTGTCTTTCGGCTTGCGGCAGGCCCCCAGGCGCCCATGCTACCATGACCGCCTGTTATGCCCAGCTCGACAAGCAGGCGCCGGGCTGGCGCAGCGAGGCGCATCAGCGCCACAGCAAGATGGGCACGCTCGTACCACGCTACATTCTGGAATGCATGCAGGCAGAGCGCTTCAAGCTGAGGCCGCTGTGCAGCCAGATGGATGAGCGCTGCTACACCCAGGAGCCGCGATTCTGGGAGCGGCTGTAGGGCCCCGGCAGCCAACACGCGGAATTGGCGACGTTACACTTGACATACCTAACCCCAATAACTAGATTGAGCGGGTAGGAGATAGTCATGGCCCGCAACGTCCTTTCCGCCCCGCACTTTCAAGACGAAAACGCCGCTTTCGCGTATGTCGAAAGCCACCTGTGGCCGAACGGCCCTAAGTGCCCGTTCTGCGGCTCTGGCGAACGCGTGGGCCGCCTTGCGGGCAAGACCACTCGCCCCGGCCTTCACAAGTGCTACGAGTGCAAGAAGCCCTTCACCGTGCGCATGGGGACCATTTTCGAGTCCAGTCACCTGCCGCTTCATCTGTGGCTTCAGGTAATCCACCTTATGTGCGCGTCCAAAAAGGGAATTTCGACCCGGCAGATACAGCGGCTGCTGCGCTGTTCCATGAAAACCGCGTGGTTTCTGACCCATCGCATTCGCGAGATAATGAAGCCAGCGGAAGGCTCCAAGCTGGGCGGCGAGGGCAACACTGTGGAAGCGGATGAAAACTTCCTGACCAATTCGCGCCACACCCGCAAGCGCCGTGGCGCCAGCGGCAACGCTCACTGCGTAGCTGTCCTGAGCCTTGTGGAGCGCGGCGGAAACACCCGTTCCATGCGGATTGACGGAGCCAACATGCACCAGATCAAATCCGCGCTTTGGCGGAATGTTGATCCGAAAAGCCGCTTGGTCACTGACGGGGCTCAAGCCTATCGCAGCACCGTTCCGCTGTACGCCAGCAAGCACCAATGGGTGGACCACTCCAAGGAATACGTCACTGATGGCGACGTGCATACCAATACCCTTGAAGACTTTTTCAGCGTGTTTAAGCGCGGAATGGTCGGCACCTATCAGCACGTTTCGGAGCGCCACCTTGACCGCTATCTGGCGGAATTTGATTTCCGGCAGAACACCCGCGAGCGGCTTGGCGTGAATGACGTTATGCGTTCGGAGATCGCGCTGGCAGGGGCAGTCGGCAAGCGGCTGACCTACCAAACGACTAGTGACCAAGCCCCGCCGTTTTAAGACTTTCCGCGAATTGGCGCGGTATTGGGTGAGGCGGCTAAACAAGCCTGTGGATGGATAGAACGAATCCGCCACGGATTCGCACCTCACCCCCTTGCACATGTCATTGTTGCGGCGACGGCAAACCGATTCGCGAGATCGGCTGCCGCCCCGCAACTCACATCGGCGAAGGAGGCCGACATGGAAAACATGACTGTCACTGGCGCATCGGGCGCTATCTACAATTTCGGCATTTATCAGATGAGCGATAACTGGAATCCCGTGCCAGTTATCTACATCTTTGCGCACCGGATGCCGCTGTTCTGGAAGGCGCTCTATGTTGGCGAGAGCGAAAACGCGAAGGACCGCTTTTGCACCCATGAACGCTGGAATGAGGCTGTGCGGCTTGGCGCTACACATGTTCTGGCCCTTGTGTCTTCCGCAAATCAGGCCGACCGGCAAAGGGTAGAACGCGACCTAATTGGATCGCTGTGCCCGCCAATGAATGTCCAGCATCAGTCTTCGACGCTGCTAACCTCATTGCTCCGGGCGTAGGGGCTGCAATCTGGCCGCGTTCAAGCAGGCCGTCATAAAAGTCTAAAAGCCGGTCGGTCAGACGGGCGTTAAACTGTGGCGTGAGCATCTTCCAAAGGAAATTGCTCACTGCCAATTTCACAGAATGGGCGAGGGCTGCTATCATTGCGACATGCCTCGCAAATCAGCGTCAAAGCGCAAACCGCCGTCCCGTAGCGCGAAATCGAAGGCCGTTCCGAAAGGGGCGGGCGACAAAGAAGCCCAATATGCCCGCTTCCTAGAAGCGGCTCGCGAGGCCGAGGCTTCCAAAGACCCGAAGGATTTCGACAGGGCGTTCAAGCGCGTCACCTCTAAAACGGTTCCGTGAGGCGCTGCGAAAGCACCTCAAGCAAGTCGCGGACATGATCTAGAATTGATAGGGCCTGCTTGTCCGTGAATGACTCCCGCGCGTGGGCAACGCGCACTCGCCACGCATCTTTGAAGTAGCGAAACTGTGCTGCGGCCTCCGAATAGAACTTAAGCTGCCCATCCTTGTCAGCGCTCTTCGGCAGGTTTTTCTTTGCGAGAATCTTGGATTCAATCTGGTCCAGGACGCAATGCATGTCGGCCAGTTCTAGAGGGTAGGGAAACGAAACACCCAAATCGTGTGCCAATGCGCGTGCGCCCAGTTCTGCCGCCCGCATCGAATGGAAGACACATGCCGTGGGCAATCCAAAGACAAATGCGTTGGCCGCCTCTTTCAATTCCCGCAAGCAGCTAGGGAATTTGGTGCCGCATTCAGGTGAAAGGATGTCTTCCTTCTCGTACAGGCCGCACCGTTCGTGCTCAATGTAGACAAATAGCTTTGTCTGCAATTCTGCCATAAGCGAAAGGGTAATCTGTTCATACTCCGCTAGCGTCTTGGGGGGGCTTGCTAAGGCCCGCTCAAGCAACCTTGCGGAAACGGGCAGCGCCAGCCGCTTACAATCCTCCAGCACGCCCTTGAGGGCCTGTTCGGCGCCTTCCAGATTGCGTTCGTTTGCCGTGGCGAAACCAGCCAGCACATTCGTGAGAACGTGATCCTGACCGAAATACAGCCGCCTAAACCATCCTGACGGCTCTTTCCTGACGAGGATGTCGCGCTGACTTTCGGAGAGGCCACGGAGGAGCGCACCATTCCCAGCGTGTGCAATTGATGCACCTAAGCCAACCAATAGGGCGCCGTAGTTATTCATGATGTCCCAAAGGCTCCAGAGCCGTCCGGGCTGGAGACTATCATGGTGGCCAGCCGGCCAAACGGCGGGTTCCCTGGCCATTTGCTAGCTCTTGGGCCTTGGTATGGCAAGTGGGCGGAATTGGCGATTGTATACTTGAGAAACGCAGTTTAGGATTCGGCCGGACAGGCCGACGCTTCTCAGGTTCCGGACCCTCCGGGCATACAATTCGCTGATATTTCCCACGGAGGGTCCGGAGAGATGGCTATGAGCCCTGTCCCATTGTCCCGCCCCGGCGCTCCAGCATGGTCTCCATGCGTTTCAGCACGGAACGAACCTCGCGCTCCAGAATGACGAATCCCGTCATGACATTCTGGATATCGAGGTACTCGATATCGCCGAAAAGTATGTTCAAGGCCGGTTGGGGCTTGCTGTGTATGTCGAACCTGTCCCCCTTATCAAAGGGAGTGATGACCGCGCTGCCGTCAACCTTGTTGAAAAAGAATGTTCCAAGGCGCCTCCAGGGTTCTCTGGTCCCGTCCGGCTTTATAACTATGCACTCACGCAGCGATGTGATGCTGAAGACCGTGGTAAGCAGCTTGTGCTTGTCTCCGATGTCGAGCGAATGAAGGGCACACAGGCGATTGTCCCAACCGCCGTATGCTTCGAGACTCGTAAGGAGCTTGATCGTGTCCTCGCGGATACTGGGGGTAGCCTTTTTTATTCCTTTTATGGAGCCTTCGTAACTCTCCCCAGTCCCGTCGCAATGAATTGGCAGCGTGGCTCCTTTGGGCTGTTTACCACCAGTGTCGATCCCAAGGAGTTCCCAGTACGCGTGATCCAGAGCGGATCGGAGGTTGTGGGCGGCATCTCCGATCACAAGCGCGGAGTCCACTTCGACCTTCGGGTCAACGTACACGGTGATGAAGCGGCCTTCCGGTTCGAACTCTATCCGGGCGGCATTCGCATATTTGTGGAGGAGCGTTTGCAGATCATGGACATGCTTTTTGGCCCGATCGATCTTTAGATATGCGCTCTCAAACATGGTATGTCCCCCAATATGACCGACTACAAGCGCGTGGACGAAGTTCTAAAGCGGCTGCTGAAAACGCCGCCGAAACCGCATGCACCGCTGAAAGCAAAGGCTAAACCGAGTCGCGCCAAGCCTTCTTCCCCCAAAAAGGTCGGCGGAAAGGCGTGACAGCAAATCCGTTGGCCCTACGCCAACGGATGAACGCATTAGCTAACTGGCGTGGCGTCTGCGGCTTTGTGAGGTATCC
>JAFAVP010000131.1 GCA_019242395.1 Alphaproteobacteria bacterium | reverse complement strand
GTTGAGGTAGAGCGGCCGGTAAACCTCCTTCATGACGGCCTTGGCGCGATCGCTTTCGGCTCCGACCACCACGCGATCCGGTCTACGGAAGTCTTCGATGGCGGAGCCTTCGCGAAGAAACTCCGGATTGGAGGCAACATCGAACTCGGCATCGCGGCGCGTCTTGCCCACGATCTCTTCCACCTTGCGGCTGGTGCCGACCGGGACAGTGGATTTGGTGACGATCACGGTATAGCCGTTCAGGTTCTGCGCAATTTCTTCCGCCGCGGCGAATACGTAACTCAGATCGGCATGCCCATCGCCGCGGCGGCTGGGGGTGCCCACTGCGATGAACACGGCATCGGCTTGCGGCACTGCGGCTTCGAGATCCTGCGAGAAGGAGAGGCGCTTCGCCTTCACATTGGTGGTGACGACATCGTCAAGCCCTGGCTCGAAAATCGGCATCTTGCCTGCTTTCAGCGCATCGATCTTGCCGGCGTCCTTGTCGACGCAGATAACGTCATGACCGAACTCGGACAGGCAGGCGCCGGACACAAGCCCGACATAGCCGGTGCCGATCATGGCAATGCGCATGAAGCCCTCTTAACGGCGGCGGCGTGGAAGGCATCTCTGTCCGACATTTTCGGTTGCCGCGCAAGCCGCCGTCATGTCACCCGGCGCGGAGCAACCGGACAGCCTCTTCGCGCTCGAAGAGATAGAGGAGCAGGCGCAGCGCTTCCCCTCGCGGCGACATCAACTCCGGATCGGTGGAGACGATGAGCTTGGCGTCGTCGCGCGCGGTGGTAAGAAGCTCCGCATGCGCGGCCAGATCGGCGAGGCGGAATTCCTCCATTCCGCTTTGACGGACTCCAAGTAGTTCCCCTGGTCCACGCAGGCGCAAATCCTCTTCCGCGATGACAAACCCATCCTCGGTTTCGCGCAGGGTTTTCAGCCGCGCTTTCGCAGTGTCGCCCAGGGGCGGCTGGTAGATCAGCAGGCAGGTGGATTTTGTGCTGCCGCGGCCGACGCGCCCGCGCAATTGATGCAACTGCGCGAGGCCGAAGCGCTCGGCATGCTCCACCACCATGATGCTGGCCTCGGGCACATCAACGCCCACTTCGATCACGGTGGTTGCGACCAGCACTTTCGTTTCGCCGGACTTGAACTTCGCCATTGCCGCATCGCGCTCCGGGCCTTTCATCCGGCCGTGAATCAGACCAACAGGAGCGTGCAGCGCCTGCCGCAGCATCGCAGCACGATCCTCCGCAGCCGCCAGATCGCTCTTCTCCGATTCCTCCACCAGCGGACACACCC
The DNA here is from genome assembly GCA_019242395.1 of Alphaproteobacteria bacterium. Lineage (GTDB taxonomy): Bacteria > Pseudomonadota > Alphaproteobacteria > Micropepsales > Micropepsaceae > Rhizomicrobium. The sequence continues at coordinate 24,844 of JAFAVP010000131.1, read as the reverse complement.
AGTAGGCGCGCGCGCCTCTCGCGATAGCTTGGCGTAAATGCACGATCACTTCGTCGATGCGTTCGGCCGAAAGCAGGCGCGTGTAGATGGGCTTACGGCCGGCAGGGCGCTCCGTCAGCCGCGAAACTTCCATATCGCCATAGGCGGTGAGCGCCAGCGTTCGGGGTATCGGGGTGGCGGTCATTACAAGCACGTCGACGGGCTTGTCGCCTTTGCCCTGCAGCTTCATGCGGTGATGCACGCCGAAGCGGTGCTGCTCGTCCACCACGGCCAGGGCGAGATCGCGAAACGATACGTCCTCCGAGAACAGCGCGTGTGTGCCAACAAGGATGTCGATCAGACCGCCTTCCAGCGCCTTTAATGTCTGCTCCCGGGCAACACCCTTCTCCCGGCCGGTGAGGATTGCCATTCGCACACCGGCCGCTCTTGCCAATGGCTCCAGCGTAGCCATGTGTTGCCGCGCGAGGATTTCCGTCGGCGCCATCAGCGCGCCCTGCGCGCCGCATTCCACGACAGTGAGCAGCGCCGCCATTGCTACGACCGTTTTTCCGGAGCCGACATCTCCCTGCAGCAGCCGCAGCATGCGCGAGGACGACGCCATGTCCGCTTCGATTTCCGCAATCGCCTGCTGTTGGGATACCGTCAGGGCAAAGGGCAGCGCAGCGAAAGCCTTCGCCTTAAAGGCGTCGGTGCTCTTCAATACACGTCCTTTCTGCCCCCGCATTCGCGCGCGGATGAGTGCCAGCGCCAATTGATTGGCGAGCAACTCGTCATAGGCAAGCCGCATGCGCGCCGGTGACTCCGGCGACAGATCAGCCGGGCTCTCGGGCGCATGGGCGGCGAAGATCGCCGCGCGGAATGAAGGCCAAACCCGCGCCCGCAGCAGAGGCTTGTCGAGCCACTCCGCCATTTCCGGCACCTTTTCCAGCGCGCCGCGCACCGCCTTGGACAATGACTTGAGCGGCAAACCTTCCGTCAGCGCGTACACCGGCTTGACAAGAGCGAAATCGTCAATGTCATCTGGCCCAACAATATGATCGGGGTGCGCCATTTGCAGCCCGTCGCGAAAGCGTTCGATGCGCCCACTGACGATCCTCCGTGCACCAACAGGCAGCGTTCGCTTCAGGTAATCACCCTTGGTACGAAAGAAGACGAGGTCGATGAACGCCGTTTCATCGGCGCAGCGCACCTTGTACGGCCAGCGTGGATTCTGCGACGGCAGATGGTCGCGTACCATCACTTCAACCGTCGCTATCCGTCCTTCCTCCGCTTCCTTCAGCTTGGGCCTGTAGCTGCGGTCGACAAGGCCGACAGGCAAATCAAAGACGAGGTCAATCAGGCGCGTGCCGGCCGCGCGGGCGATCAGCTTCTCCACCTTCGGGCCCACGCCGGAAAGCGTCCGCGTTTCGCGGAAGAGGGGAAAGAGAATCGATGGCCGCATCAGCGGGAACTTACCATGCGTACTGGAAGCGTGCGGCCGGAACCACTATATCGACCTGTATGTCGAATGCCAACGACGGTGGCTCTTTGGAGACCCGCCGCAAGCAGCTATTGTTTCGCTGTCAGCGACGGGGCTTCAAGGAGCTTGATCTCATCTTCGGCGCCTTCGCAGAACATCTGCACGCGCTGAATTCCGATGAATTGGAGCAGCTCGATTTGCTGCTGAAAGCGCCGGACGACGACGTGTACGGCTGGCTGCGCGGATACGAGGCCGTGCCTGCGCGTTATGCCTCGCCGGTATTCGACAAATTGAAAGCCCTCTGCAACCGGAAGTCTCCCGCTTGGACCGTCTGAGCTATATCGCGAAACACCCGGGCCGCTTCGCCGTGACCGGCGCGCCGGGAGGCTACGATGCATATCTCGCGGCGGAAGCCGCGCGCAGGCGCAAAGGACTGGTGCTGTTCGTCGCCTCGGACGATGCCGCGGAGCGTTGCGCGGTTGATGCGCTTGCGTTTTTCGGGGCGGACGTTCCGGTGTTGCCGTTCCCGGCCTGGGACTGCCTGCCTTACGATCGCGTGTCGCCGAAACCGGACATCGAAGCGCAGCGCATGGCGACCCTCGCGGCGCTGGCGCGGCGCAAGGCTGATGACGGCGCGGCCGTCCTCGTCACCAACGTCAACGCGCTGCTGCAGCGCGTGCCGCCGCGCGCGATGGTGATGGACGGGCAGTTCCATGCGCGGGTGGGTAACGATGTGGATCACGACAAGCTTGTGCGCTTTCTCACCCGGCATGGCTATGTGCGCAGCGGCACCGTCCGCGAGCCAGGCGATTTCGCGCTGCGTGGCGGCATCCTCGATCTGTGGCCGCCAGGAACGGATGAGCCCTACCGCCTCGACTTCTTCGGTTCGACCCTGGATGCCGTGCGGCGCTTCGATGCCGAGACGCAGCTCTCCACCGACCAGATATCTGAAATCGAGTTGGTGCCCGCGAGCGAGGTGCCGCTGGACAAGGAAACGATTAGCCGCTTCCGCGCAGGATATGTGGCGCAGTTCGGACCGGCCTCCGAGGACCCGCTGTACGAAGCCATCAGCGAGGGCCGCCATCATCCCGGCATGCATCACTGGCTGCCGCTGTTTTACCAGCAACTCGAAACGTTATTCGATTATGTTGGCCGGCCGCTCGTGTTGCTGTCTCATCAGGCCGAGGAAGCGAAGGCCGCGAGGCTCGAATCCATTGCCGACTACTACGAAACGCGCCGGCAGTTTCTGCAGGAAAAGCGGGAGGGCAAGGAGAATGTCAGCGCCACGCCCTACAAACCCTTGCCGCCCGACCGGATGTATCTCGCCGCGGATGAATGGACTGCGGGGATGGTGTCACGCGATGTGCGCGATCTTTCCCCTTTCGAAGCCCCGGAATCGAAAACCTCAACCGATGCCGGCGGCAGACAAGGCCGTGATTTTGCGCCGGAGCGCACCCAAGGACGCATCAACATTTTCGAAGCGGCCGCCGGACATGTGAAGGGGCTGCAGTCCGAAAAGAAGCGGGTGCTTCTGGCGGCGTGGAGCGAGGGATCGGCGGAGCGGCTCGGCGGCGTGCTGTCGGATCGCGGTCTGCCTGCGGCGCGCGTCATCGAGAATTTTGCCGAAGCGCAAAAGCTGCATGGTAATGCAATCGGCATCGGCATCGTGGGGCTGGAGCGCGGCTTCGAGGCGCCGGACTTCGCGATCATGTCCGAGCAGGACATACTCGGCGACCGCATGGTGCCGCCGCGCCGGCGGAGCAAGCGGGCCCAGAGTTTCCTCGCGGAAGCTTCCAGCCTCGCGCCCGGCGATCTCGTCACCCACATCGATCATGGCGTTGGCCGCTATGAAGGTCTGCAGACCCTCGATGTCGCCGGCGCGCCGCACGATTGTCTGGAGCTGCACTATGAGGGCGGCAAGCTGTTCCTGCCGGTGGAAAACATCGAGCTGCTGACCCGCTACGGCTCCGACGAAGGCCATGTCCAGCTAGACCGTCTTGGCGGTGCAGGCTGGCAGCAGCGCAAAGCCAAGATGAAGCAGCGGGTGCGCGAGATCGCCGCCGAGCTCATCCGCATTGCCGCCGCGCGCAAACTGAGGCAACTCGAGCCCATCGATTCACCGCAAGGGCTTTACGACGAATTCTGCGCCCGCTTTCCGTATCAGGAGACGGAAGACCAGGACAAGGCGATCGCCGACACAATCGAGGATTTGGCGCGCGGCACGCCAATGGATCGGCTCGTCTGTGGCGACGTCGGTTTCGGGAAAACGGAAGTTGCGTTGCGCGCGGCATTCGTGGCCGCGATGTCCGGATTGCAGGTTGCGGTGGTGGTGCCTACCACTTTGCTCGCGCGCCAGCACACAAAGAATTTCGTGGAGCGCTTCAGTGGCTTCCCGGTGAAAATCCGTCAGCTGTCGCGCTTCGTGGAGGCGAAAGAGGCGAAGGAAACCAAAGCAGGGCTGGCGAGCGGCGATATCGATATCGTGGTGGGCACGCACGCGCTGCTGGCGAAAGGCATCAGCTTCGCCAATCTCGGCCTTGTTGTCGTGGACGAGGAGCAACATTTCGGCGTGGCGCACAAGGAGCGCCTCAAGGCGCTTAAAGCTGACGTGCATGTGCTCACGCTCACCGCCACGCCGATCCCACGCACCCTGCAACTGGCGCTCACCGGCGTGCGCGATCTCTCGCTTATCACGACGCCGCCGATCGACCGGCTTGCGGTGCGCACCTTCGTGACGCCGTTCGATCCCCTGGTGATCCGCGAAGCGCTGCTGCGCGAGCACTATCGCGGCGGTCAGAGCTTCTACGTCTGCCCCCGCATCAAGGATTTGCGGGAAACGGAAGAATTCCTGAGGGAGACGGTGCCAGAAGTGAAGTTCGCCATCGGCCACGGACAGATGCCCCCCTCGCAACTGGAGGAAGTGATGACGGCGTTCTACGAAGGGCGTCTCGATGTGCTGGTGTCCACCAACATTGTGGAAAGCGGCTTAGATATTCCAACCGCCAACACGCTCATCGTACACCGCGCCGACCGGTTCGGCCTCTCGCAGCTCTACCAGCTGCGCGGCCGCATCGGACGCTCCAAGCAGCGCGCTTACGCCTATCTCACCACGCCGGCGAACCAGAAGCTCACCGAAACGGCGGAGCGGCGGCTGCAGGTGCTGCAGTCCTTGGATCAGCTGGGTGCGGGTTTCAGCGTGGCGAGCCACGACATGGACATTCGCGGCGCAGGCAATCTCCTGGGCGAGGAGCAATCCGGCCACGTGCGCGAGGTTGGGATCGAGCTGTACCAGGAAATGCTCGAGGAGGCGGTCGCATCCTTGCGCGCCGGCGGCGAGGAAACCGAAGGCGCGGAGCAATGGTCGCCACAGATCAGCCTCGGCACCTCCGTGCTGATCCCGGAAGAGTACGTGCCCGATCTCAACCTCCGGATGGCGCTTTACCGCCGGCTCGCCTCATTGGAAAATGGTGGAGATGTCGACCGCTTCGCCGCAGAACTGATCGACCGCTTCGGCCCTTTGCCGGATGAGGTGAAGAACCTGCTCGAGATCGTGGCGATCAAGCATCTCTGTCGCGTAGCGATGGTGGAGAAGATCGAGGCAGGGCCGAAAGGCGCCATCCTGACCTTCCGCAACCACCAATTCCCCAATCCCGGCGCGCTGGTGCAGCTGATCCACAAGCATCCAGCGGTGATGAAAGTGCGGCCGGACCAGAGGGTTGTGGTATCGCGCGATTGGCCGTCGCCGGAATCGCGCCTCAAAGGCGCCCGCGCCGTGCTATCGCAACTCGCCGATATGGCCCAAGCCGCATGACGGCTCAGGTGCTGTGGCGGGCGATCACATGGTCCTTGATCGGGCCGTAGGCCGATGCGGGAATGATCTTACGCCGTACCAACTCGTCTCTCCCTTTGTAGGGCCGCCCCTGGATGATTTTCTTGGCCATCATCGGTCCGATACCCTGCAACTGCTCCAGGTCGCTTTCCGAAGCGGAATTGATGTCGACGATCTTCTTGGTGGCGGTCTGCGCGGGCGCGGCGGCGGCCCATTGCGGCAGTCCGGCGGCGCCAAGCGCCAGCGAAAAGAGTATAACGCGTCCAACGTTCATGGCCTTCAACCTCTCGAAAGCCCCTGACGCAGACACAAACGCCAGGAAATCGTCTGCCGTTCCGTGTTGGGCACGCATAGGGCCGCCCCGTCTCGCTGCTTTCCTCACAGCGAACAGCGTGTTCTAAGTGACGCCGCAGGCCTGCTCCTTGGGCAGACCGAGGCTGCACCACCGCATCGCAAATAAATTATTCTCTACGACCGATTCGGCCCTACATTAGCGTGCATGAACCCACTTTTCTCACGGACGTCAAACCATTCTGCGGACAAGTGGGGGGGGCGTCTGCTGCCACGCATGCGCCTGCGTTCCTGCAAACTGGCCGCGAGGGGAGGGGGGTAGGCTAATTCCGTGAAAACAAAGATCAAGATCGTGTGGGAGTGGCTTATTCTTGGCCTAGACATTGATGCAAAGAGGGCCGCAGCATGCGCCAGCTGATCGCCGGAAACTGGAAGATGCACGGCCTTTCGGCTGCCCTCTCGGAAATCGAGACTGTGGCCGAGACCGCTGTGGCCAGCGCTCCAAATGCCGATATCCTCATCTGTCCTCCCGCCACGCTGGTCAGCCGTGCGGCGCAGGCCGCCGCGGGGCGGATCGCAATCGGCGGGCAAGATTGCCATCCGGAGCCCCAAGGTGCCTTCACGGGCGATATCAGCGCCGAGATGCTGCGCGATGCGGGGGCGAGCGCGGTGATCGTCGGCCATTCCGAGCGGCGGCAATATTACGGTGAGGACAGCGCCCTGGTGGCCGCTAAGGCCCGAGCAGCTTGGCGCGCGGGCCTCCTCGCCATCATCTGCATCGGTGAGACAGAGTCGCAGCGCAACTTGGGTGATCATCTGAACGTCTGTGCCAGCCAGCTCACCGACAGCGTCCCGCAAGAGGCGCGCGTGGCGAACACGGCCATCGCCTACGAGCCGGTCTGGGCCATCGGCACGGGGAAGACGGCCACGCCAGACGATATTGCCGCCATGCATGCGCATATCCGGGAGTGCTTGGTAGGGCGGGTGGGCGAACAAGCACGTGGAATCCGGATACTCTATGGCGGTTCCGTGAAACCGGGCAATGCGCGGGAGATTCTCCGCACGCCAGAGGTGGGAGGTGCCCTCGTAGGTGGAGCAAGCCTCAGCGCGCCAGAGTTCCAAGCCATCTTTTCTGAGGCTTCGCCGTGAGCTGGGTCACGTTCCACGGCAGCGGCACGAGCAGTTGCGAGAGGCATGGTTGCAGGAAAGCTCGCGGCCGATTATGTGTTCTGGGCGACCCACCTGTGCAGAATGCCGAATGCAGAATGTTCTTATCGTAATTCAGTTGATCGTCTCCGTGGGGCTGATCGGGTTCGTGCTGCTCCAACGGTCGGAGGGCGGTGCATTGGGGATGGGGGGCGGCGGGTCTGGCCTAGGTGGCCTTTTTAGCCCACGAGGGGCAGCAGACACGCTTACGCGTACCACCACCATTCTTGCGGCGCTTTTTTTTGCGACCAGTCTTGGCCTCACCCTACTAGCACTCCATGGAAGGCCTCAATCCGCCTCTATTTTGGATCAGCAGACCGCGCCTAACGCCACGCGGCCGATCATCCCCGTAAGTCCTGGCCCGGCAGCACCGAAACCAGCGATACCATCCATTCCCCGGCCGCACTGATCTGCTATCCAAATCGGTACGGGGTAATGTTGTGCAAATTGCTGTGCGTTCTTGTCTCGCACTACTTGAGTACGCGCGGGGTTTAAGCCAAGTTGGCCTCCCATGGCGCGGTTGATCTTCATCACTGGCGGCGTGGTTTCCTCACTGGGAAAAGGACTCGCCTCCGCTTCGCTGGGAGCGCTCCTGCAGGCGCGCGGCTATAAAGTCCGGCTTCGCAAACTCGACCCGTATCTGAACGTCGATCCTGGTACAATGTCACCGTTCCAACACGGAGAGGTGTATGTCACAGACGATGGCGCTGAAACGGATCTCGACCTCGGACATTATGAACGCTTCACCGGCGTGCCATCATCGAAATCCGACAACATCACGTCTGGACGGATATATCAGCAGGTAATCGAGAAGGAGCGACGGGGAGAGTATCTCGGACGTACTGTGCAGGTCATTCCACACGTCACAGACATGATCAAAGAATTTGTGCTCACAGGTGCGGACGAAGTTGACTTCCTATTGTGCGAGATCGGTGGCACCGTAGGTGATATTGAAGGGCTCCCCTTCTTCGAGGCGATACGTCAGCTTGGCAATGAATTGGGACGCGCGAACACCTGTTTCGTTCATTTGACTTTGGTTCCGTATATAGAAACCGCTGGCGAGCTTAAAACAAAGCCAACGCAGCACTCGGTCAAGGAGTTGCGTGGAATTGGCATTCAGCCGGACGTGCTCGTGTGCCGGTCGCGCCATCCAATACCAGCCGAGGAACGGCGGAAAATCGCGCTGTTTTGTAATGTCTCGGCGGATTGCGTGATAACAGGAATCGATCTTTCAACCATCTACGAAGCTCCTATCCGGTTTCATGAACAGGGGCTGGACGCTCAAGTCCTAAAAACCTTCGGAATTACGGATGCGCAGCCGCCAGATTTGGAACGCTGGCACAGAGTCGTTGACCGGGTGAACCATCCGGAAGGCGAGGTGAAGATCGCAGTCGTCGGCAAGTACATGCAGGTAAAGGACTCGTATAAGTCGCTTTCTGAAGCGCTGACGCACGGTGGGATTGCCAACAACGTTCGTGTGGTTATGGAATGGCTCGACAGCGAGGTCTTTGAGCGCGACGATGCTGCATCTTTCTTGGAAAGTGTGGATGGCATTCTGGTTCCTGGGGGATTTGGAGAACGTGGCACACAGGGCAAAATTGCCGCTGTGAAGTTTGCCCGCGAGCGGGACGTTCCCTTTTTTGGCATATGCTATGGGCTGCACATGGCTGTAATCGAAGCGGCGACCGATCTCGCCGGCCTGGAAGGTGCGGGTACAACAGAGATCGGGCGGCCCCGTCACCCTGTGATCGCTCTTATGACAGAATGGATGCGGGGCAACCAGGTAGAGACCCGCGTGGAAGGCGGAGATCTGGGCGGCACGATGCGGCTGGGCGCCTATCCGACGATTCTAACTCCCGGCAGTCACGTAGCCGAGATTTATGACTGCACTGCTATCAGTGAGCGTCATCGGCACAGGTATGAGGTGAACGCCGGTTATCTGCCCCGACTTGCGGAGCACGGGTTTGTGGTGTCGGGGTGGTCGCCCGATAAGCGGCTGCCCGAAATCATGGAAATACCCGACCATCCGTGGTTCATCGGGGTGCAGTTTCATCCAGAGCTGAAATCCCGGCCACTCGATCCGCACCCGCTCTTCAAATCCTTTATCGCGGCGGCCGTGCATCAAAGTCGTTTAGTTTGATCTTGATCAGGGAGAAGGGAAGCGACTTTGGTTTAAGTACAGCTACAGGTAGTTTTAGCAGCTGTCCAGATCCCTTGTCCCGTAGCAAAAAGGTTCTATTAAGCTACTTTTAGTTGCAACTCTTCTGGGCTTGAGGTATAGTGAAGAAGACTGAGGTGAATGATGCCCCAGCACTATCCTCGCCGCGGGCCAAGTAGCGATCCCGAACTGTCTGGGTACGAGACGGTCATATACTCAAAAGACATGTTGCTAGCGTTGCGGGGGATGGCGCTGCGCCAACGCCACGGAAAATTGGCCGAACTCCTCGACGCCGCGGCGGCCGAAGCTGAGAGACTGGCGACTCTGCTAGATGCTCTGTGCTCAGGTGAGTGAGAATCGATTTCCTGGATGACGTTGTGCCCGGCCTGCAAGCTCAAGCTCCAGCAATACCGCAGCTACAGACGCCACCGAGGAGCCGAGATCACGGATTAGTTCGTCCATATCGGCGGGGCTGGGTGCCAGCAGTTGCAGTATTCGTGCCCGAAGACCATCCGCTTCTCGCTCAGGTATTTCCACAGGCCCTCCTTCTACCGCCCTACCGGGGTCCGGAGGTTCCTCAAACTGTCGTCCAAGTATAGGACGCAAGGCAGCAACGACATCGTCTGCAGACTCGATAAGGGTTGCGCCCTCACGAATGAGATGATTAGCGCCCCGTGCTCGTGGATCGAGCGGCGAGCCGGGTACAGCAAAGACTTCTCGGCCCTGCTCCAAGGCGAAACGGGCTGTGATCAGCGATCCCGAATTCTCCGCTGCCTCGACGATAACCACACCGCGGGACAAGCCTGAGATTATTCGGTTGCGGCGGGGGAAGTGCCGAGCCTGTGGGGATTCGCCCATAGGCATCTCTGAAACGACAGCGCCCTCTGCGCAAATCTGAGCGTATAGTGCGGTGTTTTCGGCTGGATAAACCACGTCCACTCCGTCGGCCAGAACAGCGCAGGTTCCGGTGGGCAGGGCAGCCTGGTGCGCGGCTGTATCGATGCCACGCGCGAGACCCGAGGCGACTATAAGGCCGGACTGTCCAATTTCGTTGGCCAGGGTCGCAGCGAACCTTCGGCCCAAGGCCGACGCATTGCGCGCGCCTACAATCGCAACCATCTCCCGTGGTAACAAGTCAAGATCACCCAGAACGGCAATCAAGGGAGGCGGTGGATCGAGAGCGCCAAGGCCGGGCGGAAAATCGGGTTCGCAGGAGGCCACAAATCGGCCTCCCAGTCGCGCCAGCGTCCCTAGTTCCTGATCGGCTTCCGCGATCGACGGAATGCGCAATTTGGCGCCGCCACGCTGCGCCAATCGCGGTATCGCTTCTAGCGCCGCCGCAGCAGAGCCGAAGCGTGCAAGCAAAGCGGCGAACGTGACGGGGCCCACGGTTTGAGTGCGCGCCAGCCTCAGCCAGTCGCGCCTTTCGCGATCAGAAAGAGATTTCATGACCGGTGCGTCCCTTAGCTCCCATTCGGGACTCTTCTCCGCGCATCAGCCTCCGGATATTTGGCCGATGCGTTACCATGATCAGCAGAGCGAGCGCCAACGCAGGCAGCACGAAGAACCGGTCGACTAATAATGCGAAGTAAAGCGGTGTGACTGCGGCCGCAACCAGCGCCGAAAGAGATGAGATTCGCCACACGGCCGCGACAGCGAGCCAGGTTGCTGCGGTCAGCGCTCCAACCCGCCAGTCGAGCGCCAGCGCCACGCCGAGAAAGGTCGCTACGCCTTTTCCGCCGCGAAAACGTAGCCACACTGGAAAAACATGACCGAAAAAAGCGAAAACTCCCGCAATAACCGCTGATCCAGGTCCGTAAATGCCCGCGATCAGCACTGCTGCAGCACCTTTACCTGCATCGCATATCAGAGTGGCAGCGGCCGCCCACCTTTTCCCGGTACGCAGCACATTGGTGGCGCCGATATTCCCAGACCCGAGCTTCCGGACGTCACCCGCACCCGAAAGCCGGCTAAAGATCAGCCCGAATGGGATGGAGCCGAGTAAGTAGCCTGCTAGGATTGCGGCGGTCGCATATGCCCAAGATATACTACCGATCGAGAAGGCTTGATTGCTGAACATCAAATCCCAATTAGTTTGTAGTCGCAGTAGGCGCAGTGCAGCCGATGTGGTGCATCCCCAGCTGCATGAAGTGAGCCGAACGTGCTCGATTCTTCGAACCGTGTGATGCAATTCTCGTTAGAGCACATTCGACCGGAGTCAAGCTCCGCTCGCTGTGACTGTAGCAGACCGTCCTCAAGCAACTGAGCCGAATGTTTTCGACCGGAATTCAGCAGAAGCGTTATGATCGCCATTCTTATAGGGACGCCGTAGGACGCTTGTCGGAAATAGACGGCGCGATCCTGCACATCGAATCCCGGATCGAGTTCATCGGTGCGCGGCAACGGGTGCATCAGCAAGGTATCTGCGAACGCTGGGGCTTTCAGGAACTCCGCGTTGACTCGGGGATAATTAACTCCGCCTCCCTTCCAACGCTCCTTCTGGAAGCGCGTGATATAGAGGACGTCGATCTTTGCAGGAGAAGCGAAGGGTTTGGCGGTCCGTGGCGCATATATGCCGCTGACCAATTGGCTCAACTCCGGCAAAGCTGCAGCTGAGCGCATCGTGTACCTGAATTCCTCTCGCAGACGCGAGGCAACATGCGCGGGCAATTCCATACCGGGCGCAGGCATCGTCAGAATGTTTGCCCCGAACCGGGCCAGCGCATAAACAAGAGAGTGAACGGTGCGGCCACCCTGCAGATCACCCAAGACGGCGACATTCAGGCCTTCCAAACGGTGGAGTTCTCGCTTTAGGGTATAGAGATCGCACAGCGTCTGGGTGGGATGTTCGCGCGCGCCATCACCGCCATTGATGACAGGGACGCTGGTATACTGCGCCGCAAGGCGGGCGGCACCATCGCGGGGATGCCGCAGCACGATGAGGTCTGCATATCCCGAGACTATACGGATTGTGTCGGCAAGCGTCTCACCTTTCACCGCGGAGCTGGTCGCGGGACTGGCGCTCGAAATGGCGCTGCCCCCCACGCGCAGCATGGCGCTTTCGAAAGAAAGCCGCGTCCGGGTGCTAGGTTCGTAGAAAAGTGTCGCCATGACCGCCCCGGAACATTCGCTTGCACTGGCGGCTATACGGTAGGGTATTTGGCGATCACCGAGAGTCTCCAGGTATCGATCGGCAAGACCAAAGAGGGCCTCGACCTCCTCGCGACTAAGATCGTTGATCGAGATGATGTGGCGCAGCGTCATCAAAGCGATGCTTATAGGTAGGGCTATCTACTGGGCAAGTTGCGCAACGCTTCAAGGGCCCCCTGTAGAATATACGCCGCTGCTACCTTGTCCACGGCAATAGCGCGTCGCTTGCGGGTCGCGTCGGCTGCGATCATGTCGCGCTCGACCGCCGCTGTAGACAGGCGCTCGTCCCATAATGCGATGGGAAGTGCAGAAGCGGCGGTGAGGCTGCGGGCAAAGGCTCGCGCCGACTGGGCGGACGGTCCGGCGGTGCCATCCATATTGAGGGGCAGGCCCAAGACAACTCCCCCGGCGCCTTCTTTCGCAGCGATGGCCTGGAGTTCCTGGGCGTCATCCGAAAACTTGCTCCGCTTGAGCGTTTCATAGGGCGTGGCGATCGTCAGCAGGGTATCGGACAGAGCGAGGCCTATGGTCTTCTTGCCGAGATCAATCCCCAACAGCCTTTGTCCGGCGGCCATGCGCGCCCGCATCTCGGAAAGTGAAAGGATGCTCACGCGTGTTGCCCCGGGCTGGACGTCAATCCATCGTCGATTTCCCCAAACATGGCTGTCCTCCAGCCGCATCGCTTGCCAGTCCGCCTTCCGGATTGCTAGCAACCTTCTTTCGAATTCTATCAGCCGAAGTCATGTCCGTCGATAAGCAGACCGTTCGCCGCATCGCCAAGCTGGCGCGCATCGCCCTTCCGGACGAGCGCGTCGATCCCATGGTGGCGGAGCTGAATGGAATCTTAGGGTGGATCGAGCAGCTGCAGGAGGTCGATGTCGAGGGAGTAGAGCCCATGACGAGCGTGGTCGCCCAAAAACTCCGGTTGCGGGACGATGTGATTACCGCGGGTGGCGATGCAACAGCCATCGTCGCCAACGCACCTCAAACGGAAGACAATTTTTTCGTGGTGCCCAAGGTGGTGGAATGATCAGCATCGCCAATGAAACGCCCCTAACCGGTGAAATCCGAGCACTTATCGCGGAGTTGAACGCCGCTCTCCACGCGCTTACTCCGCCGGAGCATTGTTATCACCTCACCGTCGAGCAGATGGCCGAGCGCGACACGACCGTGTTCATCGCCCGTGAGAACGGAGCTGCCGTCGGCTGTGGCGCGCTCAAGCGGCACGGCTGTCGCATCGGCGAAGTGAAGCGGATGTACACCCGCCCGGCGTGGCAGGGGCGCGGGATGGGCGGGCAAATCGTTGCGGCAATCGAAGATCTCGCGCGAGCCGAGTGCTTGGAGCAACTGGTCCTGGAAACCGGGGATCGGCATCACGCCGCCTATAAGGTTTATGAAATGGCCGGATTTCGCCGCTGCGGTCCAGTCCTGGATTACCCGGACACCGGTTGGTCTGTGTTCTACAAGAAGCCGATTGCACCGGAGGCGGCATGATAGGCCTAACGGATTTCACAATGGCCGAAGCGCGGGACGCGCTGCGCGCAAGGACAGTTTCCGCAAGCGAACTCACCCACGCGTTCATTTCTGCCATAGAGGGTGCCCGTTGCCTAAATGCTTTTGTGACCGAGACGCCGGAACGCGCGCTGGACATGGCTAGGCAATCCGACACGCGGATCGCGCGCGGTGACGCGCGTCCGTTAGAAGGTCTGCCTCTGGCCATCAAAGACCTGTTCTGCACGAAGGGTGTGCGCACCACCGCCGGTTCCAAGATCCTGAACAATTTCGTGCCGCCTTATGAGTCCACCGTTTCGCAGAATTTGTGGGATGCCGGAGCAGTGATGCTCGGCAAGACAAACATGGACGAATTCGCCATGGGCTCCTCTAACGAGACGAGCCATTTTGGACCGGTGATCAATCCCTGGCGCGCGGGCAACTCAAACCGGAACTTGGTTCCGGGCGGCTCCTCCGGTGGTTCTGCCGCGGCAGTTGCGGGTCAGCTTTGTCTGGCTGCAACAGGAACAGACACCGGCGGGTCCATCCGACAGCCCGCAGCGGTGAGCGGGATTGTGGGGCTGAAGCCGACCTATGGACGCTGCTCGCGCTGGGGGATCGTGGCATTTGCCTCGTCGCTCGATCAGGCGGGGCCGATGACCCGCACTGTTCGCGACGCAGCAATTCTGCTGCGCCACATGGCGAGTGTGGACGAGAAGGACTCGACCAGCGTCGATGTTCCCGTTGCGGACTATGAAGAAGGTCTCGACGGCGGTGTGAAAGGTCTGCGGATCGGCATCCCCAAAGAATATCGCATCGATGGAGCCCCACCGGAAATTGAGGCGCTATGGCATCGGGGAGCCGAATGGCTGAAGGGGCAGGGCGCCGAGATTGTCGACGTTTCTCTAGCGCACACAAAATTCGCCCTGCCAGCGTACTACATTGTTGCTCCTGCGGAAGCTTCCTCCAATCTCGCCCGCTATGATGGCGTTCGTTATGGCCATCGTGCTGCGAACACTCACGATTTGACGGACCTGTATGAACGCAGCCGGGCGGAAGGCTTCGGCGCAGAAGTCCGCCGCCGGGTACTAGTCGGAACTTACGTGCTCTCGGCGGGCTACTACGACGCCTATTATGTGCGTGCACAAAAAGTTCGCACACTTATCAAGCGCGATTTCGAGCAGGCGTTCGAAACTTGCGATGTGTTGCTTACGCCTGCCACGCCCGGCGCCGCCTTTGCAATAGGCGAGAAGAGCGACGATCCCGTCTCCATGTACCTCAACGACGTGTTCACGGTGCCCGTGAATCTGGCGGGATTGCCAGCGATCTCTGTCCCGGCAGGGCTGAGCGAAACCGGCTTGCCACTGGGGCTTCAGGTGATCGGCAGGGCATTCGATGAGGCCACAGTCCTGCGCGCCGGGCGCGCGATCGAGGTGGCGGCGCACTTTGGCGCCACGCCAAAAAAATGGTGGGCGGCATGAGCGAACGGGGCGCGAAGCTCATCAAGGGCGCCACCGACGCCTGGGAAGTGGTCATCGGCATGGAAGTTCATGCGCAGGTGCTGTCAGAGGCGAAACTGTTCTCCGGCGCAGCCACGGCATTTGGTGCCGATCCCAATTCGCAGGTCAGCTTCGTTGATGCGGCCATGCCGGGCATGCTGCCGGTGATCAACCGCAAATGCGTGGAGCAGGCCGTGCGCACCGGCCTTGGTTTGAAAGCGAAGATCAATCATCGCTCGCAGTTCGACCGGAAGAACTACTTCTATCCCGATCTTCCCGCCGGGTATCAGATCAGCCAGTACAAGCAGCCGATCGTTGGAGAGGGTGAGGTCACGATCGATCTGCCCGGCGGCGAAACGCGCCAGATCGGAATTGAACGACTGCATCTCGAGCAGGATGCAGGAAAGAGTCTGCACGATCAGCGTCCCGAGCACTCGTACGTCGATCTCAATCGCGCTGGCGTGGCGCTGATGGAGATCGTGACCAAGCCCGACATGCGCGGGAGCGACGAAGCGGCAGCCTTTCTGCGTAAGCTTCGGACCATCGTGCGCTACTTGGGCACCTGCGACGGCAACATGGACGAAGGCTCGATGCGGGCCGACGTGAACATTTCGGTGCGGCGGCCAGGTGAACCCTATGGTACGCGCTGCGAAATCAAGAACGTGAATTCCATGCGCTTCATCGCGCAGGCCGTGGAATATGAGGCGCGACGGCAGGTGGACATCCTGGAGAGTGGCGGCAGCATCAGGCAGGAAACACGGCTGTTCGACCCCCGCGCGGGTGAAACTCGCGCCATGCGCTCCAAGGAAGAAGCACATGACTATCGCTACTTCCCGGACCCCGATCTCTTGCCACTCGAATTAAGTCCAGCGTGGATAAACGAAATTGCTCGCTCCCTACCCGAGTTGCCGGACCAGAAGAAGGTAAGGTTCATTGGCTTGGGCCTCTCAAGCTATGACGCGGCCGTTCTGGTGGCGGAAAAGGAGACGGCGGACTACTTCGAGGCTATGCTGGCGGAGGATGCCGAACCAAAGGCTGCTGCGAACTGGCTGAACAACGAGGTCTTCGGCCGCCTTAACAAGGCTGGGGTTTCGGTCCTCGCCAGTCCCGTTTCTCCCGCACAGAATGCGGCCATCCTTCGTCTCTTGAAAGACAACGTCATCTCCGGAAAAATCGCAAAGGATCTGCTGGACATCGTATGGGACGAAGGCGGTGATCCGTACGTCATCGTGAATGCGCGAGGGCTGCGTCAAATGTCCGACGCATCTGCCATCGAGAGGATGGTGGATGCCGTAATCAAGGCGCATCCCGATAAGGTCGAAGAGGTGAGGAAGAAGCCGAAGCTAACGGGGTGGTTCGTCGGACAGGTGATGAAACAAAGCGGCGGAAAAGCGAATCCACAGGCCGTCAATGATATCGTTAAGGCCCGTTTGGGAATCGGTGGCCAGGGGTGATTCGCACATTTTCAAGCCGTTGCAGGCAGCGATCAGGGGGCGCAGGATCCGTAATCCGTACAAGGATGATCTCATAAATCCTTGCTGTTTGCTAGCAATTTCGCCATAACGCGCGCTAGCTAAGTTCCCGGCCGCCGCCCGCTATTGCATCGTTAAGAAAAATTACCCCATATTCCATGCGTTTTGGGGTGTGCGAGTCGCACAGCCTCAAACGCAAAAGGAGTCGTTTGACATGCCAATGACGTCAAAGAAGAGAAAGACCGGCGGCGCGAAGCGCAAGGGCACGACGCGGAAAGCGGCATCCGCCCGCGGCGCGGCGCGCAAGACCAGCGGCCGCAAGGCGGGCGCGAAGCGCAAGACCGGCGCGAAGCGCAAGTCCTCGCGCAAATCGTCCGGCGAATAACATCCATGGTGAAAGCCGCGGCTGCTCACTCAAAGCGGAGTTGCAAGAGTGCGGCAGCCGCGGCCAAGCCCATCTCACTTGCTCATTCCACGTTCGCGTCCTTCAGTGAGCTTCGATCTGACACAAAGGATGGCTGCTTGTTCGATTTGCGAGCGGGGCTTCTGTTAGTGCCCCTTGCTAAGACAACGCATCCTTGGGCGCCGTTAACCTCGCCTTAGTTTTTCCACGATCACCATCTGCCCCGCGCGGCGGGAATCGGCTCGAGCGCAATGGAAAGCCGCAACGGCGGGCAAGGGGGCTAGGGATGGCGTGCATTGATATAGACGCGCTAACGCAGTATGAAAACGATGCGCGGAACGGGCGCCCCGACGCGCTTTACAATCTGGGGCTGGCCTACTCAACTGGGCAGGGGGTAAGCGTCGATTACGTCGCCGCCCACAAATGGTTCAACCTGGCTGCAATGCGGGGCAGCGAACTCGCTAAATCTTGGCGGGCCCAGATATCCAGCGAAATGAGCGCAGGCCAGATCGCTGAAGCGCAACGGCTTGCCCGGGAATTTATGGGCTTCTTCAAGACTGCCGTCTGATTACTTGGCCCCTATGGATTGGGGCTTCTCAGATCTGGAGTGCAAGGGCTGCACATCGGGCGGCAAGGGATACGTGTCTGGCGTGCGGGGCCGGTAGAGGTCAGCTAGAATTCGTAATGGCTGGTCGCCGCCAGACAGCCGATTGCGGTATACCTCTGTGCTTTCTAGAACGCGCTGCACGTAATTGCGTGTTTCCGCAAATGGAATCTCTTCGATCCAGTCGACGGGATCGACGACCGGGCTGCGGGGATCGCCGAAAGCGCTAATCCAACGATTTACATTTCCTTTGCCCGCATTGTACGCGGCAGCCGTCAGCAAATAGGAGCCGCCGTAGTAAACAAGATCATCCGCCACTTCGACCATGCCGAGTTGCATATTGTATGCGGGGCTGGTGATCAGTTCGTCCAGCCGATAACTCACACCCGCGCGCTTGGCGTTGTGTTCAGCTGATGCTGGCATCAACTGCATCAGGCCGCGTGCACCGGCGCCGCTGACGGCGGCTGGATCGAATTCAGTCTCCTGCCGGATGATAGCGAGGATAAACGCGGCTTCCGGGGCGGAGCCCGGCCCGCGATAAGCGGGCACCGATATCAGCGGGTGCGAATAGTTTAGGAAATGCATACCGGTGTAGCCGGCGTTCTTGGCGACGCGGATCGCGACATCTGTGAAGCCCATGCGCGCCAGATCGGAAGCGAGCAGCTTCAGGTGTATAGGCTCTAGGTGGCTTTCGGCGTCGTAAGTGGCAAAGGTTCGCAGCAAAGCGACCATTCCCAGATCCCCCAGCACGTGAATGGCGCGGGTGAGATCGTGGCTTTGGTAGCGCGCCCGCTCGTCCGCTGTGGCTTCTGCGAGCGTGTCACGCAGCCGTAAGGCTGGCGCAGGCTCTTGCCTCGCCAGCGAGAGCTGGCCGTAGAAGGTGAGGGGGTACTGGCCGGCTTGGGCATAGTCCGCGCCCGCCTGCCCGTAATCTCCCGCGGCCTCGCTCGCCCGCCCCGCCCAGTAATACCCGCGCGCCTTGCTGATTGGCCGTGTCAAGGTGCGGGTAACATTCGAGAAGTGCATGCGGGCTTCGCGCGGATTGCGCAGAAAGCGCAGGTCAAGCCAACCCGCGAGAAATTCTGCATCGGCATATTCGTTTCCCGGTAACAGGCCACTTCCTGCTGCAAGAAAATGTGCGGTGGCATAGCTGCCGTCCTGTATGGCCGTGCGCGCCGCCAGATTGACTTCGCTCCACCATTTGCCGGCATTCACCCGTGCGAGCTCTCGGACGGGCGTACGCGACAACACCGGCGCGACGCTATTCACCTGACGGGGATTTGTCAGCAACTTCGCCCAGTCGAACAGCAGGCCGGGATCATTCTGTAACTGCTGCGGAATACTGCCTAGGGCGATCGCGCCTTTTCGCGGGTTCTTGGCCAGTGCGACGCGAACTTGTGCGAGCTGTTGAGCATCGGCCGGCGCTCGCGGGATCTCGCGCTGCGCAGCACTCAGATCACCTTCAAGCAACAAGCGGTCCAAGCGCGCGCGGTCAATATCGGGCGTGAGCAGTTCGTGGTGGCGGCTGATGATGTCGAGCTCGTCCGCCAGCTCAAAATCGCCGCTGATCCAGGCGTCGCGGATCAGCGCCTGCCCGCGCGCCATCGCGCCGGTCGCTAGACATGCTTCCCCGAGTCGGATCTTGCCGATGGCGGTGGCGGGATTGCGCCCCTCGAAGAATGCGAGCACCGTTTGCGGCGCCTGGGCGGGTCCCATCGCTGCTTCTGCCCGGGTATACAATGCTTCGCGCGATGGCCAATCCGGATTGGCGCGCAGGAATTCCGCGATCTCGGCAAAGCTCGCGCCACTGTTTTTGTCCAACAGACACTGCCATTCGATGATGCGTCGGCCAACGGGGTCGCGCACTTGTGCGGCAAGTTCGCGCACGAAAGGCCAGTTGCCGTGTTCCGCCGCCCCAAACGCGCGCAGAAGCAGCAGGTGATCGGATGCGCTTAAGACATGAACGAAGCCGCGGCGGCGTTCGGTGTTGAGAACAACGCCGCCTTCGCTGCCGGCCGCAGGCGCCACCACAGCGAAACTGCTTCGCTCTAGGAAATCCCTAGGCAGGTCGAGGGAAACGGAGGTTTTCGCGGCGGCAGCAGCGGCGAAAAGCATCCCAGGCGCGGCAAGCAGCAGAATGCGAAGGAGCTTCATCCTACTCCAAGCCAGTTCCCACGGCCCATTCGACTCAGAGATGGTAATGGGTCGCGGCGCTGCAGGCCAGCCGCGCTTGCCGCTTTGCCGCACGGGGGCTAATTTGCCACGCGATTTGATGAGTTCACCGATGCACACCCTGCGCGAGCGGCTAAGAGGCTCAATGCCGGCGCTCGTAACCCCGTTGAAGGATGGCGCGGTGGACGAGGCTGTGTTCCGCAGCTTCGTGGCCTGGCAAATCGCGGAGGGATCCCACGCACTGGTTCCCTGCGGCACGACGGGGGAGTCGCCTACCCTGAGCGCGGAAGAGCAGGAGCGACTGACTGCAATTTGTGTGGAGGAGGCGAGAGGCCGCGTGCCGGTACTGGCGGGGGCGGCGTCGAATTGCACCGCGCATACCGTCGAGCTTGCCTTGGCAGCGAAAGACGCAGGGGCCGATGCCGTCCTCTCGGTCACCGGCTATTACAATAAGCCTTCACAGGAGGGACTCTATCATCACTTCGCCAGTCTGGCTGAAGCAGTCGATGTCCCCATCGTTCTTTACAACATCCCGAGCCGCGCGGTGGTTGAGATTGCCCTCCAAACAGTGGTGCGGTTGTCGAAGGTGGCAAATATCATCGGGGTGAAGGATGCGACTGGCAATATGGCCCGTCCATCGCTTGAGCGGCTGGGTTGCGGCAAAGATTGGAAGCTGTTGTCCGGCGATGACGCCAGTGCACTAGGCTACATGGCGCATGGCGGTCACGGTTGCATCTCTGTTACAGCCAACATAGCGCCGAGGCTCTGCGCACAGTTCCAGCAGGCGTGCCTGCACGGCGCATTTCAAGAGGCGCGTGAATTCCATGAGCGCTTGATGCCGCTGCATGAGGCGCTGTTCTGTGAGCCAAGTCCCGCCCCGGTGAAGTACGCCGCCTCGCTGCTGGGCCTGTGCAGCAACGAAGTGCGCTCGCCCATCATGCCTCTGACGGAAGTGGGGCAGGTGAAAGTACGCGAGGCCATGATCGTGGCTGGGTTGCTGTAGGCGAAGCCTCTCCTGCTTTCCGAAAACGAAAAAGACGCGAGGCGGGCTTGGTAGAGAACATCGGACCTGTAATGAAAAGCGTGGGCATAGCTGTTCGGTTGCCCGATGATGACTAGCGCAGTAAGCAAGACAATGATCGCGAAGATGCTCAAGGTTTTCGGGAGCCTTGGCAAAAGCGCCGCAAGATGGACGGAATTGATGCCGAAAAAGAAGGATGACGACCGGAAGATCGTCGCCGACAATCGCAAGGCCCGCTATGCCTACGCGATCGAATCCACCATTGAGACGGGGCTGCAGCTGATGGGCTCGGAGGTAAAGTCGCTGCGTACCGGAAAGGCGAATATCGGCGAGTCCTATGCGCAGGCCAAGGACGGCGAGATATTTCTCGTGAACGCCTATATCCCGGAGTACACGATGGCCAACCGCTTCAACCATGAGCCGCGCCGTCCGCGAAAATTGCTGGTGCATAAGGGCGAAGGAAAGAAGCTGGCTATTGCTGTGCAACGTGAGGGGGTGACGCTTATTCCCTTGCGAGTTTATTTCACACCCAAAGGTGTCGCGAAATGCGAGTTAGGGGTTGCGCGCGGAAAGAAGGTTCACGACAAGCGGCAGACAGAGAAGCAGCGTGACTGGTCACGGGAGAAAGCCCGCCTAATACGTACCCGCGGCTAACCCAAGGCCGCTGTTTGGGAGTCAATCCGGCTAGAAGGTCCCCGACGGGAAACGAAGGATACGAGCCCAGCCAAAGCAGCACTTTCTTGGTGCTCTTATACCAGTGCCCCATGACAATGCTTGAATTTGCGGCCAGATCCGCACGGGCATGGCGCATTGCGCTGCACCTTTCCCCATGTCTCAGGATTGTTGGGATCGACTGGGCCATCTTCGTAGCGGGAAACGCGCAGCCGCGGCTCGGAAGGTGTCATCTCGTCCTCTCCCGTGAGCGGGTTGATATGTGATGCGCGCATTGGGCCGAGCTTCTGCTCAAAGCTGGGAGGAGGGGCTTCCATGTTGATCTGCAAGTGCATCAGCTGCTGCACAACGCTAGTCCGCATTTTTGAAAGCAGAGCTTCGAACAGCTCAAACGCTTCGCTCTTATACTCGTTCAGCGGATCGCGCTGTCCATAGCCGCGCAGTCCCACATATTGGCGCAGGTGATCGAGATTGATGATGTGCTCGCGCCAATCGTGATCCAGGATCTGCAGCAAGATAGATTTCTCGACATAGCGCATCAGGTCTGGGCCAACATTGGCAGCCCGCTCAGCGGCGCGGGCATCGACCGCTTTGATAATACGCTCGCGAACCTCTTCGTCCGCAATGCCTTCCTCCTTCGTCCAGTCCACCACCGGCAGATCGACGCCAAAGATATTCTCCACTTCGTCGTGCAACCCCGCAGCATCCCATTGCTCCGCGTAAGCGCGTTCGGGAATGTGCCTGGCCACGAGATCATCGACCACCTGTGCACGGAAATCAGCAATCTGATCGCTGACATCATCCGCCTGCATGATCTCGCGGCGCTGCTCGAAAATCACGCGCCGCTGATCATGCTGCACATTGTCGAACTTCAGGATGTTCTTGCGAATCTCGAAGTTTCGAGCTTCGACCTTTTGCTGTGCCTTCTCCAGGGCTTTGTTTACCCATGGATGGGCGATGGCTTCACCCTTCTCCAAGCCTAAACGTGTTAACACCGCATCCATGCGCTCCGAACCGAAAATCCGCATCAGGTCGTCTTGAAGGCTCAAGAAGAATTTCGAAGCGCCAGGATCACCTTGGCGCCCCGAGCGGCCACGCAGCTGGTTGTCGATCCGGCGGCTCTCGTGCCGTTCGGTGCCCACAATGTAGAGGCCCCCTGCTGTCAAGGCGCGCTGCTTATCTTCCGCGACCTCTGCACGAATTTCGTCGGCCCGGCGAGCAATCTCCGTCTCGTCAAGAACGCCGCCCAGCTCGGTTTTTATCCGCATATCGGAATTGCCGCCTAACTGAATGTCGGTGCCGCGGCCCGCCATGTTGGTCGCAATTGTGACGGTGCCGGAAACGCCTGCTTGCGCCACGATTAGTGCTTCCTGTTCGTGGTAACGCGCGTTCAGAACGTTGTGCTTGATCTTGAGCTCCTTCAGTAGGCCGGACAGATGCTCCGATTTCTCGATGGAGGTGGTGCCGACCAACACCGGCTGGCCGCGCGATTGACAATCCTGCACCAGTTTGATGATGGCGTCGTTTTTTTCCTCGGCCGTGCGATAAACCTCGTCGTCATGATCGGCGCGGAGCATTGGTCGGTTGGTCGGCACTTCGATGACATCGAGTTTGTAGATGTCCATGAATTCGGCGGCTTCCGTCAGCGCTGTGCCGGTCATGCCCGCGAGCTTTTCGTAAAGGCGGAAGTAATTCTGAAACGTGATGGAGGCTAGAGTGACATTCTCCGGCTCGATCCGCGTGCCTTCCTTCGCTTCCAGCGCCTGATGCAGGCCTTCCGAGTAGCGGCGGCCTTCCATCATGCGACCGGTGAATTCATCGATGATGACGACCTTTCCATCCTTTACGATATAATCGCGGTCGCGCTGAAAAAGTTTGTGTGCCTTGAGCGCCTGGTTCACATGGTGAACTATGTTGATGTTCTCGATGTCGTACAGATCGCCGGTCTCCATGAGACGTGTTTCGCGCAGCCACTCGACCATCCGCTCATTGCCGGATTCATTTAATGTGACTGTCTTCTGCTTTTCGTCGAGCTCGTAATCGTCTTTCTCCAGACGCGGGATCAGAGCATCCACGTTGCGATAGAGTTCTGTTTGATCTTCGGTGGGACCGGAAATGATCAGCGGCGTCCGCGCTTCGTCGATCAGGATGGAGTCCACTTCGTCCACGATGGCGTAGGCATGCTCGCGCTGCACCATGGTGGCGATCGAGTACTTCATATTGTCGCGCAGATAGTCGAAGCCGTATTCGTTGTTCGTTCCGTAGGTCACATCCGCAGCATAGGCTTCTTTGCGCTGCTCGTCGGTTAGTCCGTGGACGATGCAGCCGACGGAGAGGCCCAGGAATTTGTAGATTTGCCCCATCCACTCGGCGTCACGGCGGGCCAGATAGTCGTTGACGGTGACAACGTGAACGCCTTTAGCGGGCAGAGCATTCAGGTAGACTGGCAGGGTGGCAACGAGCGTCTTGCCTTCGCCCGTTTTCATTTCGGCGATCCGGCCTTCGTGCAGCACCATGCCGCCCACCAGCTGTACATCGAAATGACGCTGCCCCAAAGTTCGCTTTGCGGCCTCGCGTACCACCGCAAATGCCTCCGACAGCAGATCGTCCAGACTTTCACCTTTGGCGATCCGCTCGCGTAAAGCTGGAGTCATGTTCCGGAGTTCCTCATCGGACATCGCCTGAAAGCGGGGCTCTAACGCGTTGATGTCCTCTACCCGCTTGAACAGGGGGCGGAGCTTGCGCTCGTTGACGGAGCCAAAAAAACGCTGCGCAATGGCAGTGAAGCCGAGCATGTAGTCCTCTGACGGGCGGCCGGGGCCAAGCCGGTCGTGCCGGCAAACGCGTGCAGAGCGGCCGAGACGATGCCCGGGCTGCGCGCGGGCAGAGACATAGGAACCGACCTCCCCCTTGTCAATTCAACCGGTTTTGGCCGAAGTGCGAGTCCAGAGGTCCGTCGCGGGCCCTGGGAATGAGGGGCAAATGGCAGCGGCACGATCCAGCCGGCCGATCTCGCGCAAGCCTAAGAGGCGTTCGGTGCCCCCACCTGCCGAAAACGCGAAGCGTTCGCCGCTGGCGCCAACGCAGATCCCCAAGCTCCCACCCTTGGCCGGAGTGCGTCTTGCTACTGGCTCAGCCGGGATTCGTTATCGCGACCGTGCGGATGTTCTGCTGGTGACGCTCGCACCCGGAACGCAGGCCGCCGGCGTCTTCACGCAATCAAAGACGGCTTCGGCCCCGGTCGAGTGGTGCCGGACACAACTCGGGAGCGGAACGGCACGAGGTCTGGTGGTGAACAGCGGCAACGCCAACGCTTTCACGGGAAGAGTAGGTTACGAAGCCGCGGAGGCCGTAGCACGCTCGGCGGCCGCTTCGGTCAGTTGCAGCGCTCGGGAGGTTTTTCTCGCCTCGACTGGC
>JAFAVP010000047.1 GCA_019242395.1 Alphaproteobacteria bacterium | reverse complement strand
CGTGGCGCCGGAGAGATGGCCCGAGTCGAGCGCGGCGATCAGATCGTCATCCACCAGGTGTCCGCCGCGCGCCACGTTGATGACGAATGCATCCTTCGGCAACTGGCCAAACAATTTGGCATTGAGGATGCCGCGCGTGCCCGGCGTCAGCGGCAACAGGCAGATGAGAATATCCGTTCGGTTGAGAAAGGCCGGCAGTTTGCTCTCGCCCGCAAAGCTCTGCACCCCCGGCACCTCTTTCCGCGTGCGGCTCCAGCCCGCCACGTCGAAGCACAGATCGCGCAGGCGCTCCGCCGTGAGCGTACCGATTTCGCCCATGCCCAGGACACCCACGCGCGTGTCTTCCGCCCGTTTCGGCAGCAATGTCTGACGCCATTTGCGTTCGGCTTGCGCGCGATCGAAAACGCGCTGCATGCGGTAATGCATCAGGACATGCAGCACACAGTATTGTGCCATCTCTCGCGATAGCGTGTGATCGACGAACCGCACCAGCGGCACCTGCTTCGGATATTCCGGATCGGCAAGAATTCCATCGACGCCTGCGCCCAGCGAAATCACCAGCTTCAAATTCGGCAGCGATTTCAGCAGCGCGTGCGGCGGCCGGAAGGTCAGCACATAGTCGATGTCCGCCGGCGCATACGCATCGCGCTCATGCACCAGCACGCGCAAATTCGGCGCGATCTCCGCGAGTGGTGCCGTCCACAGATCGGTCCAGCGCAGCGGCACCACCAACAACAATAAGGTGCTCATGCGCTAAACCCCGCCGCTTTGCTGCGGCGCCGCAAATTACGGCTTCTTGGGCGGCGCGCTGGACGGCTGCTTGCCGGTGGCGGGAGCAGGCGAATTGCCGACGTGGCCCTCGGCGCCGCTCATGCTGGAATCCTTGCCGCTGTCGCCGCCGGAGGGACCGTTTGCGTTGCCCGCGCTGCCGGACGCGGCATTGCCGGAACCTGCGGTGGAGGTTCCGCTTGCAGGCACATTCCCCGGCGCTACCGCGGCCGTGCCATTCGGGCCATTGCCTCCTGCCGGAGCGCCGGCACCGCTGCCAGGCGCAGCTGCCGGCGCTTTGCCATTCGCTGGAACCGTTGCGGGTGCTGCCTTGGCCGGCTGTGGCGGCGGAATGGGCGCGGGGGAGTCCATGTCGGTCCGCAAGAAGGAGATCAGGTTGATGCGATCGTCAGCCTTCGAGAGGCCAGCGAAGGTCATCTTCGTGCCGGGGATGTAAGCGCCAGGGGACTTCAGAAACTTGAACAGTTCGTCGTAGCTCCAGCTGCCGCCCTTCGCCTTCATGGCACTGGAATAGTCGAAGCCCGGATGAGAAGCCTTGGGCCGCCCCACCACGCCCCAGAGATTAGGGCCGATCTTGTTCGGCCCGCCCTTGGAGAGATCGTGGCACTGCTCGCAGCGGGAGGAAATTGTCTTCCCATCCGCCACGCTCCCTTTCGGCAGCACAGTACCCCAGTCGGGGAGCGCTTCTTCGGCGGCGGCAGCTTGAGTCGCGCCGGTGCCGGTTGGGACCTCGACGCCTTGCACCACGTAGCCGGGTTTCACCGGCTCTTCGACCTCGAAGATGAAACCGGTGGCAATCCGGACCGCCACGACGAACAACAGCGTGCCGAGAACCGCGCCAGCGATCTTGTTCCACTCGAAGGAATCCATAAGGTCAGGCTCCGCGGCTCGCGAGTTGAATGGAAGGCGCGGGCCAATGTCCCGCGAACCCCCGAAAAGCGGGGGGACATTACTAGGCGGCTTTCATGCGTCATTGCGGCGAAGCGTCGCATAAATTGCAGGATTCACAGGGCCTTCGATGAACCCGGTGGTGATCATTCCGGCGCGCATGGCGTCCACCCGGCTGCAAGGCAAACCGCTGGCGGACATCCGTGGCTTGCCGATGATCGTGCGGGTGTGGCGGCAGGCGATGCTGGCGGATGTGGGGCCGGTTGTTGTCGCTGCGGCGGAGCGGGAGATTGCGGACGCGGTGGAGAGTGCAGGCGGATCGGCCGTGCTGACGGATCCCGATCTGCCCAGCGGTTCGGATCGCGTGTTCTCGGCATTGGAAAAGATCGATCCGAATGGCGCGCACAACGTGGTGGTGAACGTCCAGGGCGATCTGCCGGCGCTTGATCCCGCCTACATCCGCGCCGTTGTCGACGTGCTGGCGCCGACCGGCGCGGAGATCGCCACCCTGGCGGCGGAAATCGATAATGAAGCGGACTACGCCAATCCGGCAGTGGTGAAACCCGTGGTGGCGTGGGATGTCACCCGCGAGCGTGGCCGCGCCCTGTACTTCACCCGCACGCGAGCGCCCTCCGGCGAGGGTCCGCTCTTCCATCATGTCGGCATCTACGCCTTCAAACGCGAGGCGCTGGAGCGCTTCGTGAAGCTCGCGCCGTCGCCCCTGGAGCAGCGCGAAAAACTGGAGCAATTGCGCGCGCTCGAAGCCGGCATGAGCATCGCCGTGGCCCGCGTGCCGAACGTGCCAATCAGTGTCGACACGCCAGAAGACCTGGAGACGGCGCGGGCGCTGCTCGCGCATGACAGCGCCGAATGACAGACACGTTTATCTCCCGCGCCACGAGGATAGCCTTCCAGGGCGAAGCGGGCGCCTACGCAAATCTTGCCGCGCGGGAGGCGCTGCCGCATGCAGCGGCCATTCCATGCCCCACCTTCGAAGATGCGATTGCCGCCGTGCGTGAATGCACAACCGATCTCTGCATCATTCCGGTCGAGAATTCGCTGCATGGCCGCATCGCCGATATTCACCACCTTCTGCCGCAGGCCAGCCTCTACATCATGGGCGAGCACTTTCATCGCGTGCGGCATCAGTTGCTGGGCGTGAAAGGTGCGAAGCTCGCGGGATTGAAAACCGTGTTCAGCCAGGGGCCCGCGCTCGGCCAATGCCGCAAAATCATTCGCGGGCTCAATCTGCATCCGCAGGTGTGGCACGACACCGCCGGATCTGCGCGGCACGTCGCCGAGCTGAAGGATGCAAGCGCCTGTGCCATCGCCTCTTCGCTGGCGGCGGAAATCTACGGCCTCGATGTGTTGAAAGCGGATGTGGAAGACGCGCCGCACAACATGACGCGGTTTCTCGTCATGGCCCGTGAGCCGGACGATGCGCCGCCCGATGAGGGGCCGGTGATTACCACCTTCATCATCCGCGTGCGCAACGTGCCGGCGGCGCTGTACAAGGCGCTGGGTGGCTTCGCCACCAATGGCGTGAACATGACGAAGCTGGAGAGCTATCAGCTCGGCGGCTCGTTCAATGCCACCCAGTTCTACGCGGACATCGAAGGCCATCCGGAGGAGCGCAGCGTGCGGCTGGCGCTGGAAGAACTAAAATTCTTCTGCACCACCATGACAGTGCTCGGCGTCTATCCTGCACACCCGTTCCGCCGACAAAGGCCGGCGATTTGAAGATGATCGCGCGCGTGGAACTATTTGGCCGTCATCCGGGCGAGGATCGTTTCCCAGTTATCGTGGAGATTGGAAACCCTTACTGCGCAACTGAGAATCCCAGTGAATGGGCCTGCCCAATTTCAGTCACGCCGTTTCGCACTGATCTTCATGATATGCATGGCAGCGATTCTCTGCAGGCATTGTGCTTGGCGATCGGCCTGGCGTTGAAGCTGCTGGATGGTTTCCGAGTAGATGGCGGACGGCTCGAATTTGATGATGGCGAGGAATTCCCGCTGGAATCCTATTCATTCTCATTCAAAATCTCGGCGGAGCAGTAGTCGTTCATGCCCCTTCGATCAACGCCGCATATCGCTCTCGATCGGCATCGCTGAAGCAGCAGAAGGTGACATGCTGTTTGCCACCACGCGCGAGATGCGATCTCACCGCTTCGAACGCGAGCTCGGAAGCGCGCCTCGCCGGCCAGCCATAGGCGCCGGTGCCGACGGCGGGAAAGGCGATCGTGACAATGCCATTTCCCTCCGCCAGGTTCAGCGCGCTGGAATAGCAGGAGGCGAGCAGCCGCTCCTCTTCTTCATGGCCGCCCAGCCAGATCGGCGCGACTGTGTGAATGACGAAGCCCGCCGGTAAGCGATAGCCCGGCGTGATGACGGCCGAGCCTGGCGCGCAGTATCCGACGCGTACCAATTCCGCATTCAGCTCTGGCCCGCCGGCGCGGCGGATGGCGCCGTCCACGCCGCCGCCCGGCCGCAGCGGCGCGTTGGCGGCATTCACAATGGCATCCACCGCCAGCGTGGTGATGTCGGCCTGAATGGCTGAAAGGCGATCCTTCACGACATCTCTGCAAATCGCTTCAGCAGGTGGTGAGCGATAGCGATGGAAGGCGGCACCCAAAGACCGTCCACCTTCTCGCCCGCCAGCAGCGCCCGCACCTTTGCCTTCTCAAGCCAGAACGCTTCGGCAAGTTCGTGATCGTTCAATGAAATCTCGCGACTTTCGGCTCGCGCGAAGCAGCCGATCATCAGCGAGGATGGAAACGGCCAGGGTTGCGTTGCGAAGTATGAGACATCGCGCACCCGTACCCCTGCTTCTTCGTACAATTCGCGCGCCACCGCTTCCTCGATGGTTTCGCCGGGTTCGATGAAGCCCGCCAGGGCCGAGAACATCCCTTTGGGAAAGCGCGGCGCGCGGCCCACCAGACAGGCGTCCTCATGTATGGCCAGCATGATCACCACGGGATCAGTGCGCGGGAAATGATCGGCGCCACACGATTCGCAGTGGCGCCGGTAGCCCGCATCCGCCAGCGCCGTGCGTGCCCCGCAATTTGGGCAGAAGCCATGCCGCTGGTGCCAATCGATCAGTGCCTTTGCCTGCCCGAGGATGGCGGCATCCTCGAGGGGCAGCAGTTGCGCTGCGGTTCGTGCATCGCGGAAGTGGCCGAGCCCGGCAAGCGGGCCCTCCGCTGACGGATCAACGTCTGAAGCAACGTCGAGCGCGAACAGAGCTGCACCATCTTCGTCCAGTCCGAGGAAGATCGACAAGGCGGTAACTGGCGCGAGGTCACAGGCAAGCGGCGTCTGCAGGTAACCGGCTTCCACCGAAGCGGCTTCCCGATCCTCGCCACCTAGCAAGAACGGCTTCAGGCGCCAGAGAGGCCAAATGCGGGTGGTGGGTTCGTGCTGTTTGGCGCCAATCCACTCCTGATCGGTGCGCCGCTCACTCGCCCGGTTCAGCGGATTTCCGGAAAAGGGGATCAGTTGAAGCTACCCATGGGTGCGGTTCCGTCCGGCGGAAAGCGTCCTTAATGCTGGCAGAGGCTCGAGAAAAGGAGTTAGGTCTCGGATCTTAACCGTACCAAGGGAGGATGATCATGCGCAAATATTTGAGTGGCTCTGCCGCGATAGCCGCCTTGCTCGCTGGAGCCTGTGCTACCGCACACGCGGACAGCTATGTTCCGGTCCCCATGGTCCCCGGCGCAGCGTCGGAAACCGCATTTGGGATCAACGACGATAACGTGGTTACCGGCGGCTACACCGATTCCGCTGGTGTGGAGCACGGGTTCGTAGGGCCACTGGACGGCAGCAACTGGGCGACTTTCGATTTTCCAGGTGCGGCCGGAACCGAACCGCGCGCCATCGTCCAGGATGGCACGATCACCGGCTTTGCCACCGCGAACGGGTTTCAAATCGGCGAAGAGTTCTACCGTTCCGCGACCGGAACGCTGAAGGCCATCAAGAAGGACAAGCAACCATTGGATGGCGTTGCGCAAGGGCTCAGCACTTTGGATGTGAATGTCGGCGACTACTACGACGCGGAGGGCATACGCCAAGGGTACTTGGCGACCCGTGGTAAATACACGAAGGATTTCGCGCTCCACATCAAGGGCTGGACCCAGAACAGCCCGCGCGGGATCACCGGACAA
Source organism: Alphaproteobacteria bacterium (assembly GCA_019242395.1). GTDB lineage: Bacteria > Pseudomonadota > Alphaproteobacteria > Micropepsales > Micropepsaceae > Rhizomicrobium. The sequence goes on along the minus strand of JAFAVP010000047.1, from coordinate 704 downwards.
AATGTCGTCGCGGGTTATTTCATCGACAAGAATGGGGCGGAGCACGGCTTCATTCAGGCAGGGAGCAAGGACCAGATCATCGATTACCCGAACAAGAGCGCTACTTTAACTGTCCTTGAAGATGTGCAAAACATCAGTGACAAAATCTACGTTTCAGGACAGTGGGACGATACGGCTGGCAATCCGCATGGCTTTGTTCTGAACACGGCCAGCAACGAGTTTACGGACCTCGACCCCAAAGATGGCTCGACATTTCAGCAAGCCTGGGGGATGAATGGCCATAGTCTTGTAGCACTTAGCACAAGCAACGGCACCTCGTTCATCTACTGCCCTTACAAGAAGAAGTTCAAATGCCCGCAGGGTGGCATGGAGGCGAGCGTTAGCACCGTCCGGGTCGCTGCAGGCACCTTCCTCAGGCATGATGTTTATGGCCGGACGGAGCGGACGCTTCCGGCCGTAAATACTGTCCTGAAGCACGGCAAGATTCAGTAGGCGAAACTGCATGGGAGGGGCTGCGATCGTTCAGCATTGCAGTCCCTCGTGTGACTGAATGACGGTGTGGCCGTGCCGCGCTTGTGCTTATCATAGCCTATTGCGGAAACCGCGTACTCATGCGCTAGAATGCTCCCTCAATTCCACAGTGGGGACACCAAAGATGCGAAAGACACTACTGGCGGCGAGCGCCCTTGTCGGCGTAGCGCTGC
>JAFAVP010000033.1 GCA_019242395.1 Alphaproteobacteria bacterium | reverse complement strand
GGCGGCAGGAGTGGCAGGTATGAGGCCCTCGCATCCGCCTGATCCGCTTCTTCCGAGCGGCCCGCGTCTCGAAGCAGGAGTGATTCCTCGAGTTTAAGAAGCTCCAGTCCTTCTCCCGCGGCGGCGCGGCTGGCGGCCCTTCGGCAGCTCTCTAATGCAGCTACGATGAGATTGGCCGCCTGATCCGAGCGTCCGATCTCCCTCAGGCTTGTTGCAAAGTGCCGGCAGATCACAAAATTTTCCCGCATACTGGGAACAGCATTGAGCAGCCGCTCGTAAAATTTGGCGGCTTTCCGGCAATCGAGATCGTACAGGAACTGTTGAGCGACACCTGCCAGCAGCGCGCCGTCCTTTCCCGCGAGATCGCCGGCCCGCTCGAAGGCGCGATTGGCGTGACCGAGCCGGTGGAAGGAATTTCGCAAGATTTTCCCGTATTCGAACCATGCCCAAGCATGTCCCGGCGTGATCGCAAGCAAGTCCTCGATCGTCGTCGCGGCATCCTCGAAGCGCCGGAGTTGAAATTGGATCCGCGCCAACGCCAGGCGCAGCTCTAGACTGGATGGGCAACACTGGACTGCCGCGGCGGCAACGGCCTCGGCCTCCGGGTATCTCCGGCCTGCAAGCAACAACTCAGCAAGCGCAAGACGGGGCGCGGCGAGATGCGGTTCTGCCACGATCGCCTCTCGCAGCAGATCCTCCGCCTCCACCTGATGTACCGGCGCATTGGACCGTTCTGAAACGGGCTGGGCTTCAAGGTATCGAACCTTTTCCTGCAGACAGCCGGCAAGAGCAATTCGGGGAGCCGCAAGGTGTGGCGATTCCGCCATCGACTCTGGCAATAGAGATTCCCGCTCCAGCCATTGGCCCGCCGATGCATTGGCGCCGGCGGCTCGGAGCTCCTCCTCAAGTAAGCAGGCGAGTGCCAGGCGGGGAACAGAGAAGTGCGGTGCCATCGCTATGGCCCTTCGCAGTACGTCCTTGGCTTCCACGCGCTGTCCCCGCGCGCAGATTGCCGCCGCGATTTTCGTCATCTGTCTTGCGGTACGATCGGGTTGCGGGAGTTGTCCAACCAGCGTCGCACTCAGCCTCGCGACAGCTTCGTAGGCTTGCCGAGGCCGCCTCAACATCACGCAGATATAGGCCGCACCCAGTAACAGGTCGGGATCAGACGGCACGACGGACAGCAATGCCGCGCAGCCGATGTCGATCGCCGCAGTGAGCATCGAACGACACGTTTGCCGGACGGCACCATGATCGCCAGCCCGCGGCATGGATTCCCCCTAGCGCAAAACATCCGTCGCCGACTGAAATTCGCCTGAACGATCATTCGATCCGATGCCCGCAGGACGGAAGCACGGCTCGCCGAATTCACGGGTCCGGATTTCTTCATGTTAGTTCAATAAACCTTTCCGGCACATGGCCGCGGCATTACGGTCGACATAAACGCCGCGTAAACCAGCTGCGGACATAAAGACCGAACAAACGTTAGATTGCCGGTACGGCCATGCGCTTCTGATGGAGTGCCGAGCAGGGCGCTAATCGTTTAGACCTTGATCACTGGCCCGGTCCTCGGGGTCAGCGGCAAGGCACTCCCTGCTGGCGCAGGCCGACTGTTCTCGCGCGAGGTCGTAGAGGCGATGTCGCGCCACAACGAGCGGCCGGTCATCTTTGCCTTATCGAACCGAACCGAGCACCACGAATGTCTGCCCGAGCACCGCTGCCCTAATCCGGCAGACCTTTGCGGGATAGCCAAAGGGGCCGACATACCCAGCGTAGTAAGCGCGTCGTGAGCCGAACGGTACTCGGCATCCCATAGGAGCATCATCGATGCGCAATCTTCGCACTGCGATTGCCAGAGCCCTCGGTCTACTGATCGGCGCGGCTTCGGTTGCCTTCGCCGCCGGTCTCTGGCCCGGTTTCCCGGTTGTCGGCGCGACCACCTACGCAACCTTCACCACGCTTGAGAACATCCCGGCGGATACCAACGTCACCGCTGGCGCCGGCCCCGGCACCGTCCTGGTCAACGTGGGCCAGCTTGGCAATGGTGCGGTGTTCGATAGCACTGCCGCCGCCTCGGCGACCATCCCGAACAATGCGCCGAAGTTCGTGCTGGATACTGGCACAGGCACCACGTATTGGTGGATGACGTGCCGACCGCGAATTGGGCGGTCAAGCCTGACGCGAAGGGCAAGGACACCTACGAAGCCCCGGCATCGCTGGTCGATGATGTTCCGACCGCGAGTTGGGCCACCGATAACCTGCT
>JAFAVP010000248.1 GCA_019242395.1 Alphaproteobacteria bacterium | reverse complement strand
TGACTGATCGGTTCGGCTGGCCTTGCTGCACTTACCCCACAGCGAGCCGCAAGATGAGGCACCTCGAATCGGCGAGCGATGCTGGTCCGACCAAGCCGAAGCGGATCCGGGCTGCGAATGTAGGCGACACAACCGTGTTCGAAGCCCTCACCCGCACCTCACGGCCGGCATGATGGTGCGGGGGACTGGGAGTTCGAATCCACCTCCCTCCAGCGAAGAGTCTGCAAACTTTCGGTTCCTCAGCTGCGAATTTCGATGATGTCGGCCGGGCATTACCTTGATCGACGGCGACATCAAGCTGTTCCAGTCGTTGGCTATCCTCGAGTATCTAGACGAGAAGCACCCCGAGCCGCCGCTATTACCCGCGGATGCCGAGGCGCGAGCCTGGGTGCGCGGGTTCGCATTAATCAAATGTGGCCGACTCGCACCCGCTGATCGTGCCTCGTGTTCGGCATTACCTCACGGACGTGCTGAAGGTCAGCGACGATCAGCGGCTTGCCTGGATTCAGCATTGGCTTGGCGCGGGCCTGCAGGCGATGGAGACACTGCTTGCCGAACACCCCGCGAGCGGCCACTTTTGCCATGGGGACAGCCCGACGATCGCAGATATCTGTCTGGTCACGCAGGTAACGCCGGCCAAGACCTTCAACCTCCCGCTCGACTCTTATCGGCGTGTCCGTCTATGAGACCTGCATGGCCATCCCGGCTTTTGCCGATGCCCACCCGTCGAAGCAGCCCGATGCGGAATGAAGGGAGATCGGGACTTAGGGAACATCTGAACAAGCAGGCGAGAGCTTGGATTTGGGCATCATGATTTGCTCAGTGGCGACAATTGGACCGGGTTGATGCCGTATTGCGGTGTCTGCAGGGCTTGTCGGTCTGACTGCGGACACATTACGCCGGCTGACAGCGCAATAGATGGCGGCGCGCCATGAACAGATTGGCCAGCGCGCAGGTGACCAGCAGGCGATGGAGGTTCTTGTTCAGCCCGCGATAGCGCACCTTCGCAAAGCCGAACACCTGCTTGATGATTCCGATCGCGTGTTCGACCCGGGCCCGCACTTTGGATTTGGTGCGGTTTTTCGCCCGCTCGACTTCATCGACAACACCGCGGTGGCGGTTACGGCGATTGGTGGCGAGAGTGTCACCGAGAACTATATTCACTTCATCGGAAACAAATAGGTCGCGTACCTCACTGCTCCGGCATGCCGGCCTTGCGCAGGCCCGCGAAATAGGTCCGATCGTCCAGGGCCCGGATTGCTGGCGGCGGCCCTGGCTCGGGCCGATACATCATCTGCGTCCTAACCCAAGTAATGCTGAAGGTATCAGGTTTGAACAACGGCCGCGCTTGGGCAAGTTCGGACGCGGCGAGTTCCGTCTCCCCTTGCAGGGCATAGGCAGAGGCGAGAAATAAATGAATGATTTTCAACCTATCGATTGGCCGCGCTATGAGCGCCTTTTTGAACCAGGCTATAGCCTCGCCGGTGCGAGATTGCAGCAGACGCACGTGACCAATTCGGCCGTACAGTGTACCGACAAACGGATCGCGTGGACTGAGCCGGATTGCCTGCTCTGCCAACGGTATCATGTCGTCTACCGACCCGGTCAAGAATTTGCACCAACCCAGATTGCCGTACGCAGCCGCGAAATTTCGGTCGGCGGCGATCGCCCTCTCGAATTCGGGGATCGCCTCCGGGCATCGTCCCTGAATACGAAGGATCTGCCCTCTAACATAATGCACAGAAGCGTTTTGGGGCGATGCGGCGAGTGCTTGTCCTATCAACTCATCTGCGCGCGCCGTGTCGGCGCCGGCGGTGTCGGTCTGCTGCCGGAGGACACGGTTCACCAGCAAATTGGCGAGCAACGTCCGCGCCTCGACAGAGCGGGGATCAAGCGCCAGCGCCCGCTCAAAAAAATCGATCGCCCGCACGTAGTTGGCGCGCGTCCACCCGTCATTTTCGGCAGCGCGCCCGCGGAGAATGTAATCAAGTGCGTCGGGATTATCGGTCGAGTGAGATGCCTCCGCTTTGATCAGGTTTGCGTTGAGAGTCCCAGCAAGCCAACGCGTAATCTCGTCTTGCAGCGCGAAGAAATCGTCGGCGTCGCGATCGAAACGCTCAGCCCACAGGTGCATGTTTGTTTCTGCGTCGATCAATTGCGCGTTAATTCGGACCCTGTTGCCAAAGTGCTCTACGCTGCCTTCAAGGACGTAGCGAACACCTAGTTCCCGGCCGATCTGCTTGGCATTCGCCGGCTTGTCTTTGTGGTAAGGAGCTGTTGTGGGAGATCACCAACATGTCGGCGATCCGCGCCAAATCGGTCGTCAAATCTTCGGTAATGCCATCGGCGAAGTACTGCCGTTTGGGATCATCGCTGAGATCGGCGAACGGCAAAACGACGATCGACAGCCGCGGCGCCGGGCGTCTCTCGTCCGACCCCGGCGAGCGCAAATGCCATGCCGCGAGCCCGGCGGAGACAAGAAACAGAATGCCGATGACACCGGCGATGATGCCGTGCCGAGGCCGCCGTCGCGATGCTTGGGAGGGTGGCTCATCGAGGCGAGCCAGAATGCCGAGAGCAGTTTGACGTTGCTCGTCCGCGGTGATGTGCTCATCCAGGCCATTACCCGACGGCGCGACAGCTGCCGGCGGAGCCGCGGAGTTGGTCCGCGTCACCGGTGCGACAAAACGGTATCCGCGACCGGGTACCGTCTGAATACAGCTGCTCTCGGCGCGATCGCTGTCCAGGACGCGGCGCAACGCCGAGATCTGAACCGCGAGGTTGTTGTCATCAACGATGATGCCCGGCTAGGCGGCG
>JAFAVP010000163.1 GCA_019242395.1 Alphaproteobacteria bacterium | reverse complement strand
AACGGTCGCGCCTTGCGGGAAATCGTGTCGATCCTTCAGGAGCGTATTCAAGCCTTGGGATTGTCGCGACTGCGGATTCGAGTAGAGCCGAATCCGGTTGCGCAGCTACATCATTCCAAGAATCGGGAAGCCCCAAAGCGGCTGGTTATCCAAAACGACGAATGTCACTACCGGGTGGACGTTTCCACTATGGAAATGGCGGTGTTGGTTGGCGAGAAACTGGTGGTGACAAGCACTCGACCCGGCGCAATAAAAAAACTCGCGCAAGCGGTGATCGACTCAATCAAGGGAGTCGTTCGCTCCGCAAATGAATGAGAACGAAGCGCCTAAAAGCGGCCACTATGACAGCCGCTGAAGCGCAACGTGCGCCGCGCGGTAAGCGAATCCCGCGCGGCTGCTAGACAGAACCCGTCGCGCTTGCTGGCCCCCAAGCTAATGAGCGGCGCGATAGAAGGACGGTGCCCGGCGTTTTTTCACGACGCGACCGGGCACCGTCACACAGAATTCCGTCATGTGCGGCGCGCATCGGCGGACTCGAACATCGCAAGCGCGCGTGACTCTATCGGGATATGGACCCGCCGTTGCGATGTTCGTCAAAAACCGAACCTGCGCATTGCGGAAGCAATGCACGGAAGGGTGACGCGAACGAGCCGACTCCTCGTTCGCGTCATCGCACAAACCCGAACCTATCGGCTGCGCAATCAGGCGATGGAAGGGCCGCGTGAGAGCGTGTCAGGCTTTCACGCGGTCATCTCTTTCACTCACACTAAGGAACAGCAACTTGAAGCTAGGATTTCTCGAAAAAGCAGAACGCACGGCGCTAAGCAACACGGCTGGCGAGTATGATGTAGACGGCGGAGTGCCGTTAGCCCGGTATCAGCTTCTCATTAGTGCCGACAGCGCGTTTCACTTGGAGCGAAATGCGATTGCGACAACGGACTCCTTGCGCATTCCGAGCGGTCAGCTTGTGGCGGTCAATGTCTGGGGAAATGACACACTGAGCTTTGTGCTCGCGACCGGCGAAGCGGACGGGAACATTTGGATTTCGCGGACTGACGCCGCTTGACACTAGGCCCGTTTTCTTGACGGCCCCTTCCGAATCGGGGCAAGACGATCCTTGAGTTGATGCTTTGAGGATGTGACTGGCGCTTAGTGCCGTCCATACCGCTCGCGGCAGTAAGCGCCGCAAAGCATACCATCCTTCTCACCCAACTAGCTGCCACGTGCAAACAGCGCGGGGCGGAACGGCGGCGCGCGCGATGACCCACGCGCGCGCCGTGACCTCACTTCCAATGGGTCGCATCATCACATCATGGGTCTAAATGAAAACACACTTTGAATCCGCGTTGGCGGCGCTAGGAATCGATCCGCGCCATGCCGCCGATGGAGTCCGTGCAAAGCATCCGCTTGTGCCGCCACTCATCATGAGCGCGGAGGGCTTTCGCTTCTTCACGGCATACCGCGATACAAAAACACCGGGGTTTCGGGATTGGCAGTTTCTGGCGTCTAGCGACCCGCTAGTGCTTGCAGGCTGGTATAAGAAACTCGCGCCGCCTAATCCGGCAACGCATTGGTATCCGCTCGCCCCGCACAGTGAATTGAACATGCTCGTTCTAACGGGGCGGGCGGGCAAGCTTTGGCTCATTGATATTGACGGCGAACAGGGCCGCGCGGACCTCGCCACATTGGAAAGCGAATTAGGTCCGCTTCCGCAGACTTGGACGGTGGAAAGCGGACGCATCGGCGGCGGCGAACACAGATGGTTTAGACCAACTCCGAATATCGACCCTGAGCTTATGAATCAGCAGCACATGTTCGGATATTCAATAGATGTTCGGGCATGGCACGGATACGCGGTCTGCCCCGGTAGCACTCATGCGGAAACGCACGCCCGTTACCGCTGGCGCGAAGGTTGTGCGCCGGGTGAAATCGAAATGGCGGAACTGCCACCGGCTTGGCTGGAATATCTGCCAAAGAAAGTAATTGGCGAGTGTGCGAGTGTAACGACTCGTTCGCGTTCAGTATGCGGATTGCGCTTGAAACGCGAGCATGATCCGGCAAGCCTGCTAGTAGGTGACGGCCCCGGATTTGGCGGGTTTGACGCGCCGCTCTACCGCAATGCCATTCAATTCTTTTTCAGTGCGGGCACCGACGCTCCCGCCGTAATCTGCCTCGAAATGCTGAGGGAGATAATAGCGGAAGCACCGAAGGGGCCGGGGCGAAACGTCTCGCGATACATGACGGGAAATGATTTGCCGCGCGTCGTGGAACGGGCGCGGAGTTTTGTGCAACAGGTGAAGGAATCAGAGAGTGTCGAATTCGGATACGAGTAACGACGCCGCGCAACGCGAGGCGGATAAGTTGAAGAAGCAGCAATGGGCTGCGAAGAAGAAGGCTGAGGAACGCGCGGCCAAGGGACTGATAATTCCACCCGGTGTCTGGGTGACAGAAGCCGGAGTTGTCAAACCGACCTATGACAATTGTTGGCAGCTATTGGAAATGAGCGCCGATACATGGGGCATGGCCTATGACGTGCTTGGCGAGTCCTACATATTTCGGGGCAACGTCCCATGGGAGCCGCATTACGGGCGCGAATTGAATGGCGATCTTGTTCGCGGGATTCGGAATTGGCTTCTGGACGCCTTCGAAACCGAGTTCAAGAAATGCGACATTGAGGATGCTCTACTGTCGATTTGTCGCGCCCGTCCCTACTACAACCCGATTTGCGAACACCTGGACTTGCTCAAATGGGATGGCACGCCGCGCATTGACGGTTGGCTTCAAACCTATTTTGGCAGCCCGGACGATCCATATCACCGGGCAGTTGGACGGCGCTTCCTGCTAGGCGCGGTTGCACGGGCGCGAAGGCCGGGGACGAAGTTTGACCCCATGCCGACTTTTGAAGCCGGGCAAGGAAGTGGCAAGTCAACCGCGTTGCGGATTTTGGGTGGCGAATTCTTTTCAGATGCTCCCTTGGGAGACTTGGACAACCGGGATGCTGCAATCGCTTTGCAGCGAATCTGGATTTATGAGCTTGGCGAATTGAATGATGTTACCCGCGCCAAAATTGAGGCGGTAAAACGGTTTCTATCCACCTGTGTGGACCGCTATCGCGGTATCAATGAAAAACGCCGCACGAATCATCCGCGTTCTTGCGTGTTCGCCGGAACAACAAATCAAATGGCCTATCTCTTGGACATGTCTGGGGACCGGCGCTTCTGGCCCGTCCGGACCAGCCGAGAGGTGAAGCTGAAAGAACTGGAGCGGGACCGCGATCTGCTCTGGGCGGAAGCGTCCATGATTGAGGCGCAGGCCGCGAAAGAGGAAGCGCACATCCCGATTGGAATTCAGCGCCCGTCCTTAGAATTGCCTCGCGAGCTATGGATTGCAGCCGGGAAGGAACAGGCTGAGCGGCGCATTGTCGATCCTTGGGTTGATACCGTGAGCGCGTGGCTTGAGAACCAAGGCGGCGAGCGGGTGTTCACCAAGGACATTCTGGAAAACTGCTTTAGTATCCCGAAAGGCGAGCAGCGCACGGATCATGGTCAGCGCGTTGCGAGAGTCATGCAAGCAATCGGCGGCTGGCGTCATCGTCCCAAGCTCCGGATTGGGAAAGTCGCCGGACTCTCCGGTTACGTCCGCGAGGCGATCTTGGATGTTATCGCAGCCGAAGAAGCGGAAGCCGAGGCGAAGGCCGCCTGAGTTCCTCTACACCCTCTACACGGAAACCCAAGCTATCTGTGCCCTGTAGAGGGTGTAGATAGTGTAGATAGAGATATAAAAATAATCAGAGAGACAGGCTGAGCGGCTCTCCGCCAGCGTTACACGGAATCGAGCGAGCAATATACCGCGCCAGTTTCCCTCTACACCTATCTACATCCCGGACCCGCGCCGCCGTCCACCCGGCGCGTCAGAGCGCCCGCACGGCCCTTCACCCGTGCGGGCGTTCGCTTATCTGCCAACGCACGCAACCAAGGCAGTGTCTCGCCCGCCCGCATCCGTGGGCGTTGCAATCCTAAAATCTCAGACGGGGCAAAAATCTGGGGTGAGAACATCGCACCAATACTATTGGAGCCTCTCTGCCCTCTCCTCGCGCTCTAAGCATTGCAACGCCCCTATCGATTTGTTGAAGAGCGCGGTTACACTCAGCCTGTGAGCGGAAAGGTGAACTGTAACCTCCTCCGATAGCAGGTTCGTCTACTGCCAGAACCCATCGATGTGTGACAGTCCATGCTCTTAGGACAACTAGCGAGCAAAATAGCAGCGCTATGAGGACCCCGGCCCATTTCAAAACGGCAAGAACTATCTGCCACGGGCGACTCACTTCATTTCCCTAAATAATCAATTTGAGCGGTGCGGGTTTGGGCAATTTTTGAGCGGCTCGGCTTCTGCCACGGAAACGCGGCATACAAATCCAACGCTAAGGTGACGGCCACCATCGGAAAGCTGCCTGTCCACAACGTCATAGCCTACGGGACAGTCTCTGTGCATCTCCTGTGCTACAGCGGCAGCCAAATCCGCGTTCGGGCTATCGCTTGTCGCTTCGGCAAACATCGCGTTGCTGCAACCTACTACGGTCTCTACTTGAACGGGAACGCTCCCTGTGGCGGACCCGGCAACGGACAATGCGACTATCATCCATCGGATCATTTTCGCCCGCGCCTCCGCCAAAACCGCCGCACCAGTGAGTCTAATCGGCCAATATGGGGCGCGGCAATCCCGTTAAGGCAGGCTAGGCACCTCCGGGGCAGCGGGCTTTTCTGATACTATGGACGTCGCAGGAATTGGCAGGAGGAGACGAGCCGATGAATGTTAGAGCGGTGGCGACCTTTGTCGCGGGAATCACCATTTTACCCGTCTCAGCGTCGATTGCCCCGACTCGGGAACGCGCTTTCGATCAATGTCATTCGTTTAGTTTTCGATTTTGAGTCGTTCAGTGGAGGTGTCAAAGTTCTGAGTGTATTTTTCAACTCCAAATCCCAAGATTCAGGAGCCTCTACAAAAAAGAACGTATCGTGAATCAGGCGATGGCTAGTAAAACGGATTGCGGTCATAGAGGATTCACCAAATCGAAGGTGTTCGCTACAGAATAGAGCCCATTCTATGCTATGTCATTGTTCGCAACGTTCCTTGCGGACTCTGACAATGACGGCCCAAAATGAGAAATTCGTTTCTTATCTGAGATGCTCTACTGGGAAACAGGCAAAGAGCGGCCTTGGAATCGAAGCGCAGCGCGAGACGGTGACACAGTTCACCGTCCAACGCGGCGGACGGATCGTTCAAGAGTTCATTGAAGTTGAGTCCGGCAAGAAAAATCAGCGCCCCAAGCTGGAAGCTGCGATCAAGCTCGCACGGCTTACCGGCTCTTGCCTCATAGTCGCGAAACTGGACCGCCTCAGCCGCAACGCGGCCTTCCTAATGACCCTGAAAGACGCCGGAGTCGATTTCATCGCAGCCGACATGCCGCAAGCGAACACAATGACAATCGGCGTTATGGCGCTGGTAGCGCAGCAAGAGGCGGAATTCGTATCAGCCCGGACCATCGCCGCTCTACAGGCCGCTAGGAAGCGCGGGAAGGCGCTAGGCGGGGTCCGCCCGAACTCGCCGGACATTTCCAAGTATCACAAGCGGGCCGTTGTGGCGGCGCGGGAGGCGGCGGACAAGGTTGCTGAGGATCGGCGGGAGATTATCGAAGCCCTGCAATCCGAACGCCTGTCCCTAAACGCTATGGCGGCACGGCTGAATGAGATTGGAATTGCCACGCCCCGCGCCGCGCGCTCCAAGCCGGGCCAGCCTACCGCGCGATTCGAATGGACCGCGACCGCCGTTCGCCGCGTAGTCATGCGGCTTGAACTCGCGCGGGCCGCATAGCGAAAAATTTCGAGGTCTGGGGCTTCCCTAGATACGCCGGGAGGGGTCCCTTTCCCGCAAGGGCTTCCCGGTGTCTGTCACGGTCATTGAGGTTTTTGATTCCACATTCGGGACTGTTACATCAACTCGCGTTTATGAACGCGAGGTCGCTGCCTAACCCGAATTCATTTGTCAGACGATTCGTTTAGGGCGCCTCCCGGCTTGAACGCTGCTTCGACAAGCTGACTTATCTCGTCTGCTTCGGCTTGGGCGTCCCTCATCCGCTCCTTAATCTCATCCAACCGTTTCCAGTAGCCGTTCCATCTTTCCGGCCCAATGACAGCCTCTAGCTTTGTCAGAGCGGAAGCCGGATCGCGCGGCACATCTTGCTCAAATTTCTCTAGGCGCTCTATGCGCTCCTGCAAATCAGGAATCTTTCTTGTCGCCGGGGAGCCCGGCGCCGGGCCTGTTATCCATTCCCGCCAATACGCTCCGCTCTTTGACTCATTGCATCTGCCGCAAGCGGGAACCAAATTGTCGATTGTGTGAAAGTGCCCAGACGGTTTCCCGCCTTCGACTATCGCAAAAAAATGGTCTGTGTCGCGGGCCTCATTTCCGCAATAGACACATTCATCCTCCTTGATGCCGTATCGGTCATATAGCGCCTTTTGCGCTGCTATATCTGTGTGCCTTGGGATGATTGCATGAACGAAAGCTGCCGCGAGAGAAGAGTCCCGCCCTTTAATCTTAGGCCGCGAGTAGCGACGCCTTGCCATGCTGAATCAATCTCCCGTCGCGTTGGTGCGAGGCGCCTTTTTCCGCTTTAGCCTAGCGTCCCATTCCCGGTGTTTTGGCCCAAGGAATTTCCGGAGTCGTCGCGCAACGTCGCCTTCGTTTTTCGTCTCACAATCCCAAATCACCATAACGTCAAAGCCAAGCGCCTTAAGCTCCTTTGCGTGGCGCACGTCACGCTTAACATTCCCCGTAAGTTTCGGCTCCCAATAATCCGAATTGGAAAGCGGCTTCCGTCCTTCGGGACACGAGTGCTGATGCCAGAAACATCCATGCACTAAGACGATTTTGCGCCGTTGGAGGAATACAAGATCGGGCTTGCCGGGAAGGCTCTTTACATGGAGCCGGTAGCGATAGCGCATTTGCGTTAGAACTCGCCGCACAAGCATCTCAGGCGACGTATCTTTGTGGCGGATCGCACGCATATTCGCGCTCCGGCGTTCCGGTGAAATCTTATCCGCCACCCTTATCCGGCCATTCTTCTTCAGACGATTCCGCGTTCGCCTCTCTCGCGTCCAGCTTTGGCGTGAATTTGGTTTTCAGCCGTTCAAAGACGGCTTGCTGATCCGCGATTTGCGCGCGCCGCACTTGCGCCAAAAGCCAAATGCGCGACGGCTTTTCCGTAGTGACGTTCTTAGCGCCCTGATTACAGGTTGAGCAAAGTGTCCGCAGATTGGAGAGTTCGTCTTTCCCGCCAAGGCTCTTGTCAATGATATGCCCAACGTGAAGGCGAACGGACCGCCCGGTGTAAGGATCAATTTCGCCGGGTGTTAGACCGCACATGACGCAAGTGAAGCCGTTGCGGTCAAACACTTGCGCCCGGAGCCGTGCGGAAATTCCCTGATTCATCTTGACCGCGCCTTTAGCGGGCGGCGCTTCCTTCAAGAGATATTCGCCGGGCTTCAACTCCGGAGTGTCATTGTGCGAAAGGATTTTCCAGCCTTCCTGTTCGCGAAGCTCGCGCAAGCGGCGGCTGTATTGCACGGCACCGCCAGCAGCGGCTTGTATCTCTGCCGACGTGACGACCTTGCCGATGTTCGCAAGAAAGAACTCGCGGACCTTCTGCTTTGATCCTTGGCGCTTTGCTACGCCAGACATTCCCGCACGGCCTTGGCGACATTGAATGCAAGGCGGACGGGAAGCGCATTGCCGACTTGCCGATATGCATTCGTTTTCGATCCGCTGAATCGCCAATCATCGGGAAAACTTTGGAGCCGCGCGACCATCGGCACTGTTAAGCGCGGCATTCCTCTGAATCCTGGCGCGGGTGGAGCATCCGCGAGTCCTAGACCATCGACTCCAAGTTCTGCCCATTCACGGCGCGCGCGTGTTGGGCCAAGGTCCGGCCCGCCGTGTTTGTGGGAGCCGCCGACGATGGTAGGAGCCGGGCTGTTCGCTTTCCTTGCCCATGTTTCCGCGTCACGCCAGCCGCGCGAAGCCATGAGGTCGCAAATCGTTTCTCCTACCGTTGGCGCGGTCGCAGCGGGCGTAATCGGCCATTGCAGCGGCTTTGTGTGCCCCCTTCGCAGCGCGACAAGGAATGCGCGGAAGCGGTTTTGCGGAACGCCAAAGTGAGCGGCATTGAAGCCCGTCCAGTATGTAGAGAAGCCCTCAGCATCAAGCGCGCGGTCAATGCGCTGGCGGAACGGCGCGAACTTGGACGTTAGAATGCCGCGCACATTTTCGATTAGAATCCCGCGCGGCTTCGTCTGCTTTACAATCCGCAGCATCGCGGGAAACAGGTCGCGTTCATCGTCCGCGCCCAACTGCTTTCCGGCAATGGAAAACGGCGGGCACGGCAACCCACCTGAAAGCAAATCCGTATGCTCCCAATAGGAAGCATCAAACCGTCGCACGTCCGCCTGAATCACATTCCAGTAGGGACGGTTCAAGCGCAGCGTCGCGCAAGAATGAGGTTCAAGCTCGACTAAGGCGGAAGGACTGAAACCGGCTTGCTCCAAACCAAGCGACGCGCCGCCGCCGCCTGCGCAGAGTTCCAAAGCCGTGAGTTCGCCGGATCGTTTTTTCATTATGCGCCCCACGCATAGCCGATTCGGAATCGAAAGAGAATCCCGCCCGGCCCGGTTGCAAGCCCTACCATTGGCCTAGCTGCCAATCCATGCCGCCGTTGCCGGTGCTGCAATTCGTCAACAGCATAGTCACGCGCCCTACAGCCGCGCCCCTAACCACCACAACCCCGCTACAGCACACCAAACCGCCATTGCGCTCGCAATGACGACTCCCGCCGCGCTGGCCTTATCGCCCCGCCTTGCGAGGGCGACCCGCGACCACGCGCCCAACGCGGACGTTGCCGCCACAATCAAAAGCGTTATGCCGGTCGCGATTACCACGCCGCGTTAGAGAACCTTCGCGACTCCGCCGTGACTCGAACAACGGCCTTTCGCGGTTTTGCTCATTGAATAGGTGCCGTCCTTGCACTGCGCAGTTGCGCCCGCTGGCGGAGCCGCCGCCGTCGCGCTTGCCGGGACCGTGTAGGTTTTCACAAGGCACGTCTTAGACCATGCCTGATAGGTCCCCGCTGCGGTCGCTTCCGCCGTCTTCGCTTTCCATGCCGCCGAACAATGCGCCATTGTGTCCGCGTGAGCGGCGGTCGCGAGTAGTCCGGCGAACGCGGCAAGTGCTATCAATCGCATGCTGGAGTCCCCCTGTAGTGGCAAAGGCAAGCTATCCCCCCGGCCCCGTGCCGACAATGGCCGAGTTGCAGCGCGCCGCGCCGCATTGGTGTTGGATTTACTGCCTCAATCCGTTTTGCGAGCGCGTCTTACGCCCGACTCCAATCGCTATCGCGCCCTATGTGATCCGTTGGGGGCCGAATGCGTCTAGTGACATGCTCAGGCGTTGCGCGCGTTGCATGGGCTGCGGACACAAGGGCGCGACCTTGCGGGTAAGGCAACATGACCCGGAGCGGGATGATTACGCGCCTTTTCCGATAGAGCCGAAGCCCGCGCCCGGTAGCACAATCCGTAAGCCGCTCTATCTGCAACATTGGGAGCCGAGTCAGTAGCTGTGTAGAGCGCGCTTCCGTAAATAGAACTTCCTTCATTTGACATTCTGGCCTCAGCTTGCGAGGCCAATCGCTGCGTTCAAAGGGTGAGCCGATGAAAAGCAATTCCGATGTTTTGAGCAAAGTCCCGGCTGTCACTCTTACCTTCTGGGTCATCAAGATTCTTTGCACGACGCTTGGCGAAACGGGCGGCGATAGCGTGACCATGACGTGGCTAGGTGAGACCACGGCCCATCCCAATCCGAACGGCTACCTAATCGGGACGGCGATATTTTTTGGAGCGTTGGTTCTTTTCGTAATCGCTCAGATCGCGGCGAAGAAATTTCGCCCGCTTCTCTATTGGGCGACCATTATCGCGTCCACTACAGCGGGGACAACGCTTGCCGATTTTGCAGACCGCTCGCTTGGGATTGGTTACGTTGGCGGCTCACTGCTACTGTTCGCGCTCGTTCTAGCTTCTCTCGGGGTCTGGTATTGGTCCGAAAGGACAGTCTCGGTTCAGACCGTCAACACTCCTCGCGTAGAAGCCTTCTACTGGGTCACAATCACGTTTTCACAAACACTCGGGACGGCCTTGGGCGATTGGGTCGCGGCTCCGCCCGGAGACATTCCCCCCGGAATGGGCTTTGGCTACGAGATAGGCGCTCTGATTTTCGGGGGCGGAATTGCCATTGTTACGCTACTCTATTTCGCAACTCGCATCTCGCATGTGCTTCTGTTTTGGGCAGCGTTCATTTTGACCCGTCCGCTAGGCGCGACCATCGGCGATTTGTTTGACAAGCCGGTCGCGAAAGGAGGGCTGGATATAAGCCGTCCGTTAGCATCGGGAATCCTCGCCGCAATAATTCTGGCGTGTATCCTGATTCTTCCGCAACGGGCAGGAACGCACCCCAATGACTCGGAGAGAAGCGGTTAGCGTGATCGATGCTTGGCTAATCAGAACTCAGAGCATATGCCGCCCTTAGCCATCCCACGACCTCTGCATCTATCTCCTTAGGCGACTCCACAAGCATCTCATTGTGGAAGCGATTGGCGGAAACCTTTTCCACCTTGCGGATGCGCTTGCTCTTAATTGGGCTATCCGACCGGATGTTTAGCATGATCGCGCTCTTGCGCGGATGCACTCCGGCAAAGCCGGTTTTCGCGCAAAGGTGTATGGACGTTTTCTTTTCCTCTGCGCGGACCTCGCCGAATTTCGAGACTGCTTTGAGGATTGCGGCGTAGGTCTTTTCCACGCCGGGTTCTGATTTGGCGAAAACAGACATTGCTTGCCCCTTGGCCCTTTAAGCAGCGCGCGTTCGCTTCATCGGGACCACATTCCCCCCGATGGATACTCCCAGCAGTCATACACGCATCCGTCGCGACTCAGCCTAGAATGGAACTCGATCGATTCGCGAAATCGAATAGATGTTCGAAAAGCTACAGGCAGCAAGCAAGATAGTCATCCTTCCAGCGATCATATTGTATGTCGCCGGGTTCATTTGCATGAGTGGTTTTCTTGCCCGATTTGGCTTCGTAACGTTTGACGTAGTCAACGCCCGCTTCCTGATCGCGGGTTTTCACGCGCTCCTGCCCTTGTTGTATTCGGTATGGCTTAGCTGGCGAGTCTATAAGGAGCTACAGGACAAGACCCTCTATACCTACGAGGGAATCGGACGCCGAACGGTTATCTACTCGGAATTGTTGGTAACCCCCTCGCTGGCCGCATACGCTTTCGATGCACTCTATACGACCACGGATTTTAGAAAGCTGAGCGACCCGGATGCTTTCCAGTTTGGTCCATTCGGTAAGTGGGACTTTGTAGGCTCGCTGCTCGGCTCTTTTCACGGCTTTGGATTTAGACTCGCCATCTATCTATGCGTCTATGGATTGTTGCTGACCTTGCCCGTGTATGCCCTTGCCCTCGGCTACCTGCGGCACAGGCGGAAAAACTCCCACGTGCCTGCGGCTCTGGCTGAAGAGCGCTCGGGGGAGCCAGCGCCGGAAAGCGTCCCCCGAATCGTCTTGTATTTTCGAAAAGCCGGGATTGCGGCAAAGACTATGGCGCTCGCTGTAGACCTTCTATGGCTGGCCGCCTTGTTAGCCGCTGGTATCGATTCGTATTGGCGCATTCAGTTTGCGCTAGTAGATGCTGACAGCATCTCACATTTGAAATTCACCTCGAACTTGCTTCAGGCATGGTTCTATCTCACGAATTTTTCGATTCTCTTTTTCTTGTTCGTTTCTCGCGCCGCGCCCGCCCAACTGAGTTTTGCCTCGCTTGGGAACTGGCTTAATCCTGCAACCCTGCCTGACGCCTCTCGATTGGCAGCGCCGATTCTGGGGGCAGTGTTTCTATTCGGAGCCACGATCTTCCCTAGAATACCCGTGGCAATCGGCGGCGGCATGCCCCGCGAGGTATCAGTCTCATTGAAGGTTCCAAATATCCCAGTGGCTCAGGGTAGGAAGTATCTTTTAGCAGAAAGCAGCCAGTTCATTTTCCAAGTGCAAGTGAACGGGCGTCAGCGCCGGGCATATCAAATCAACAAGGATGTGGCGGGGGCTGTAGAGACATGGACCGAGACTCTTGCAGCCCCAAAGCCGCGCAAACCCCCGGCCCTGAAGGGGCCAGTTCCGCCGTCGCCGAGTGTGGGGCAATCGCCTAGAAAGCATTAGAAAACACTGGGACGGCGGACTGCCCCACTTTGCCCTAACCCTTTGAATCGTCTAAATTGCTTCCCTCCCCGTGGGAGCGCCATCATCATCACCAGCGCCGCCACAATATCTGGCTGAAGTTTCTAGTGCCGGTTCGGCGTTGCGCGGCCGCCGAAATGATGCGATTTCGCGAAGCATGGGTGAATCGCTCGCCGGGCCGGCCATGAACGCCATCATCAACACTTTCGTGCTGTGCTATGCGGCGCTGTTTCCCATCGTGAATCCGATCGGCAGCGCCCCGCTTTTTTTGGGGCTTACGCAATTCGCCAGCGAGAAAGTGCGAAACGCGTTGGCGCTGCGTGTGGCAATCAACAGCTTTTTCCTGCTGCTGGGATCGCTGTTCATGGGCTCGCATGTCCTCGAGTTTTTCGGGATCAGCTTGCCGGTGGTGCGGATTGGCGGCGGACTGGTTGTCACCGCCTTCGGCTGGAAGCTGCTCAATTCCGATTCGAGGCCCGACGGCGATCATGCAGCGGAAGGCTCGCCTGCAACCGTGCCGGATACCTTCTATCCCCTCACCATGCCCCTGACGGTCGGTCCGGGATCGATATCGGTGGCGATGACACTCGGCAGTCAGAGGCCGAAGAACGCAGACCTTTCTACCCTGGCGCAGTTTGGCTGTGGTGCCATCGCGGGAATCGCCGCCATCGTGCTCGCCGTGTACTTGTGCTACCGCTTCGCTGAGGCCACCGTTGCCGCACTTGGCAAATCGGGCACGAATGTCGTCGTGCGGCTGTCGGCCTTCATCATGCTGTGCATTGGCATAGAGATCATCTGGAGCGGCTGGAAGGAATTGGGGATCCCAATCCATTAGGTGGGGCTTGCATGAAAAAGACTGCGCTTGCGCTGGCGATGATGTGTGCGGCAGCGGTTGTGCGTGCGGCGGATGCGCCCGAGCGGCCGCAGGATTGGCGCAGTGTCGATCCCAACAATCTGGTGCTGATCGATACGCGGTACGGACAGGTGGCGGTGGAACTGGCACCGGAATTCGCGCCCAGGCACGTGGAGCGGGTACGGGCGCTGATCCGTGCGCACTTCTACGACGGACTTTCCTTCTACCGTGTGGTCGATGGCTTTGTGGCGCAGGGCGGCATCGGCGAGGGTACCGCGTCCACGAAGGATCATCCGAAAGAAGCGGCCTCGCTTTCGCAATGGCCGCCGCTGAAGGCCGAATTCGAACGGTCCACCGGCAGTGATGCGGCCTTCACGCCGCTCGGCAATGCCGATCTGTTCGCGCCGGAGGTGGGCCATGTTGACGGCTTTCCTGCCGGCCGTGACGCGAAGGCGGGGCGGATGTGGATGCTCCATTGTCCTGGCACCTTCGCCTTCGCGCGCGACAACGGCGCCGACACCGCGACCACGGAATTCTACATCGTCATCGGTCAAGCGCCGCGCCGGCTCGATCGCAATCTCACCGCCTTCGGCCGCGTGATTGACGGCATGCAATATCTGCAGAAGCTGGAGCGCGGCGATCCCAAGGTGGAGATCGGCGTGATCCAGGATGTGAAACGGCGCGATCCCATTCTGCGCATGCGGCTTGCCGCCGACTTGCCGGAGAAGGAGAGGCCCAAATTTCAGGTGATGCGCACGGACTCGGCGTCGTTCGCGAAAGAGAAGGAGACGCGGAAGAATCCCGCACCCGATTTCTATGTGCACACCCCGCCGCCGGTGCTCGACATCTGCGGCCTCGCGGTACCGGTGCGGCGTCTTCCGTAGCGCGAGCTATTCCCTCGCGCCCGCAAGCGCATTGTTCCGCGCGGCGCCTGCATCCCTGGCGCGCCGCGCCAGCACGAGCACCCGCTCCGCGGCCTGATTGAGGCTCGCCACCACATCGTCCATCTCCATGGCTTCCACCGAATCCAGGTAGTGCGAATCGGTTTCGGCATAACCCCAGAACCCGGCCATGGGGTGCGCCTCCGGCATCTTCTTCTTCAGCCGGCGCACCAGATACCGCGCATTCTTGTAATTGCCGGGATCTAGATAGGAGACGCAGAACACCTGTATGCCCGACGTGTTCAGCCGCGCGAGTTGCGATGGCGCAACCGCATTCGCGGAAACGACGCGCGCACCGATATGGCGCTTCTCGAGCACATGCGCGAGGAGCGCCGCCGCGGCTTCGTCGAGCGGGCTACGCCCGGCCACGCAGAGCACCGGCCGGCCGCGCCAGCTTTCCGGCAGCTCGGCAGCAGGCGAGGGCGGGGGATGATCTTCGCCCCCATCGACCCCTTGGGGCACCTCGTCGCGCTCGGAAAGATTCTCGATCAGGGCGTCCACGGTTTCCCGGATGGCCGCGAGCCGCTGCCGATCCAGCGTCCCGCGATCGAAATCGCGCTGGGCCAGCGCCAGCGCTTTGATGGTGACCTCGTCAAAATAATCAATGAGGGAATTGTTGCGTACAAAGCCTTCCGCCTCGAGCGCAGCCGTATCCGGGTCGCCCGCCAGCATGCGCAGATAGAGGCTCTCTTCCACCGCCAGCGGCGGCTGGTCGCCGAGCAGCACATCGAGGAACTTCAGCGGTTCGATGTGCCGTCCAAGTACGACGAGGCACATGGTGAGCGGCGTCGACAATAGCAGGCCTACGGGACCCCACACCCACGTCCAGAACACGGCCGCCACCACCACGGCGGCCGCCGACAGGCCCATGTTCTTGCCGTACACCACGGGCTCGATGAGCTGGCCGACGATGGGCTCCAGCGTGAAGAACAGCACCGCCGTCCACAGCGCCTTCGTCCATCCCGGGTCAACCGCGAAGCCCAGCGCCAGCGGGAAGAGTGCCGCCAGAGGAACACCGACGTACGGGATGAACCGCATCATCCCTGCGAGCAGCCCCCATAGGCCCGGGTTCGGTATGCCGATGAACCACAGACCGATGCCGATGATACTGCCGAAGCTCAGATTGATGCTGGTCTGTGAGAACAGATAATGGCTGAGGCGGTCTGCCGCGTCGTCGAGCGCCAAGGTTGTGCGCTGCAGATCCTGATAGCCAGCCAGCCGGATGAAGCGGTCCCGCAGGTCTTCCTTCTGAAGGAGGATGAAACCCACGAACACGATGATGATCGTGAGGTTCACCAGTGGCTCTAGCAGGGGCCCACCGACGCTTTCGATAATCTCCAGCGGGGTAGACCGCGGCCGCACCACCTGGACGGGCACCGGCGGGGGTGCCTGATCGGCATTGCCGGCTTCGGGTTCCGGCTGGGCCTGCGGCCCCGCGATCTCCCTGCTGAGATTGTCCAGCAGGCCGGTGGCGCTGCGCACCAGGCTGCTGTTGGAGGCCGTACCGCGGATGGACTGCACCTTCTTCAGCAGATTGCTTTGATAGTGCGGCAGCTCAGCCGCCACCTTTGCGGCCTGCGACCCGATGAAGGTGCCTACGCCGATCATCACCACCACCGCGAACAGGACGGTGATGATGACCGAGAGCACCCGGCCGAGCCTGAGCTTGCGAAGGAGCCGGAGCAGCGGCGAAAGCGCGAACGCGATGAGGATGGCAAGCGCGATCGGCACGAAGATGGGCCGGCCGAAGTAGATCGCCGCCACCACGATGGCCGCAATCACCGATGCCATGTAAGTCGACCTCAGGCGGTCATCTGGCACCGCTGGTGGCGGCGGTGAGGGCGCGAGGTTGGGCTCGGTTGGCATGGTCTTATCTAGCAGCATCCGGAAGCGCGCCTGACGTCTCCGGCGCAGACGGATGGCGCGCTTGTCCGGGAGCAGCCTTGCCGCTATGTCTGCCCCGCCACCTGACCTCCGCGCCCATGCCTCTCCTCAGATTCCTGCCTGAAAACACCAACATAAACTTCGTGGGCGCCCGCTACTATGCCTTTGCCATCGATGGCCTGCTGCTGCTTGTCTCCATCATCTCCATCGCCATCCACGGGTTCAATCTCGGCATCGATTTTACCGGCGGTGTGCTGCTGGAAGTGAAATCGGCGCATGTGATCGATATCGGGCAAATCCGGGGCCAGATAGAGAGCCTGGGTTTTCCGGAGTCCCAGCTGCAGTATTTTGGGGGTGGCGCCTGCGACAACCCGGCCAATTCCTGCGTTCTGATTCGGGTTCAGCCCGGGCCAAACCAGTCCGGAACGGATATCGCGACCAAGATCAAGGGCAAGCTGGGTGCCGGCTACATCATGCGGAACCAGCAAGTGATCGGGCCCAAGGTGAGCGGCGAGCTGTTCCGGGCGGGTATTCTCGCCACGGTTCTCGCTGTGATCGCGATTGCCGTTTACGTCTGGGTCCGGTTCGAGTGGCAGTACGGCATCGGCGCCGTGGTGGCGACCGGGCATGACGTGCTGGTTACGGCAGGCCTGTTCTCGATCCTGCACTGGGATTTCACGCTCACCTCGATCGCCGCTCTCCTGACGCTCGCAGGCTATTCCATCAACGATACGGTCGTGGTGTTCGACCGCATTCGCGAGAACCGGCGCAAGTACAAGCGCATGGCGCTGGGTGACCTGATCAACCTCTCGACCAATCAGATGCTGACACGGACAATTCTCACCAGTGGCGCGACCGCGATTTCCATCGTCCCGCTGCTTATCTTCGGTGGCCCGGCGCTGTTCGAGTTTACCGCCGCGATCCTGTTCGGCATCGTGGTGGGAACCTTCTCGTCCACCTATGTGGCAGCGGCGCTGTTGCTCTACTTGCCCGCGGTGCACGGGCCTCGCGCCGGTGAAGAAGCAGCTGCTCCCGCCCAGTAGAAACAGTTGCCCGCAAGCAGAGGCGCTGAGCCCTCAAGCGATCAGAACGGGTTGACGGTGGCGTTCCGTGTAAAGGTCAGATACCCGGCGTTCACCCCTGCGCGCAGTCCGACGCCCGTCCGCATCGGAGCAAGCGTGATATTGTTGGCCCGCAGATAGTTCACGCCAATGCCAGCCACGAAGTAATAGCTGCCTTCGACGCCGGGGAATTTCTGGAACAGCCGGTCTGAATTTCCCAAGTTGTAAACGAGGATGAAGGCTTTCGAGGCGTTGGCGCCAAAATCGAAGCCAACGGAAGGCCCCTGCCAGTAAACCTTCGCCGCTTCTGCATGCTTGCGCACGAGCCAGCCCTGGCCATAGCGCAACCCAACCACTACGGCACCGGAGCCTTCATCGCCCTTGATGTAGGCGTCTGGCAAACCCTGTTGCGCGAACACCCGCTGGACGGCCTTGGCCATCGCCTCGGTGGTGGTCCCGAAGAACCCAGCAGCCGCCTGCACGATCTCGTTCTGGCTGAATTTGTCCGCCGCCCGCTGAACGTCCCCCTCCTGCGCGACCGTGGGGGTGCCGAGCATGAGCACACTTCCGATGGCAACAGACGCAATCAGCGCCAGACGCGGCAGAATCATGAACATCTCCTTCGAAGGGGAATTCGAAGCCAAGCCAACAATTGTGGCCTTTCTGCGATTCGGGTTTCCAATGTATAGCAATCCGAGCCGGTCGATGGAGCAAGGCAGTGCCTGCTGGCGTTCTGAACCTATGAGCGAGATGCAGTCGAGCAAGCTGGGCGCCTGGGGATGGATGGCCCTCGTTGTCCTCTTTGGTTTTCTGGCTGCGGCCATTGCCTACGCGGTTCACGGCTGGAATCAGGTGGGGGAGGTCGGCATCCCGGCCACCGGCTGGGCCTTCCTTATTGCTGGCATCGTCGTCACTGTTTTGGTCGGCGGCGGTTTGATGGCACTGATGTTCTATTCCAGCCGGAAAGGCCGCGACATTTGATGCGCCACGCGGGCTGACCCCGATGGTGCCCGCCACGCTCGAGTTCCTCTGCGGACTGGCGATTGCGGCAGTCACCATTGCAGATGTGTTTTCGAGCATTCTGGTTCCCGGTCCGGCGGACAGTCCTTTGCGGGTGGCGACGAGATTGCGCATCGTGAGTCTTCCGCTATGGCGCTGGCTGTCGCGGCGGAGGTCCGAGGGCCGGACACGACTTTCGAACAGCTTTGCGCCACTGCTGTTTTCCCTCGCCTTTCTCGGATGGCTGCTGTTTCTGGTGCTGGCTTTCGGGCTGATGCTGCACGCGCTCTCAAGCGATTTCACGCCGCGGCTACAAGGCTTCAGCCATGCCCTCTATGTTTCCGGCGCTTACGTCCTCACGGTAGGGGTGAGCGATGTTCAGCCGCACGGGCTCGCGCGCTGGCTTCTTTTGGCGGCGGCGCTGTGCGGCTTCGGCGTGATCACCGCCACCATCACTTTCATTCTCGAAATCCAGAGCAATCTGCACGAGCGCGAGGCAGGGGTGCTGAAACTGAGCGGGCTGGCCGGCAATCCCCCTTCGGGGGTTGGGCTCCTGGAAACCTTTGCCTCACTCGGCCTTCGCAATGAGCTAGGGCACTTTTTCAAGGAGTGGGCGGACTGGTCGGCCGCGGTGCTCAACAGCCACGTCTCCTTTCCGGTGCTGGTTTATTTCCACTCTATCGATTCAGAGAGCGACTGGGTGACCGCGCTGGAGATCGTGCTCGATGCCGCCACGCTGATGATGGCCCTTATCGACGAGGATTGCGGATTGGCGGTGCTCCTGCACCGCTCCGGCTCCCGCACCGCAGCGCATTTGAGCGGCCTGTTTCATCTCCGTTCGGAACATCCAGGAATCGCGGACGAGAGCGCTGTTCGCGCCCTGTCAAACATGCTGCGTAAGGCCGGTTACCGCGTGCTGCCTGTCGATTCAGCAGTGGTTGGACGGTTCTTTAGCTTGCGAAGCGACTACTCCAGCAGGCTCAGGGCGTTGGCGCAGCATTTGGGCTCCATGCAGTGCCCGCTCATTCCCGGATCCGAAGAAGCGGCAGGTCCTCGGGAAACTTGCGCCTAGAGCCTTTCGCCCTCCAACTCATGTTCGAGAGCGCGGATTTTGTGCGAGAGGCCAGGGAAATAGGGGTCCAGCGCCAGCGCCTTTCGGTAGAGTTTCAGCGCACCCGGCTTGTCTCCGTATTCCTCCAGCTTGCTCGCCAGTTCTGCCATAGCCTCGAACTGACGCGGGTTCAGGGTCACGGTTTTCTCGAGGCAGAACATGGCCCCCTGATCGTCATCGGCGTCGGCCCGCATGATGCCGCGCTGGTGCCATGCTTCCGCATAGTCCGGCTTTATCTGTGTTATCGAGGCGATGAGTTTGTTCGCGGTACCGGTTGCGCCTGCATGCATCGCCGCGGCGGCGCGGGTCATCAGTAGATCGACGGTTGGGCTGCCGGAGCGCAGGAAGGCAGTCATGATCTTGTCTTCGATGGGCTTGGCCTCTTCCTCGCTGCCTGCCTTGGCCAGCGCGGAAAACAGCGCATCGATTTCCGTTCGGGTGGCGCGATGCGGTGGTGCCTTGGGAGCGGCAGCCGCTGCGGAAACGGCCAGAACGCTGCAAAGCAAAGCAAAGAGTGCGCGCATGCTCCGATATTAGCCTGCCAGGGAGGGGCTCGCCATCAACTCGGCGCGATGCTGCAAGGCTCTTGGCACTGGCCCGCCTTCTGCCCAGTCCAGCAGTTCGGCCAGGTGCACGATGGGCGGCGCATCAGCCCCGCGCAAATGCTGGAGACAGCCGATGTTCGAGGTGCCGACAACATCCGGACCAATGGCGCGGATATTCTCCAGCTTCCGGCCACGCAGCAGGTTGGCGATCTCCGGCTGGAGGATGCTGTAGCTGCCAGCCGAGCCGCAGCAGAGATGGCCTTCCGGAATAGCCACCACTCGGAAACCGGCGGCTCGCAGCACCCCGGCCCCATCGTCACCGCGCAATCCGTGCTGCAACGAACACGGCACCTGCAGCGCAACACGCATGCTCTTGCCCCACCCTCCCTCAAGGGGAGGGTTGAAAACCAGTTCGGTCAGCTGCATCAGCTTCGAGGCGCATGCTTGCGCGCGCGCTTGCCAATCGGGTTCACCGCGGAACAGCTGCGGGTAATCGGCGATGTGCGCGGCGCAACCGGTGGCCGTAATAAGAATGCCTTCGAAGGCGCGGGAGCCGCCGGCGCGGTCGAAAGCTTCAATCATCTGCTTCGCCCAAGCCCTTGCTTCATTGTCGCGCCCGAGATGATGCGCCAGCGCGCCGCAACATCCGGCACCCTGCAGCGGCTCCAAGGGTATCCCACGGCGCGCCAACAGCCGCGCCGCAGCTTCGTCGATCTCCGGCGCGATGACCTGCTGGACGCAACCGGGCAGCAGAGC
>JAFAVP010000221.1 GCA_019242395.1 Alphaproteobacteria bacterium | reverse complement strand
CCGCCATCTGAGTTGTGCCGGCGCGGCGATGCGAACATAGTCCCTGCAAATGGTGTCTCGGGCAGGCATGGCACGGCTTCTACTGTGGGGTGGAGCTGCGGTAGTCGCCGCCGCGCTGGCGATCTTCTATGGTCCACCGAGCTATGTGTGGTTGCTTTCGGAAGCGATTCTAGACCGCCGGTACACGCTGCCGCGCAGCTTGGTGATTGCCGATTCCACCCCGGCCGGAATCGCACGCGGAGCGCGCCTCGCTCAGTTGGCGGGATGCACGGGATGCCATGGGCGGGCGTTAACAGGCAACCTGCTGCGCGATCCCATTTCGATCCGAGCCAGCAATTTGAGCGCGCTGACCAGGAAGTATTCGGACGAGGACTTCGACCGCGCAATCCGGCGTGGCCTGCGGCCGGATGCCAGCAGCCTGTGGGTCATGCCGTCGCAAGCTTACTTGTACATGCGCGATGTGGATATAGCAGCGATTCTGGGCTTCCTGCGCTCCCTCACGCCCACGGGCAAAGCCACGCCGGCACCGGAAATGGACATGGCGGCACGGGAGAAGATCGCGCGGGCGAAACTTATCGCTGCAGCCGATCTGTCGCAGACGCAAATGCCGGCCGTCGATCTCGGCCCGCATTATAGCGGCGGCCGCTATCTCGCGATGTTTGCATGCGGGGGCTGCCATGGCACGGAGCTCAACGGATCGCAAGATGGACGCGCTCCCGGCCTAAAGGTCATCCGGCGTTACACGCGCCAGAAGTTCTTCAACCTGATGCGGCGGGGCTGGAGCGCAAACGGGCGGCGTCTCAGAACCATGGCCCCATTGGCAAGAGACCGCTTTCACATCCTGATGGATTGGGAGATCGATCCCCTCTATGCCTACCTTATGGCGCGCGCGAAGGTACCAGAGGTGGATCAGATCTCGCGCGCGGGTCGTTAGAGAGCCATGCCAAAACATCCCGTCATCCGCCTGAAGCCGCGCGAAGGCCGGCGCGTGCTGAGCGGCGCGCCATGGATTTTCTCGAACGAAATCGTCATGGACGCGCCGGCGAAGGCGCTCGCGCCGGGAACACTAGTGAATGCGCAGACGGCCGATGGGCGCGCGCTCGGCACTGGTTACTTCAATTCCAAGAGCCTGATTGCCGCGCGGCTGCTCGATCCCGTTCCGGATGCCGAGATTGGCGACGCTTTCTTTTCTTCGCACTTGGCCAGAGCTCTCGCCCGGCGGGCCCAGCTTTATCAGGACCACTTCTATCGCCTCGTCCACGCGGAAGGCGATGGCCTGCCGGGTCTCACCATCGACCGCTTCGCGGACGTGTGCGTGGCCCAAGTCACGACAGCCGGGATGGAAGCGCTCACCGGACCCATGCTCGGCGCATTGGATGAGGTGGTTGCGCCAAAGCATGTCATCCTTCGCAACGATGCGCCTTCGCGCACGCTCGAGGGACTGGAACAAACGGTAACGGTTGGGGCGGGCGAGATGCTTTCGCGCATTCCCGTCGTGGAAAATGGCATTCGCTATTTCGCTGATCCCGCAGCGGGTCAAAAGACAGGCTGGTATTTCGACCAGCGGGACAACCGCGTATTCATCACACGGTTGGCCCGCGGGCGCACGGTGCTGGATTGCTACTGCCATACAGGCGGCTTCGCCATTCTCGCAGCCGCGCACGGCGCGGAGGAAACGGTGGGCATCGACACATCCGCGGCCGCACTTTCCCTGGCGGACGAGGCAGCGGCGGCAAACGGCATTACCGGCCGATGCAAGTTCGTTAAAGCCGATGTGTTTACGGAGCTGGAGCGGCTGGCGGCCGCGAAACAGGTGTTCGATATCGTCATCGCCGATCCGCCGCCCTTCGTGAAATCGCGCAAGGATTTGGAGGCCGGCGCGCGCGCCTATCGCAAGTTGGCGCGGCTGGCTGCGACGGTAACCGCATCGAACGGCTATCTGCTTCTCGCCTCCTGCTCGCACAACATGCCGCGTGATCGCTTCGAGCAGGAATGTGCCATCGGAATTGCCCGCGCTGGCCGCCAGGCATCCCTCATTCGCGCTGCAGGCGCGGGAGCCGATCATCCCGTCCACCCGATGCTGCCGGAAACCGCGTACCTGAAGACACTCGTTTACGCGCTCGACTAAAGTGCGATTTGGGTGCCGAGCTCGACCACGCGATTGGGGGGCAAGCGGAAGAATCTCGCAGGGGAAAGCGCGTTCGCGACGAGCAGAATGTAGAGCCGCGTCCGCCAGCGGCTGAAGATCGAGCGCTCCGCCGGAACAAGGGTTTCGTGCCCGATGAAGAAAGTCACTGTTTCGACGTCAAGCGCCAGGCCGAAGCGGCGGGCTTCTTTCAGCGCCTGAGGCACGTCGGGCGTTTCAAAAAATCCGCGATGAATGGTGACGGTGAAGAACCCCTTGCCGTGCTTCTGCACCTCCAGGCGCTTTGCAGGCTGCACGACGGGGACGTCTTCCACCGCTAGGTGACAGATGATCACGCGCTCGTGCAGCACCTTGTTGTGCTTCAGATTGTGCAACAAAGCACCCGGAACCGCATCGCTGCGCGGCGACAAAAACACAGCGGTGCCGGCGACACGCATGGGCGTCTTGTCCGCTCGCGCAAGCAGAAGGTCCAAGGGCATGGATTCCGCGCGTATCTTTTCCAGATGCGCCCGGCGGCCGATGCGCCAGGTTTCCATGATGAAGAACACCCAGCCGGCGATCAGCAAGGGCAGCCAGCCGCCCTGCACAATTTTCAGCGAATTGGCGCTCAGGAACACAAGATCGATGAACGCCAGCACACCAAACACTAGGGCGGCCAACTTAACACCCCAATGCCAACGGCGCGCGGCGACAATGGAGACATTGAACGTGTCGATGACCATGACCCCCGAGACCGCTATACCATAGGCGGCTGTCAGATTGTCGGAGGTGCGGAAGATGAGGACGATGAGCACCACGCCAACGAGCAGGGACCAATTCATCCGTGGCACATAAATCTGTCCGTATTCGGTCGCTGATGTGTGGCGGATTTCCATTCGCGGCAGGCGGCCAAGTTGGACCGCCTGCTGCGTGATCGAGAAAACGCCGGAAATCACCGCCTGGGAGGCGATCACCGTGGCGACCGTCGCAAGTATCACCATCGGATAGTGGGCCCAGTGAGGCACAAGCCCGAAGAACAGGTAAGACGTCGGGTCGCCAGCTCCGCCGATCGCGTGGGGATCCCGAAGCACCGCCGCGGCCTGCCCGAAATAGGTCAGCACCAGCGCTGGAAGAACGATGCTGAACCAGGCATAGCGGATCGGGTTGCGGCCAAAATGGCCCATATCCGCATAGAGGGCTTCGCAGCCGGTCACCGAAAGAACGACCAAGCCCAAAGTCACGAACGCTGTCCACGGCTCCCGAACGAACAAATCGATTCCGTAAAAGGGATTCAGCGCCCACAGGACGCCGGGCGTATGGAAAATGGAAATGGCGCCAAGCACGGCGATGACGGCTAGCCACAACACCATGATGGGGCCGAACAGCCGCCCAATGTGTGTGGTGCCGCGCGACTGCAGCACAAATAGCCCAACGAGGATGATAAGAGCGAGCGGCAGCACGAACGGCTGAAAGGTGCGGCTGCCAACCCCGAGGCCTTCCACCGCGCTCAACACGGAAACTGCCGGCGTCAGCATTCCATCGCCATAGAAGAGCGCAAGCCCCGCCAGCGCTGCAATCCCGATGATGCTCTTCAGGCGCCTGCTAATGCCATGCGAGCGATGCGCGAGGGCGGCAAGGGCCAGGCTTCCGCCCTCGCCGTCATTGTCGGCGCGCATGATCAAGGTCACGTACTTGATCGTGACCACGATGATCAGTGCCCAGAAAATGAGAGACGCGCACCCCAACGCAGCCAGCGAGCGGGGCAGCCCGGCACTGGCCGCCTGCACCGATTGGCGCATGGCGTAAAGCGGACTTGTGCCGATATCGCCGAAGACAACACCCAGGGCGCCCAGAGTCAGCCCCGCGGTGCGCCACCGGCCCGAACCCGCCGAATGGGCGGCCGCAGCATGGGTTCCGCCGCTGTTGAGGCTGACTTCGGTGAGCTCAGGTGCGATTTGGTTCACGGTGGAGAGATCATGGGCGCGTTAGGTTCGCGCGCAGGTTACGCGTCGTTTAGACGGGCGCGGACCATATGCCCGCCTGCAGGAAACGCAAGAGAGCCGGTATTAGATCATTCCGGACGAGCTATGCCTTTTGGCTAATAGCGGCTCGCGACACGAACCTCGCTGTCGGGCCCAGGCCCGATGAATCCCCGGGCGGAATAGGTGCGCGTTCCGAGCGTATGGGTGCGGATATTCCAGACCCTGACTTCACTCCAGTCGTTATCCGCACTGACATCAACGACAGGGTCATTCCGATATATGTTGCCATCGCCGAACCAGTTCGCATGGTCGACCCGTATCCGGCGCGGCGAGTCGATCGCAGTCACCACAGCCACATGGCCTCGATGCGGCCCGGCATAGCCGGCTAACACCAGCACCGCGCCAAGCTGCGGATCGCGCGAGCGGGCATAACGGCCTTCCGCCAAATCCCACCAGGAACTTGCATCGCCATGAAGATTGATGCCTGAAAGCGCACGCGCGAATGGCACGCATTGCAGGGGCTGCTCGGGCTCTTCCATGCTCGCTTCGCGGCTCGCGTACGGGTGCATGGCCTCCGAATCGACCGTGGGTTCGCCCAAATCGATGGACGGCGAGTAGTCCGGATCGCTCGCGCATGCCGTGAGCAAGAAGGAGCAAGCGGCGACCGCCGCGGCACGAACAAAGCCTATCATCACAAGCCCCAACCACGCTGACCGTGAGGAAGAGCTTAGAAGGCGCCGCTTCAGAGCGGGTTAGGCCGGCGCCCGCAATTTGAACATCTAAAATTCGATTTGAATTAGTTGGAGCCCGTATCCCGGGCAGGAACCTGCGAGGCCGAAGTCCAACCCATACCGCCGATGGACAGCAACCCGGCGGCCGCGAAGACAAAGAAGGGGGCGCTCCAAGCTTGCTCCGCGAAAGCGACGACCGGAAGCAGCAGCCCAGCTAAAATCTCAGGACTGCCCCGCCAGCCGCCGGCGTACGCGGCGCCCGCTTTCGGCGTACGGTGAAAGACCATCTCTCTGCCCGCGAATGCCTCGTAAGTGGCCCGCGCATTCGAAAGCACCAAGCCGCTGGGGAACAAAATCGCGAGCAACACTGAGCGCAGAAAGCTCGGCTCCCGCTGCCGCCCGAGCATGACCTGCCCCAAGGATAAGTAGCTGAGGCTCGCGAAAAGACCGAGCACGGTGACAAGGAGTCCGAGATCGGCCACTGCCTTTTCGTAAACGACGCCCATGTACATCAGAGTAAGGCTGATGATGACGCTGGAAGCAGCGAAAGTGTAAAAACCAAATTGGCAAATCTGCAGGGTGACTGCAGCCTTTTTCCACCACGGCCATGCACTCGCCCAGATTTCAGGCAGCAGCTTTCGCGCGACCTGTGCATGCCCCTTGGTCCAGCGGGCCTGCTGCGCCCGCCATGCAGCCGCCGTTTCGGGCAATTCGCCGGGAACTTCGAGATCGCCCAGAATGGCGCCACGCCACCCCTTGAGCGCGCAGCGGATCGAGAGATCGAGATCCTCCGTCAGCGTGTCCCCTGTCCACCCGCCGCCGGAGTCGATTGCGCGTCTCGCCCAAACGCCTGCGGTGCCGTTGAAGGAAATGGGGAGCCCGAGCCGGAACCGCGCTTCCTGTTCCACGGCGAAATGACCGTCCAGCAGTGCGCCTTGGGCAGTGGTGAGCCAGTTCGCGTTCCGGTTGGCATGACCCCAGCGTGCCTGGACGAATGCCAGCCCTGAGTCCGCCATCAAGGCAGGGACTGTACGGCGCAAAAAATCCGGAGGCGGGACAAAATCCGCATCGAAGACGGCGACGAAAGGAGCGTCGGAGTATTGAAGACCATGAGCAAGATTGCCGGCCTTGAAGCCAGCGCGCACGCCCCGGCGCAGGATTTCCATGTTGATGCTCTCGGGGACAGCCGCCCGTATCGCACGCGCGAGAGTTGCATGGTTATCGGAGCGGCCATCGTCGAGCACCTGAATTTCCAGGCGGTCGCGCGGCCAATCGAGCCGCGCTGCAGCGGCAGCCACGCGGACAGCCAGCGAGCCCTCGTCGCAGACAGGCAACTGAACAAGGACGCGGGGGAGTTCCTCCTCGCTGATTTCCAAAGTTCGGATGCGCCGCTTGGGTGCAAAATGGCGGGCTAATGCCAGCGTCCCCAGCTGCGCTGAGAACAGCCCGAGGATGATCAGGACGCATCCCAAGATCGTCTGCAGGATCAGGGAGAAGCCGGACATGCGCTCGGGACCTACCGGTTGTGCCGCCGTTGCCCGGGCGGACCGCTGTTGAAACGCGGAATTACCTGTTTTGACGCGTGTGAATTTGAGGGGTCGCCGGACCTTTCGCAACCCCTTGACGCGGCGCCCCTTATGTGGGCGGCTGCCGACGCCCCATCAGCTCACGGGCGCGCCAGGCCGGCTACAAACCGTGATGCGGGTCTCAGGGCCGGACTCAATAAGTCCAAGTACGGCAAAACCCTCACGATGGCACATGTGCGGAATATCCACGCTGGCAAGAGGATCATCGGCCAGGATCATAATCGCTTCTCCCGGCTCGGCCCGCACCAGGTGGCGCTTCGCCAACAACGCGGGCAGCGGGCATTTCAACCCGCGCAGATCGAGCACTTTAAGGTCACCAAGATCTCCCATGCTTATATGTCCAACTCCACCAGCACGGGGACATGGTCGGAAGCCTGCTTCCAGCCGCGCAACGGCTTCAGAATGGCGTGGGTCTTCGCAGCACCCTTCAGGCCCCGACTGGTCCAGACGTGATCCAGCCTGCGCCCTCTATCCGATTTCTTCCAGTCTTGAGCCCGGTAGCTCCACCATGAATAAGCCTTCTCCCCGTGGGGAACGAACTCCCGCGTCACGTCCACCCAATCCAACGAGGCCTTCGCGGCATTCAGCAAGTCCACCTCAAGCGGGGTGTGGCTGACGACGTTCAGCAGCTGCGTGTGACTCCAAACATCATGAGGAAGCGGAGCGACATTCAGGTCGCCCACCAAAACCATTGGCTTGTTCCGTTCGGGGTTGTTCGTGAAGGCATGGGCCATCTCGCGCAAAAAAGCGAGCTTATGCGCGAATTTTGGATTCAGCTTCGGGTCTGGGATATCGCCGCCGGCTGGAACGTAAAAGTTGTGCAGCTCCAGTCCGTTTTTGAACTCGGCGGCGACATGCCGGCAGTCCTCGCGGTCACACAAAGTCTTCGAATGCGTGTCGCGGAAGGGCACGCGGGAAAGAATGGCGACTCCATGATAGCCCTTCTGGCCGTGAATTGCCTGATGCTCATATCCAAGCTTTGCGAAGGTCGTTTTTGGAAAGAGATCGTTGATCGTCTTGGTTTCTTGCAGGCACAGCACGTCCGGCTGATGAATGCGCAGGAACCGCGCCACCAGATTGCGGCGCAAGCGCACGGAATTGATGTTCCAGGTTGCGATCTTCATCCGGCTGAGAGTGAAGCAAGAGGCCAGCGTGCTCGCGGCGCAGTCGACAAGCTGTCGAACAGCCCGAGTTGTGTTCGTTCCAAGCCTGCCCACGCAACCATTGCCGCATTGTCGGTGCAAAGCGAGGCCGATGGGAGAACCGTCCGAAACCCCGCGTCCGCCGCAGCTTGGGTCAAGGCGGAGCGGATCGCAGTGTTGGCGGCTACACCCCCGGAAATTACCAGTACCGGGTCGATGTCCCGCGGCTTGGCTGACCGAAACATCCGCATGGCGGCGTGCAAACGATCCCGGAGAATCGCAATGACCGCCGCTTGGAACGACGCGGCGAGGTCCGCACGGTCTGATGGCCTGAACTCCGGCTGCCGGGCCCACTGCCGGACGGCCGTTTTCAAGCCTGAGAACGAAAAGTCTGCTCCGGCGCGCCCGGTCATCGGCCGCGGCAGCGCATATCGATCCGGATCACCCTGCTTCGCCATCCGTTCGACATTTGGACCTCCGGGATAGGGTAGGCTCATCAGTTTCGCCACCTTGTCGAACCCCTCTCCCACCGCATCGTCGATTGTGGTGCCGTACAGCTGGAACTGCCCGGCGCCTTCCACGCCCAGAAGCTGGCAATGCCCGCCTGAGATCAGCAGCAGCAGAAAGGGAAAGCTTACACCCGCTGTCAACCGCGCCGTGAGTGCATGCGCTTCCAGGTGATTGATGGCGACGAGCGGCTTGTCCCACGCCAGGGCCAGCGCCTTAGCTGTGGTAAGCCCCACCATAAGGCCCCCCACCAACCCCGGCCCGGCGGTAGCCGCGATTGCATCTAGAGTCTCGGGCGGCACGCCTGCTTCCGCAAGAGCGGTTTCGACAATCGCGTCGACCGCTTCCACGTGCGCACGTGCCGCAATTTCCGGGACCACACCACCGAATGGCGCGTGCTCTTCCAACTGGCTGAGCACTACATTGGATAGAATGTTGCCAGGACCGGGCATGCGGCCGTGCACGACCGCTGCTGCGGTTTCGTCGCAGCTCGTTTCGATCCCCAGGATTGTAAAGGCGCGCGAAGACAATTTCTCGGCTGTGCTAAAGTCCCTGGCGGACTAGCGCAGATTCAGCATGCCGAAAAGTATTCTTCGCCTTGGTACGCGCGGCTCCCCGCTGGCGCTCGCCCAAGCTTCCATCGTGCGCGAAGCACTGTCGCGACTCGATATTGGCTGCGAACTGGTTCCGGTGAAAACGAGCGGTGACCGCATCCAAGACAGGCCGCTTGCTGCCGTGGGCGGGAAGGGGCTGTTCACCAAGGAACTCGAAGACGCCTTGCTCCGGAACGATATAGATATGGCCGTGCACTCCATGAAGGACGTTCCCGTTGTGCTGCCCCCAGGCTTGGAGATTGCCGCGCTGCTTCCACGGGAAGATATCCGGGATGCTTTTGTCTCGCACCATGGCGCTTGCTTGGCCGATCTTGCATCCGGGGCACGCGTCGGCACGAGCTCGGTACGACGGCAGGCGCAAGTGGCGCGCGCACGTGCGGACCTTGAGATCGTCTCCTTGCGCGGCAACGTGGATACCCGGCTCGCGAAGCTGGATTGCGGCGAAGTCGATGCCGTCATCCTGGCCTTTGCCGGACTAAAGCGCCTCGGAATTGAGTCTCGCGCGACATCTGTCTTGCCGCTAGCGGAATGGCCGCCGGCGCTGTCTCAGGGTGCAATTGGGATAGAAATGCGCAGCAACTCCGAACATGCGAGCGTGGTACGGAATCTCAATGACGGGACGGCCGCCATTTGCCTGACGTGCGAGCGCGCCTTTCAGGCCGCGCTCGATGGTTCCTGTATGAGCCCGATTGCCGGCTTCGCACAATTCGTGGGCGGGATACTCCGCATGCGAGGGGAAGTCATCGCGCCGGACGGGAGCGGCGCTGCGGAGGTTACGCTTGAGCGCGTTCTGAGCGGCGACGCAAGCTCCGAGGCTGCCGCTCTTGGCATGGAGGCTGGCCTGAAGCTCAAGCCGCGCGCAGAACAATGGCTCGCCCGGTGAAATGCGCGTTCTGGTGACCCGCCCGCGAGAAGACGCGGAGCGCACGGCGGCCATACTGCGTGCATGCGGCCACGAGGCGGTCATTTCTCCACTTACAGATATTCGATTTCTTGAGGGACCGGAAATCCCGCTCGAGGGCATGCAGGCGATCCTCGCGACAAGTGCCAATGGTATCCGGGGGCTCGCGCGGCGGACGGTGCAGCGTCACCTGCCCGTTTTCACGGTGGGCACTCAGACTTTAGCTATCGCCAGAGCGGCGGGCTTCTCCAACACAAAATCTGCCGGCGGAGATGCCCATCATCTCGCCGAATACGCTTTGGAACGGTTGCATCCGGAAGATGGCGGATTGCTGCACGTTGCGGGACGTCAGCACAATGCCGGTCTAATGTTGGAGCTGTCGCAGCACGGGTTCACGACAAGAACAGAGATCGTCTACGAAGCGTTCCCGGTGGAGGGTTTCAGCGAGGATGCTCTCGCCACCTTTCGCTCGAAGAGGATGGACGCGGTATTGCTCTTTTCGAGGCGTGGTGCGTGTCTGTTCGCGGCGCAGATACGTCAGGCAGAATTGTCGAACGCGATTTCCGGCGTGAGAGCGGTGTGCATCAGCCAAGCGGCGGCCGAGCCGGTACGTGCACTGGGGCTTGCACAGATCCGCGTCGCCTCGGCGCCGCACTACGCGGCCATGCTGGAGCTTCTCTCTTAGGCCGCTGCATGGTCAGTTGGCGACATTCCCGTTCGGCGCCGCAATGAAGCTTCCCATGCCGGGATCGTAACGGTAGCGGAAAGTGGTGAGGTGCGGGTGGCCTTTGGAGTCCTGATAATCAAGGCGGCCCGCAAGCCACAGCACATATTGGCCTGAGCGCACGTTGTTCGCCTCGTCCGCGGTCAACGCCCGAGTGTTGGCGAAGAACGTCAGATTCCCGCCGGTGTTAGGTAGAAGAAGCCCTGTCGTGGCCAGCGGCCCCTTCTGCCCCGGAACTTCCGGGGAAGGTGTGGTGGCGGATCGCAAGCTGCCCACCGTGTTGGAGCGCAGATCGTATGCCGGCTCATGGCCGCTATTCACGATGTGGACCGTCGTGACAGGCTGTCCCCCATTGGCGAACGGCGCGGTCTTGACACTATCGACGCCAACCCAAGGACGCTCGCCTGGAGCCGGCGCGCTGGAACCGGCCGCCATGCTGGATGCCACAGACGTGAGCCGATCGGAGAGGCCGTTCAGCCGCAGCGTGAAATAGGTGTCGATCGCGAGCACAACCAGGACAACCAATAGAAGCGCCAGAAGCACCGAGTCGTTTCTTCGGCGGGGTACACCAGTAGCAGTCACAGCCGGAAATGCGGGCGCGCTAAACTGCGGCAAGGCATCCGGCGCCTTCTCGCCATGATGTGCAGGCGACTGCTCGACCGCGTGGGGAGCTTCGGCCGAGAACCCTTCGGAAGGGGAAGCAAAAAACGGATCGTGTGCCGGCTTTGAAAAGGGAGCAGCGGGGGGCGATGACTCGGGCGTTTGGACCTGGGGTTCGCGTGTTGCATCTTGCACGCCGCCCTGGGCTAAGGAGGCTTTCCGAGGGGTCCGCTGATTGGCAGGCCTGGGGGCTGTGCGCGGTCTGGCCAAAATCTCGGCAAGCGCGATAGGCCGCTGCGTGCCGGGCATTTCAGTTTCTGAACCGCCGCCGTTAGGAGCTGAAGCCGCTGCCGCTGAGGTGGATGTGGGCTGTACAGATGACTGGGAAAGTATTGGTTCTGGCCCGGGTGGAGCTGATGCTTCCAGGCCCGTCCGCTCTTTCAGGGTCGCGGCCGCGCCGGACTCATCCTGTGCGAAATCAGCTTGCTCAGGGGACATTCCTTCCTGCCCACCTTGTTGCCTGCGCCGTTTGCGCTCACCCTTCGCCATAAGAACTCCTGAGGTCTGGCCCGGCTATATAGCGCAATGTGGTCCTCCAGGTACACAACGGCCGATCAGCAGGCGGGTTAGCGCGGCCCACGAACCATCGCAGCGACGCTGAACATCGTCCGCGCGCAGACAAGCTCTGCGGGCACGTGCGTGGTCTTGCACAGCGCCTCGGCCTCAAACAACAGGTCAAGCGCACCGGCCAGCTTCTCTGAGGTCCAGCGGGCGACCTGCGCCTTGAAGGAATCGGTCCGGGAGAAATGAAGGGGCGGGCGCTGACGGCGGATTAAAGAATCGACAGATTCTCCCATTTCGGCCTGAGCTTTGGCGATCAAGAGCCGTTGAAAGTGCGGCAGCGCGGTACGGAGAATAGCAACTCCAGATATGCCGGCCAATCTCACGCGTTCTAAAGCCAGGTCCAGCCCCTGCAGGTCCCCCTCACCGGCCGCGTCGCACACTGCCTCAGCCCGCGTATCGGCGTCATCGCCCATGATCGCGCGCACATGTTCCGCCGCGATCCGTTTTTCGCCACGCGCGTACAGCACGACCTTTTCGATCTCCCGCCGCGTTGTTCCACGATCCGAACCCAGGCGGCCAACAATCTCTTGGAGCGCATCGTCGTCGATCGAGAGGCCGTCGGCCTTGAAAGCATTCCGCACCAGCTGTGAGAGCGCTTGCAGAGTATCGGCGTAACATTGAATGGCGGCTGCATTTTTCGCACCCTCGAAAACCCTTCGCAGGCTCGCGCTTTTCGCCAGGTCGCCACCCTCAATCACCACCAGCGCGTCACCTTTTGGATTCCGGAGGAACAGCTCGAAAAGCTTGGAAAGCCCGTTCCCAGCACTGCGAAGCCGGATTACGCGCCGGCCACCCACCATGGATATGGCGCCCGCTTCATCGAAAAGCCGCGCGTTATCCGCTGCCAACACCTCTTCTTCCATTTCTGCCACACGGAAGGGATCCTTCAGATGTGGCACCACGGATTTGGCAAGCGTGTCGGCGCGCTCACGCACGAGACCCTGATCCGGACCAAAGACAAGCGCTGCCACAAGCGTCTCGGGAGGATGCTCGACGAAACGGTCCGCCTCACCTGACTTGACGATCACTTCGAAGCCGCCGCCGGTTGTGCGAAGAAGACTGCCAGCCGCATCTGGATCTGCCGCGCAATATCCTGTGCGGTTCGTGCCTGCGCGTCCTGCTGGGCGACGAGGGTTGCGTAGGGAGAAGCAACCACGTCGTATGCCGAGAGCGAGTTGGCAGTGCCCTTTGTAACCACCTGCCGTGTCTTGCGGTCGACCACTGAATAGGCAGCGCTCAGCGTGTAGTTGTACCGCGTGATCTCCACTTCCTTCACATTCCCGATCGTCTCGCTCTGGATGCCGACTCCCTCGCTGTGATCGGCAAGGTTCACCTGCAAGTCGTACAATGCGCCTTGTGGCTGAGACGTCGCATGCAACAGATCGAGCAAGTCATTGCGAACTTCGTAGCCTGCATTTTCCAGCTCGATCGGTGGGACATAAACTGCCGCGAACACGGCCTGCGCGCCCGGGCGACCGTCCATCTCGCCATAAAGAGGATGGAAGCCGCACGCGCTTGTCGCTGCTGGAAGAAGCATTGCTGCAAACATTCGCAACCTACCCGTCGAAACAAGCCGGTGAGCCGGCTTCCGAACTCCGGTTTCCGGCTGCGGACTCATGCCACGATGTTCACAATTCGGTCGGGAACGACGATCACCCGCTTCGGCGGCTTGCCTTCCAGAGCGCGCGCGACCGGCTCCAGTGAGAGCGCTACCGATTCCGCCACAGCCTTTTCGGAGCCTCGCGCAATTTCTATGGTGCCCCGCAGCTTCCCGTTCACCTGGACTGCCATAGTCACGGTGTCTTCGCGGACCAGATCAGGATCGGCTTGCGGCCACGCCGCGTCGGCGATCAACGACCGATGCCCGAGCACCTGCCAGCAACTCTCCGCCAGATGCGGCATCATCGGCGCAATCATCTGTGCCAAAATTTCAAGTGCTTCGCGGCGGACCGGAC
The DNA here is from genome assembly GCA_019242395.1 of Alphaproteobacteria bacterium. GTDB lineage: Bacteria > Pseudomonadota > Alphaproteobacteria > Micropepsales > Micropepsaceae > Rhizomicrobium. The sequence goes on along the minus strand of JAFAVP010000221.1, from coordinate 18,661 downwards.
TGGCCGCCGCCGTTGCGCTGGCGATCACGTTTGCCAGCGTATAAATCTGCGCGACGGCCCGGTTGAAGCGGAGATTATCGAGGTCCTCCGTAACCGCCGCGATCGCGCGATGGGCAGCCCGCCGTAACTCGAGCGCGGGACCTTCGACCTTGCCGGGAAGGGTTGGCGGTGCAGGCGAATCCTTCCCGTCTTCCACCAAGCGCCAGACGCGCTGCACAAAGCGAAAGCACGCTTCTGCGCCATCGTTGGTCCATTCGATATCGCGCTCGGGCGGCGAGTCCGAAAGCATGAACCAGCGGATAGTGTCCGCGCCGTACAAATTGATAATCGTTTCCGGCGCCACGCCGTTCTTCTTCGATTTGGACATGGCCTCGGAACGGCCAATGGTGACCTCGGTCTCACTGCCCTTGAGGAAAGCCTTGCCGTCGCGCTTCTCGATCTCCTCGACCGCGCGCCAGTGGCCGTCCGCATCTTTGTAAGTCTCGTGGCAAACCATCCCTTGCGTGAACAAACCGGCGAACGGCTCATCGAGGTTTGCGTATCCGAAGCGGTGGAGCCCACGCGTGAAAAACCGGGCATAAAGGAGATGCAAGATCGCATGCTCCACACCCCCGATATACTGGTCGACGGGGAGCCAATAATCGGCAGCATTCCGGCTTACGGGGCCATTCGCGGCGGTATCGCAGAACCGCGCGAAGTACCACGCCGAGTCCACAAAGGTGTCGCACGTGTCGGTTTCACGCTCGGCACCGCGCCCGCATTGCGGGCAGCGAACATGTTTCCAGCTGGGGTGTGTATCCAGTGGATTTCCCGCGCCGCTGAACTGAAGTTCTTCCGGCAAGAGCACGGGTAGATCGGACTCCCCCACCGGAAGCAATCCGCAGTTACGGCAGCGGATCATTGGGATTGGGCAACCCCATGGGCGCTGGCGTGAAACCAGCCAGTCCCGTAAGCGGTAGTTCACTTCGCGCTTGCCGCCGCCCACAGCCTCAAGCCGCTTGGCGACCTCCTTCTTCGCATCTTCAACGCTCAAGCCGTCCAGAAAGCGGGAGTTGGCTAGGTGCCCTGGCCCCGTATACGCCTCCTGGCCCACCTTGAAGCCTTGGGCATCTTCGCCGTCTGGGATGACGACGGGCAGAACCGGCAAGCCGTACTTCCGGGCGAAGTCGAGATCACGCTGATCGTGCGCTGGACAGCCAAAGATCGCGCCAGTGCCGTACCCCATCAGCACAAAATTCGCGATCATCACCGGCAGCTTCCATTGCGGATCGAAGGGATGCGCCGCGGCGATGCCGGTGTCGTAGCCCATCTTCTCCGCCGTCTCGATGGTAGCTTCCGAGGTGCCAAGCCGATGACAATCCTCAATGAACACCGCGATCTTAGGATCTGCAGCCGCCAGCCGTTGGCTGAGCGGATGGTCCGGCGATAGCGCAACGAAACTTGCGCCGAACAAGGTGTCGGGGCGCGTCGTGAAAACATCCAGCTTCGTGCTGTCCGAAAGATCGAAGGTGACCCTCAACCCCTCGGAGCGGCCGATCCAATTTTTTTGCATCAGCCGTACTTTGTCCGGCCAGCGGTCCAGCCGGTCCAACGCCGCCAGCAATTCGTCTGCACACGCGGTGATGCGGAAGAACCACTGCGAGAGCTTCTTACGCTCCACAATAGCGCCCGAACGCCAACCCCGGCCGTCGATCACTTGCTCGTTTGCGAGCACCGTGCCGTCCACCGGATCCCAATTGACATCGGCCTCGGCGCGATAAACCAAACCCGCCTTGTAGAACTCGATGAAGAGCCGCTGCTGGTGCTTGTAGTAATCCGGGTCGCAGGTTGCGAACTCGCGGCTCCAATCGATGGCCAGACCCATCTGCTTTAGCTCGCGACGCATCGTGCCGATATTGGCGTACGTCCAGTCGCGCGGGCTCACACCCTGTTGGCGCGCGGCATTCTCGGCCGGCAGGCCAAAGGCGTCCCACCCCATGGGGTGGAGCACATTGTAGCCTTGCGCGCGCCGGAAGCGCGCCAGCACATCGCCCATCGTGTAGTTCCGCACGTGGCCCATATGGATGCGGCCCGACGGGTACGGAAACATTTCAAGGATGTAGCATTTGGGCCGCGACGACTCGTTTTGCGCGGCGAAGCACTGCCGCTCTGTCCAGACGGACTGCCAGTGCTGTTCCGATTCTTTGGGGTTGTAGCGCGCCATGCATAAATCCTTCGCGCCCGCCGCGGCCAGAAGACGGTCTGCCAGCAGCTTTAACTTGGGCTTGCGCTAACTTCCACCGCCGCTTGCAAGCCGGAGCTCGCGCGCGCGAGTCAAGATAGCATCCTCGAGCTTCACGGCCGTTTCCGGATTTACCGCAGCATCCACCCAGCCTTGTGGGGTTTGCGTTTGCCGGAACACCGTCACCTTCAGACCGTCCGCGCGCAACCTACGGTCAAGAATATACGCCGTCACCCGGGTCCGCTCGTTGGACGCGCTCGGTGAAGAATACCAGTCTGTGATGATCACCCCGCCAAACGGGTCCGCTGAATGGAGCGGCATGAAGGACAGTGTGTCCAGGGTCGCATGCCAGAGGTAGGAGTTCACGCCGAGGGTAATGTGGCCGGCGGAGGACGAGATCGCCGTCGACCCGGTGGAGGTCTCGTCGATGTCCATGGGATCGTTGGAGCCGCATGCGGCAAGCCAGCAACAGCTAACAAGGACAGCAGAGATCCGCATAGCCTTCACGATTCCAATCGAAAAACACGTTCGAACTTCCCCCAAAACGAGCGTTATAGGGGCGGCCTTCAGTTCGTGCAACGCGCCGACACCGCCAACGCGCCGATCGCAGCCAAACCGATGAACCGAGACTCCGCCAGCCGCCCGGCATTGGGATTTGCTATGCCTCCAAGCGCGTAAACAGGCAGTGGGGCCAATGACGCAATCCTGCGGGCCTTCAGTGGACCCAGGCTTCGTCCATCCCTGTGACTCTTCGTCGGAAGCACCGGTGAGAGGAAGACCGCATCTGCCCGGAAGCGGTGCGCCGCACAACAGGCATTCAGGGAATGCGCGGCCGCCGTTATCAACCACTGCGGGCGCCGGGCACGCCAATACGCCGCGCCAGCCATGTTCAACTCAGGGAGGTGCAGGCCTGCGGCCCGGATCCGGTCAACCAATGGCGGATCGTTGGCAATCAGCAACACCAAGCCGCGGGCGCGCGCAACGGGCTGAAGAACGCGGGCAAGCTTGGCACGGTGGGAGGATTGCCGCGCCCGCACCACGACCATGCTGCCGCGCGGGAGTGCATGCGCGGCTGCCAAGGGGTCCGGCAGCCGTTCGTCGTCGGTGAGAAGTACGAAGGCAGGCAGCTCGTGCCCCCGATTGAGCGACTTGGCCGCTCTTGCTAGCCTTGCTCTTCTGAGTGCCTCCACATGACCTCCAGAACTGAATTCTCGCCGGCTGAGGCGCTGGCCGCCGTAAAGCTGCGCATCGAACAGGCTCGCGCTGCCGCGATTCGACCTGCTCCGTTTACCACGCTTGTGGCCGTTTCGAAGACTCAGGGGGAAGACCGGATCCGGCGCTTGCTGGAGGCCGGACACCGCGTGTTCGCCGAGAGCCGTGTGCAGGAGGCCAAGCTTAAATGGCCGGTGTTGCGCAAGGAATTTCCCGACGTGCAGTTGCACCTTATAGGTTCGCTACAGAGTAACAAAACGCGCGAAGCCGTCGCTCTCTTCGATGCCATTCACTCTGTCGACCGCCCAACGCTTGCAGACGCGCTGAAAGCGGAAATTGAACGCAGTGGCCGTTCGCCCACATTGTTCATTCAGGTCAACACGGGTGAAGAGCCTCAAAAGGCGGGAGTTGCGCCGCAAGACGCGCCTCAATTTGCAGCGTACTGCCGCTCGCTCTCGCTGCCTGTGCAGGGCCTGATGTGTATCCCGCCCGCGAACGTTTCTCCCGCCCCTCATTTCGCCCTGCTGCTTAAGCTTGCCCGGGCGCACGATCTCCCGCTGCTCAGCATGGGGATGAGCGATGATTTCGAGGCCGCCATCAAATTCGGTGCGACCCACGTTCGGGTAGGCAGTGCGATTTTCGGCGAACGTGTGCAAGGCTAAAGCTGGTAGGCGGCGATCACCATTGAGATGATGAGTGCAGCGATACCCGCAAGGAACGACCAATCGGCAACGCGCACACGCCATTCCCGCTCGATACCCTCCCGCACGCCGAAGTAGGAGGCGGCGATGCTTACCACGAGAAGGAACGCAGCTGCCCACGCGATCTCATCCGAGTAGGTTCGGGCATTCTGATTTGTAAGCTTCAGGCCGCCGATGATGATGAAGCAGATGCCCAGCAGATTGCTTGCCGCGTTGAGCACATGAGGGTGACGGCGCATTGCGCTGTTCTCCAGGCCGGTCCGGTCTTTTTTGGAAATGCCGCTCATCGTTGTGATCGCCGCATTGCACGGGATTCCTGCCGCGCACGGGATTCCTGCCGCTTCCCAAGGTTCAATGAAAATCCTCATCGCGACCGGCGCAAGCCTGAGAATGCCCAGGCGAGCGGGCGCGAGCAGAGGAGTAGCAAGATCGCGCAGGTAAACAGAGGGTTGAAGGAGCTTGGGTGATCCCGGCATTCGGGCTTCCTCCGGACAGTGCCCAAACGCGGCTTTAAGGCTGCACGCGCGGTGCTGCCAATGAAATCCACTCCACTATGTAACGATATGTCGCCAGATATCCCAGGGCGCCATCCGCCCAATCAAGCAACAGGTGGCTCGGCTGGAGGATCGCGGTGCTTGGTGTGAGACACCGCGGACATCACGCCGATGCCGACAACAACCAGCGTTCCGACGATGATCCATGTCTGGGGGACGTGGACGAGGTACGCAGCGTAGATGAGCCCACAAAGCAGGATAATGAAGCCGATGACATAGAGGCCGAAGGCGGACATGAGCGTTCCCGATAAGAACTCAAATGAGGGTAATGCAGGTGCTGACCGCTTCGTTCCCACAAGTCAGGGCAGGTGGCCTGCTCTGAGCTTGGCTTCGAGGTAATTGCGGTTGTGCGGGGTAGCGGCGAAGCGTTGCGGCACGCGCTCGACAACCTGGATCCCGGCCTCTTGCAAAGCCTTTACCTTGTCTGGATTGTTGGTGAGTAGCCGGACGGATGAATAGCCCAGCAGGGACAGCATTTTCGCGGCTACGCGGTATAGACGCTCATCCGGCTCGAACCCGAGGCGCTCGTTCGCTTCCAGCGTGTCGAACCCTTGGTCCTGCAAGCGGTAAGCACGCAGCTTGTTGATGAGGCCTATGCCGCGTCCCTCCTGCGCAAGATAGAGCACGATGCCGCCCGCGGCGTTACCCATCGCCTCAATCGCGCCGCGCAATTGGGGTCCGCAGTCGCATCTCAGGGAACCAAGCAGATCGCCGGTGAAGCATTCCGAGTGGAGCCGGGTGAGCACTGGCCGGTTGGGAGAAGGTGCATTTAGTAGAATGGCATAGTGCTCTGGCCCGCCATCGCGCGCCCGAAAGGCAACCAGTTCTGCTCGCTCGGCTCCCTCAAGGGGAACGTGGGCGCGGGTGACCAGGGTTAGTGTCTCCACCGATTCTTCCTCGTAGGCGCGGATATCATCTGCGGAGACTTCTAGGATCTCGGGACAAGGCTTGTGGTGCAGTGCCTTCACCAACGCTGCCGGCAGGAGGCCGGAGAGCTTTGCCAGCCTCACAGCGGCAGCGGACCCCGGCGGCAAGGCTCGCCGGAGCGGGGCGAAGGGGCCCTTTAGCGGTTCGGCCAGATCAAGTGTTGGATCGGCGATGGCGAGCAACTGCGGCAGGCTGGGACCAACGGTAAGGGGAAGCGCCACCACCTCCGGGGTATAGAGACGGATTTTCAGAGTGCGTGCCCGTGCATGGCTCAAGAGCAGCACACCCTCCTTCACATCCGCGAGAGATGTGGGAGCCACCGTTTCCAGCGCGAAGGCGACGCTAGTACCCTCCGGATCGCGGATCACAACAGGAAGCCCCTCGCGAAACGCGATGGCCGCGCGCGTCACGGCGGCGACAGCGGAGCAAGGCTCTCGCAAGGGTCGTGGCGGCGCGGCCATGGTTTCACATACACCGGATGCCTAAATCCCGGTAGAGTTGGAGCCGCCGGGGGCCAGACGAAGGGACAGGACCATGCCAAGCGCCAAAAAGGTTTTGCTGGTGGACGACGACCAGATGTTGCGCAGCTCCCTGGCCGAGCAGCTGGCCGCGGAAGGCGAATACGATCCGGTGGAGGCTGGCACATGCGCGGAAGGCCGTGCACGAGCCAAAGAAGGCCTTTACGAATTCATGATTCTGGATGTGGGGTTGCCGGATGGCGATGGCCGCGGGCTATGCCATGAATTCCGGGAGGCGGGCGTAAGCTGCCCGATCATCCTGCTGACTGCGGCCGCTACTGACGACGACACGATCCAGGGGCTGAAGTCTGGGGCGAACGACTACGTCACGAAACCCTTCCGCTTCGCCGTGCTGATGGCGCGGGTCCACGCGCATCTGCGCAGTCATGAGCAGAGTGAAGAGGCTGTTTACCGCATTGGGCCGTACACGTTCCGCCCGAGCGCCAAACTGCTGCTCGACACCGTCGGCAAGAAGATCCGCCTGACGGAAAAGGAAACCAACATCCTAAAATTCCTGTACCGGCAGGGAGACACCGTCGGGCGCGATACACTTCTGCATGAAGTGTGGGGCTACAACCCCGCCGTAACCACGCACACTTTGGAGACCCACATTTACCGGTTGCGACAGAAGATCGAGAATAATCCCGGCCAGGCACAGATCCTTGTCACGGAATCGGGCGGCTACCGTCTGGTGGCCTAAGCTGTTGAGCTATATTGGATTTCAGAACCCTGGACGCTAGTTTGTTCTCCTGTGCGGAATTCATCGGGGCCTTGCGATAGTTCCGTGCTAAAAACACTACTGCGAACACCCTATCTGTAGTGAGCACCTAGTTCTTCAGCCGGGAGGCTGCCATGAAAGATTTTAAGTCCCTCCTGTTGGGCGCCGCGGTTGCGGCCCTTTTGATACTCCCCGCGGCCGCCGCAGAAGACTGGGTGACCTGGCCTCAAAAAAGCTTCAGCGGTAGCGCGCTGAGAGTGGACGATTTCGTCGGGACTCTGGTTGTGAACGTCAGCAACGGCGGCCCCGTGAGAGTGGATGTGAGCGGCACCCGCGAGCGCGTCAATCAGGTAGATGTCCATGCCTCCGGCAGCACGATCTACATTGAGGGTTCCAATACGGACACGGTGTGGGATTGGCACAGCTGGTTTAATTTCGACTACGGCAAATCCAAGCCCGACCAGCTGGTCGTGAAGGTTAGCCTGCCGCGAGGCAGCGCGGTCTCTGTGGATGACATGGTAGGAAAGGCCACTATCGGCGACACTATGGGACCGCTCAAGTTCGAAGCCTCCGCCACGCAATCCAAAATCGGGAAGGTGACGAGCGCGAAGATTTCGCTGGATGGCACAGGGCGTATCGATTTGGCCGCTGTGTCGGGACCGCTGGACCTCGATATCGCGGGTTCGGGCAAGGTCAATGTGGGACCAACTCAAAGCGTCAAGGCGGATATAGCCGGGGCGGGCGACACAGCACTGGGGCCAATCGCAGGGGGCTTGAGCGTGGACATCGCTGGTTCCGGCGATATCTCCGCTTCCCGTGTGAATGGACCCGTGAAGGTGGATATTGCTGGCTCTGGCTCGGTGAACATCGCCGATGGGATCGCCAATCCGCTGCATGTGGATATCATGGGCTCTGGCAATTTCACGTTTGGTGGTCTGGCGATCGATCCGAAGGTGAGCTCGTTCGGTTCAGGCTCTGTTAAAATCAAAGCCTACAAGGGGCACATGTCGAGCGATGGGATGGCAAGCGTTGATGTCGGCGCCGAAGTGAGCGCGGCCGCAGTAAGAGCTCAGGCGCAAGCCGAGGCTGCCGCAGCGCGAGCAACAGCGGCCGGAGAACGTGCGGCCGCCCATGCGACGGCAGAAGCGGCACGAGCGGCCGCACGGGCCAATGCCGAAGCGGCGAAAGCAGCAGCACGCGCGCAAGCACGCCACAGCGATGACAACGACGATGACGACGACGGCCATCGCTGACCTTTTGGAACGCCCGTTATTCCTTGCCTTGCGGCGCTTTGACGTCCGTCACCACCTGTTCCCCAGTCGCGAGATCGCCGCTCACCACCTGCGTGAGATGGCGGTTCGTTGCGCCGAGCGTCAGATCATGCGGTCTTAGCCGGCCGTTCTCCAACGTCCACACCCGTCCATGGCCGGCGGCGTTCGCCGCCGGTGGCGCATTCGCCACACCGAGCGCGGGTACGAAGCGCAAAGCCATGTTCGGCACGAGCAGCGCGTTCGCCAGTGTGGAGGCTACGATATTGGCTGTCGCACTCATGCCGGGCTTAAGCAGGCCGCGAGGATTGGAGACCAGCAGCACACCCCGATAGGTGACCGCGCCGCGCATAACCTTAGGAGCGCTGTGGATGGAGACGAGCTTCGCATCGAACTGCCGACCGGGATATGCGTCTACCGTGAACGTCGCATGCTGTCCTGAATGCACTTGGCCAACATCGGCTTCGTCGATGTCCACATCCAATTCCATCTGCGAAAGGTCGCTTGCCAGTGTAAACAGCACAGGCGTCTGCATGGCAGCCACAACTGTTTGCCCCCGCGACACTTTGCGATCCAGCACCACGCCGTCCATGGGCGAGTAGATCGTGGCCTTGGATAGCAGCGTTTCGTTGGCGCGAACCTGCGCAGCGGCAAGGTTCACGTTGGCTTTGGCCCGCAGCAGATCGGCGCGCGCGTTATCGAGATCCTGCTTTGAGGCCGCGTTGCTCTTGGCCAGCGCCTCCGTGCGGGGATAATTGTGAGATGATTGATCGTAGGTCGCCTTGGCCTGTTCCAGGGCTGCGCGCGATTGCGCAAGCTGCGCCTCGATCTGCTCGGTATTGATCTTGGCGAGCTTCTGCCCCTTTTTCACATGATCGTTGTAATCGGCATAAAGCGCATCGATGCGGCCCGAGATTTCCGCGCCGACATCCACCTGATCGCGCGGCTGCAGGGTACCTGTTGCGCTGACCGTCACCACAAGGCGGCCGCGCGTCACCGTCTGCGTCATATAGGCTGGTGCGCTTCCTTTGCGCAGAAGCACTGCGGTCAAAACCAAGATGGCAGCGGCCGCAAGTGCGAGCAACACCCAGCTGCGCCTGGAGAAACCTCCTGTACCGGCACCGATTCCAACCCGCGCGGCCGGGCCAGTGTTTGCGAGTTTCGATCGCTCGTTCACAGGCGAACTCCAGCCCAAATGATCCTATCTCATCGGGAGGCTGCTCTCCGTCAACCCCGCACGAAAGTCGCAGCCGTTTCGGCAGAGCCCATTGCAGGCGGCCATTTTGCGCATGCCTCCCTTCATCGAGGCGGTGACGGCTGTTTGCTTACACACTCCTTGCTACATCTATTTGCACAGACAGCGCCGGCCCCCACATGGTGATTGTGGGGGTGCGCGCGGCGGCTGCTTTGTTTAACAGCCGTTAAGAGTTAACCGCCTAGAAACCATACGCAGAAGCGCAGGCATCCGCATGGCGCCGCAAAAAATCGAGCCGCAGAAGAGGCAAGGAAGCGCTTCGCCTAAAGAAGTGGCTGCCAAGCGGCTGTCTTCGCAGCCGGCGAACGCAAAGCGGAAGCGCAGTTGGCCCTATGCCCTCGCGCTTCTGCTCGCCTGGATCTTCATCGTCGGGGCGGGTTTCGTCTTTCACTGGATCAATGAGCTTCCCGACGTCAGTCATCTGGCGCTGAACGCACCTTCAAGGGATGTGACCATCTTGGATCGCCAAGGCCAGCTGATCGCGCGAAAGGGTCTCACGCAAGGCGCCATGATCGGCGTGCACGATCTGCCCGCCTATGTGCCCAACGCTTTCATCGCGATAGAAGACCGCCGCTTTCGGGATCATATGGGGCTCGACGTCATTGGACTGGTCCGCGCCGCGCTGCAAAACATGGCGGCGGGACACGTGGTCCAGGGCGGTTCCACACTGACCCAGCAGCTTGCAAAAAATCTGTTCCTTGATCCCAAGCGTACCTTCGATCGAAAGGGGCAGGAGGCGCTGCTCGCGCTATATCTTGAGTCTCGCTACAGCAAGGATGAGATCCTGACCTTGTATCTGAACCGGGTCTATTTCGGCGCGGGTACTTTTGGGATTGAAGCCGCTTCCGAGCGGTTCTTCGGGAAGTCTCCAACGGAATTGAGCCTCAAGGAGGCGGCTATTCTAGCAGGCTCAGTGAAAGCGCCTGCGAAATATAATCCACTGTCAAATCCTCAAGCAGCGGACGCGCGCGCCCAAACAGTCCTTCGGGCCATGGCCGATGCTGGCTTTATCAAGACCAATGCTTGGAAAGTCGCCGCAGCGTCCCGGCCCCACATGGTGCAAAGCACGGGCACGCCCAATGCCGGCTATTTCGCCGATTGGGTCATCACCCGCATCCCCGATTATACGGACAAAGTGGACGCACCCATCATCGTGCAGACCACCTTCGATCTACGACTCCAGCGAGAGGCGGAGCGAGCAGTCGAAGCGGGGCTTGCTGGAGAAGGCCGTAAGCTGCATGCGCACGAAGCAGCACTCGTGGCTCTTGCTCCCGATGGGGCGGTGCGCGCAATGGTTGGAGGCAGAAGCTACGGCCTCAGCCCTTATAACCGCGCAACAGAGGCAATGCGGCAGCCGGGGTCTGCCTTCAAACCGTTCGTTTATCTCACCGCATTTGAGCGCGGGCATCATCTTGAAGATGTCGTGAATGATTCGCCGGTGAGTTTCGGGAGATGGCATCCGGCGAATTACGAGGGGCGCTATGAAGGACAAATCACGCTCACGCGTGCCTTTGCCAAATCGTCCAACTCCGTCGCCGCGCAACTGGCTGTCGAAGCTAGTCCGCGCGCGGTCGTGAGAACCGCGCACCGGCTCGGCATCACGTCGAAGCTTGTGGCGGTGCCATCGATCGCGCTTGGCTCGTCCACAGTGACACCGCTCGAACTCACGGCCGCGTACACGCCTTTCGCCAACGGTGGTGAAGGCGTGGTGCCTTATGCGATCCGCGGAATTCGCACGCGCGCGGGCCGCGTACTCTACAGCCGGAAGAATGCCGGGTTAGGGCGCGTTATGAGCGCGGGAAACGCGGCAGAGATGGCGGAGTTGATGGTGGCAACGGTGACATCAGGCACTGGCAAGGCGGCGCGCCTGGAGGAGCGGCCGAGCGCCGGTAAGACAGGTACCACCCAGGACTTTCGAGATGCCTGGTTCGTCGGATTCACCAGCGACTATGTTTGTGGGGTATGGATCGGCAATGACAACAACGCGCCCATGGTGCATGCGACGGGCGGCACATTGCCGGCTCGCATGTTCAAAGCCTTCATGGAAAATGCAGAACGCGGCAACCCGGTAGAACCGCTCACATCGATTAAGCTGGCGCCGCAACCTAAGGCCCCCGCAACGGCCCTTGCAGCAGCGGACATCTCTACCCCCGGAAGCTCAGGCGCAACCGGTGAGCAGACGAACCGAAACCCAAGCACGTTTGATGAAATTCTAAGTAGCCTGTTCGGACACTGATCAGCCCACCTGTTCGATTTCATCCAGAACGGCTTCAGGGGCCACGTCGTGCTTTAGTTCTTCAATTCCGGGACCGGCTTCCCTCTCGACGTCCACCCCCATTCTTGCGCCAATGGCGGAGACCAAACGGATCAGCTTTGTCACTTCGTGCTCCGCCAGGAGGTTGACCTGAAGGTCCAGTTGGGCCCGCCGTTCTGCGCTCGCCGCCATGCGATTCTGCGTGATGAGTACGAAGGTTGAGAGGAAAATTGCCTCGACCGAGGCGATCATGGCGAGCACCACAAACGTCGGGTCCCAAACAGGAATGCCGGGAATCCACCTTAGGTTTGCCACGATCCAGGCGGCGTAAATCGCCAGATGCAAGTACACGAAAAGCATGCTGCCGCTGAAGTCCGTGATCACACGGGCGAGAAGCTCCTGGGTTGTGGCGCGGGCTTCGCTTTCTTGGTGCCGCCGCTGGAGCGCACGGATATTTCGCTCCAGAACTTGCGCCAAGCCTCGCTCACGCGCCTCGCCGCGAAAGGTTTGCTGGGAAACGGGGTCTACCGGCGCGCTCGGGTCCATGTGATCTCGTGGTCCAAATTGGAACCCCGCGCGATGGAGTTGGGTTCCGGCGCCGGTTGATCATCGGTTGCTGAAATGTTCCACTGGACGGATGAAGGGATCGTCCGCAACGGATGTGGCGCGTGGCGTAAGCCGGTTGCTGCTCCGGGAGGCTTACAGCCCAATCCTGGAGTTCACGCTGCCGAACGGGCGGAGGCTGGATGTTGCGGCGCTGGGTCCCGACGGCTGCATGCTGGGCGTGGAGATCAAAGTCTCGGTGCAGGACCTAAAGTGCGACACCAAATGGCCTGAGTATCTGGAGTTTTGCAACCATTTCTATTTTGCGATCCCACCGGATTTTCCCGATGAGCTGGTGCCCTCCGGCACCGGACTGATCGTGGCCGATCGTTACGGCGGCGCGATTGTCCGGCCCTCGCCTGTCTGGCAATTGCATCCAAGCAGGAGGAAGGCGGTGACCCTGAAGTTCGCAAAATGTGCGGCAGAACGGCTTGCCTCGACCATTGAACCGACGAGCGATCCTCGCGGCATAACCGTGTTCGTGAAGTAGCGATGGCCCTTACGAAAGCCCAGGTAAACAAGATCGTGCTCTCGTTTCCCGGGGCAAACGAGAGCACCTCCTACGGCTATCCGTCCTTCAAGATCGAAAAGAAATTTTTCACCCGCCTCCGTGCCGAAGACAATTCGCTTGTGCTCACTGTCAGTTCAATGGATGAACGCGACATGCTTCTCCAGGCAGAGCCGGAGCTATTTCACGTCACGCCGCATTACCAGAATTACCCGACGGTGCTTGCACGCATCGAATGCTTGGACGCGAAAATTTTGCGAGGAATGCTTGAGCGCCGTTGGAAACAGATCGCCTCTAAGCGATTGCAGAAGGAATCGAGCTGGCGCTAAATAGACTCCACTACATCAATTGGAGCTTGCCGCATCCATTTTCTGCAGCGCTGCCTCTACGGCCGCCGGATCGACCTGGAACCGTTCATTCCGATCCCCCCTGCCACCGATCAGCGGCACGTAGTGTTGATTCATTCCTTTGGCCAGCAGGAAATAGACGGACTTCACCCGTTCCACATTGCTGATCTCCAGGACCTTGGCGCGGTGCGGCGCGAACAGGAGATTCGAGAAGCCGGCGCCATGCGGGCCCGCGATGATTTCCGCTTCCGCGAACAAGGCCACCTGATCGCGGAAGAGTAGCTTGCCGGCCGCGATGCTTTCGAAGCCGCGGCTCGCGAAACTCGGCCAAATTTCGGCTTCGTTCCTGATCCACCGTTTTCGGGCATCGCTGCGGTTGATATACAGGCGTCGGCGTGGCGGGACAGCCGACAAGCCGTAACCGCGGATGATGAGATCGCGGAAAAACTCTAGTGCGTCTGGGGGCAAGAAGCTGCGGCGAACCGGTTGCATATCGTCAATGAGAAAAAGGAGGGGCAGACGCCAGCGCTCACCTTCAGGAACGGCCACGAAGGTGAGATTGGGATAGCGCTCCGCAAGAAAGCGGTAGATGTCCTGCTGGAACTCAGGCAGTTCCTGATTCGTCAGCACCACGAACGGTTTATCCCCCATATCGAAGCGGGAGAGGAGATAAAAAATTCGAGGCAACCGATCGAACAGGAAATGGAAGAAATGCTGGTGGCCGCGATACTCACCCACCATGCTGAAGTAGTTCGCCTCCGGTTTGTCCACCCGGGCCGAAGGCAAGTCGACGAAGTCGTGATAGCTGGCGCCGGTGCCATAACGGTCGGCCGTGTAGCGTGATTGGTAAAGAACCCCACGCTCTTCATCGATCACGGCACCGGTGTTCCCCAGAACGGCAGCGCCTTCCAGGCGCACCAGCGCTATGGAGCGCTCCACCACCTCGGGCAGCGGTGGTTCGAAGCGCTTGGCGTAAGCCTGCTCCTCCGGAGACAGCAAAAGCGGCTGTTGTTCGGTGACGATCTGGACATGGCCTGCGTCCAGCAGCGGCACAACTTTCTCGTAGAGCGGATAGCGTCTCCGCAGCGATGGCAGGACCCGCGTGGCTGTCTTCAGGGCAAGCCAGCGGAAATTGCGTGATCCGAGTTTGCGGGCGGCCACGCGCGAGCGCTTATCGTGGGCTGCGCTTCGCCAGGATGCGCTGTAAGGTACGGCGGTGCATGTTCAGACGCCTTGCCGTTTCCGATACGTTATGCCCGCAAAGTTCATACACGCGCTGGATGTGCTCCCAGCGCACGCGATCAGCTGACATCGGATTTTCCGGAGGGTTAGGCTTGCTCCCCGGCGCGGCCATAAGCGCAGCCAAGATGTCATCGGCATCTGCGGGTTTCGGGAGGTAATCTATGGCACCGTATTTCACAGCGGCGACGGCGGTCGCGATGTTGCCAAAACCCGTTAGCACCACAACCCGTGCTTCCGGCCGTACCTTGTGCAGGGTTTCCACCACATCAAGGCCGTTGCCGTCTTCCAGTTTCAGGTCGACCACAGCGAACGCAGGCGGAGAGTCCTTCGCCTGCTCATGGCCTTGCGCCACTGTCTCCGCAATCGTGACGGCAAAGCCACGCGCCTCCATGGCGCGGGCCAGCCGCTCCCGGAAGGGGCGATCATCTTCCACAATGAGAAGCGTGCGCTCCTCGGCTTCTGTTTTCGACATGCAGGATTTTCCCTGGAGCACTGCGGTACAGATTTCCAGACGCTCAGACAAGGCTTAGCTGGCGCCTATAGAATAGCGGCCGGGCTCGGGGCGATCTCCCCGTCGATTGCTCCGCGCGGCCAGCGTGCGGTAACGCGGGCGCCCCCATTCTCGATGTTGGTGGCTGTCAGGCTACCCCGGGTCTGCTCGACAAGCGTTTTGGCGATGAAAAATCCCAACCCCATGCCTTGGGCTCCCGCGACAGCGGCTGCGGGCTCAAGCTCCGTGTCAGCGACAGCGTAATTGCCCGGGCGGGAGGTGACGTAAGGCTCGCCAATACGCTCCAGTATCTCTGGCGCAAATCCGGGCCCATCGTCTTCTACACAAACCTGTATCTCTCGAGTGCTCCATTCGGCGTGCACCCGTACCTTCGACCGCGCGAAGTCCGCTGCGTTGGCGATCACATTGCCGAGGCCGTGCAGCAGCGCGGGCGCGCGCCAGACCTTAGGCTCGGGGCCGTTCGCAGGATGCTGTGAAATGTTTACCGCGATTCTCACCTCATCGGCTTGGTACTCGGTCACGATGTCATCCAACAGCGCTCCAAGCGGCAGCCGCTCAACGGCTCCGACGACGCTTTCTTCCGGCTGGGCAAGCCTGGTGAGAATGCCCCGGCAGCGCTCAGCCTGGGCACGCAAGAGGCGCGCATCGTCGGCTTCCGGAGAGCTGGGCGGCAGCGCGCGTTCAAGCTCCCGCGCGACCACAGCGATCGTGCCGAGAGGGGTACCGAGTTCATGTGCCGCCGCAGTCGCTAGCGCGCCGATGGAAGCCATGCGGTGTTCACGGGACAGCGCGAGCTGGGTGGCTGCGAGGCCTGCCGACATGCGAGCAGCCTCACTGGCGATGCGCCAGGCGTAGATCGAGCTGAAGCCAATGCCGATTACGAGCGATGCCCAGATACCGGCTTGGTAGAGGGGTGGCAGGGTGAAGGGCTCGCCAGGCGCCCAAGGAAGCGGCTGGTGCGCGACCGCTATGATGCTAATCGAAGCAAGCGCCAGCGCTGCAAGGAAGAGGGTATTCCCGAAGTTGAGCGTGGAAGCGCCAATCACAACCGGAGCGATGAACATCAACGCGAACGGATTGTTGATGCCGCCCGTGAAGTACAGCAGCGCCGCTAGTTGCATGACGTCGTAAGCCAGGTAGGCGGTGGCCTCCCCATTGGTGAGCCGGTGCGCCGATGGATAGCGGATCGCCAGCCCAAGATTGATCGCTGCGCTGGTCCCAACGGCCATCACACAGGGAAACAACGGCAAGGGATAGCCAAGCGCGAAATAGACAATGAATAGCGCAGCGGACTGACCAGCCACTGCCATCCAGCGCAGGTTGCTGAGAGTCCGCAGCCGCACCCGGCCACGAGCGGTGGGCGAAAGCCCGGCGCTCAGCTGTGGCCTTAACCGCAGCGAGCCGCGCGGCTTTGGACTCTGCTCAAGCACCGGTCGTTCATTCATGCCGTACCATTCGCCCGCTTCTCGTGGGGCCGGCAACCAGTCTATCAATCCCGCCATGCTCCGCACACCTGAGGCGTTGATCCCTTATATGTTTGCATTCGCCTGTTTGGCAGGGGGCGGGCTTTGGCATGTTGCTGAACAAATGCAGAGCCGTGTGATAACGGCGGGCACCGCACAGGTGGGCGGACCTTTCCGGCTGGTCGACCAGGACGGGCACGTAAGAAGCGACGCCGACTTTCGTGGCCGCTGGATGTGGATCTATCTCGGCTACACAAATTGCCCGGATGTCTGCCCTACCACTTTGGCGCTGATGAGCGAGGTGCTGAAGCAGCTGGGCGGCAGCGCCAACCGCCTTGCGCCGATCTTCATAACTCTCGACCCAAGCCGCGACACGCCGAAGATGTTAAAGGTGTACTTGCGCGCGTTCGACCCGCGCTTTATCGGCCTCACCGGATCGGAGGAAGAGATCGCTGCCGTAGCCAAAGAATACCGGGTCTATCGCGTGAAGCACCCGCTGCCCGGCGGCGGCTACTCCATCGATCATTCCAGTATCATCTGCCTGATGGGTCCGGACGGCAAATTCGCCGCCGTGTACGATAACTCGCAAACGCCCGAGCAGATCGCCGCCGACCTTCGCAAGCGGCTCTGAGGTCGAAGCTCGGATGGCCGCGTTCGAAAATTAAGACAGATTGTATAAACCACATCTTATTTCCGCAATCCCAACGTAAGAGGCCGGTTCGATGCTCTATCCGTGTCGGAGGCGCGGTATGGCTGCCATTCTACGTCCGGCTTTGGATCAGCGCTTCCGTGCCGAATGCGGCACCTGCGGCTTCGCCGCGCATGCCGAAATCCGAAACGGCTCCGGGGGCTGGAAGGAGGCCTCCTGGGACGAGTTCAGCCGGCAATGCCAATACCGCACGGCAGCGGGCAAACAGACCCTGACGTGCCCGCACCTGCGCGCGGCGAAGCAGAGGGCGCAGCCGGTGGTATCACAAGGCTATATCGCTTGTGGTGCTCCCAACCGCCCGCATCTTCTCGCCTCCAAAGCAGACGATACACGCGGCTGAGCCGCCGTCAGATGGCTGCAGATAGTCCGGCCAGGGCAGCTGCGGCGATCAATGTGTTGCGCATCAGGCAAACGATGGTCATGGCGCCGACGCCGCCCGGCACCGGCGTGATCAAGGCGGCGCGATCGCTGGCGGCGGCGTAATCCACATCGCCAACGATCCTGTACTTTCCATCGGCAGTATCGACGCGGTTGATGCCCACATCGATGACTGTGGCGCCGGGCTCCACCCAATCGCCCTGCACGAAATCCGGTTTGCCGAGCGCGGCAACCAGGATGTCGGCGCGGCGGCACTCTGCGGGCAGATCGCGCGTACGGGAATGTGCCATAGTGACGGTCGCGTTGGCGGCCAGGAGCAATTGCGCGGCCGGCTTGCCAAACAGCAGTGAGCGGCCGATCACCAGCGCGTTCGCTCCCGCGACCTCCACGCCATACTCCTTCAGCAGCAGCATCACGCCCGTCGGAGTGCATGAGATGAGCTTCGCGCGGCCGCTGAGCAGCAGACCCGCGTTGGTGGCGGTCAGCGCATCGACATCCTTACGCGGATCGAGCGTCTCCAGCACCGCCTCTTCGCGCACCTGTTTGGGCAGCGGCATCTGCACCAGAATGCCGTGTACGTCCCGGTCTTCGTTCAGGGCGCGCACGCGGGCGAGCACTTCGGGTTCGCTCGCGTCTGCGGCCAAATGGAAGCTCACGGAATGGAATCCCAGCGCCTCCGCTGTCTTGTTTTTGTTGCGCACGTAGACTTCGCTCGCCGGATCGTTCCCGACCAGCACGGTTGCCAACCCGGGCACCACGCCGTGCTCGCGCTTCAGGCGCCCAGCCTCGGCCGCGACCTGCTCCTTCAGCCGCGCCGCAACCGCCTTGCCATCGATGATCCGTGCCGCCACGGCTAGACCGTCGTCTGGTAAAGATACCGCGCTTCCGCCCAGACCAGCACATATTCCAGGAACCAGATGCCGACGAGCACGATGAAGGGCGAGAAATCAAGGCCGCCGATGCCCGGAATTACCCGCCGGATTTGCCGGAACACCGGCTCGGTCAATGCCGTCAGCGCGCGGATCACCGTGCGGGCAAGCTCGTTGTAGGTGTTGAGCACGCCGAACGCGATCAGCCAGCTCATCACCACCGCGGCGACGACAACCCACCAATAAAAGTCGAGCAGCAACAACAGCAGCGCGACGATCGGATTATGCCCAACGGCAATCACGGGTGTTCCTTAAACCTGAATGTCCAACCGCTCTGGCAAGAGTGGTGGAGCTGAGCGGGATCGAACCGCTGACCTCCTCATTGCGAACGAGGCGCTCTCCC
>JAFAVP010000218.1 GCA_019242395.1 Alphaproteobacteria bacterium | reverse complement strand
TGGCGAGCCTTTCCACGGCCGAGCTGGACTATAACATCGGGAATTTTGCGGCCGCGGCACATTTCGCAACCTTGGCACAGCACAAACTTGTGCCAGGCTCACCGGACTGGCAGCGAGCGACCGATATTCTTGCCGTATCCAGCGCCAACGCAGAGGATCGCCGGCGGCGCTGAGGTGGGAAGCACGCGATGAAATCTCCTTTGATCGTAGCGCTTGCTGGCGCGATCGGTGGTGCCGCGCTGGCTGTGGCCGTTCTGTTCGCCGCCGCGGCCTTCGGTGTCTTTCCCCCAGGGAACGACGCGCGGATCCATGGGTATCTTACGAGCCATCCCGAATTGCTGGCCGAGATGAGCAATCGGTTACAGGCCCAACAGGAGGACCGCGACGACGCCGCGCGGCAGGTAGCGGTTCAAAAACTCGGCCGCGCGGCCTTCTTCAATCCACGCTTGGCTTTCATGTTCGGTCCGAAGAACGCGCGCGCAACATTCGTCGAGTTCTTCGATTACAATTGCCCCTACTGCCGGGCTTCTTTGCCGGCGGTCAAAAAGTTCATCGCCAACCACCAGAAGGATACCCGCTTCGCCTTTATCGAATTTCCGATTAAGGGTCCGCGATCCACCATCGCTGCGCGCGCGGCCATCGCGGCCCGCAAGCAGCCGGACAAGTACCTGGCCTTCCACTTCCGGCTGATGGATGAAAAGGCGCTGGTGACCGAAGATGTCGTTTATGCCGACGCCGCGAAGTCCGGCTTGGACATCGCAAAGCTCAAGGCTGATATGGAAGGCGAGGACGTGGATGCCGCAATTTCCGCGGCGCACAATCTCGCTATCGCGGCCAACATCGATGGCACGCCGGCCTTCATTATCAATGGCCGCGCCCACGAAGGGGCGCTGGACGATGCCGATCTCCGCAAGCTGCTAACCGCTTCCTAGGTCTTCTTGCGCGGCAGCTTTTCTGGCGGAAAGGCGCACCTCAGATAGGTATGGGCACGAAAACCTGGTGTCTGCTGCACAAGCATACCCCTGTCCGTGGACAGGTGCAGCGTTTCCGAGATCCGCGATTGGCCGGGCAGGTAAAGCAGCATCGTCGTGCCTGATGGACCCGCCCGTGTATGCAGCGATGCATACTCCGTCTGCAGGGAGAGGCCTGCATAGAAGGTCTGCACCAGCCCGCCCGCCGTCTTCCGGAAGCTCATGCTGGCGACCTTGCAAGTCTCAAGAGTGGCCCTCTCTTTCGCGCTCAACTGCGCAAGCGTGCGGCCAGGGCCGATATCAACCCAAACAGTGCGGTCGAGCAGGCTGGCCGCATCAGGGTTCGCAAGAGCGCCAGCGGTCGCGCATAGCAGTGCGGAGACCGCGATTATTAGCGGCCGGTTCAAATCAACCCGGCGAGGGGACTCGATGGATCGGCGTAGCGCTTCTTCGTCATCCGCCCTGCGAGATAGGCGAGGCGGCCGGCTTCTACTGCATGTTTCATGGCGCTGGCCATCAGCACCGGATCTTTGGCTTCCGCGATGCCGGTGTTGGAGATCACCGCATCGCAGCCAAGCTCCATCGCGATCGCGGCGTCGGAGGCCGTCCCTATGCCCGCGTCCACGATCACCGGTACCTTGGCTTCTTCAATGATGAGCCGAATGTTGATTGGGCTCTGAATGCCCAGCCCGGAACCAATCGGCGAGGCGAGCGGCATGATGGCCGCAGCGCCGAGTTCTTCCAAACGCTTCGCCATCATCGGATCGTCATTGCAGTACACCATCACCTGGAAGTCGTCCTTGATCAGCATCTCTGCGGCGCGCAGCGTTTCGAGCATGTCGGGATAGAGTGTCTTGCGGTCCCCCAGCACTTCCAGCTTGACGAGATTCCAGCCGCCGGCTTCGCGTGCCAACCGCAAGGTACGCACGGCTTCCTCGCCGGTGAAGCAGCCGGCGGTATTGGGCAGATAAGTCACCTTCTTCGGATCGATGAAATCAACCAGCTTCGGTTGATTGGGGTCCGTGAGGTTCACCCTCCGCACCGCCACGGTGACGATCTCCGCGCCGCTCGCATCCAGCGCCTGAGCATTCTGTTCGTACGATTTATACTTGCCCGTGCCGATGATCAGGCGCGAGCGGTAGGTCTTGCCCGCGAT
>JAFAVP010000194.1 GCA_019242395.1 Alphaproteobacteria bacterium | reverse complement strand
TCTCTGTCGTGAAGGCATTGAACTCGGAGTTCAACATGCGGATGATTTCAGAGGACTCGTTGTTGATGATCCGGCCGGTTTTCATGTCCCACAATGCCGGAACCGTGACCTTGCCGCTATAGTTCCTGTCACTTGCAGCATAGGCTTCGTACAAGTAGTGGAAGCCGTTCACGGTGTCGGGGATGCAGTCGGGAAATCGCGGGTCGTTCTCAAAACGCCAGCCCTGCTGCGTGAGACCGGGCAGCGCATAAGCAACCGAGATCGCTCCATCGAGCTTCTTGAGCGCACGATAAATCAGCGTACGGTGAGCCCACGGGCAGCCGTGCGATACGTAGAGATGATAACGGCCCGGTTCGGCCGTGAAGTGCGAGGAGCCGTCAGCGGTCACCCGCTCGCGGAACTGGCTGTCGACCCTCTGAAACTGGCCGCGTTCGCCGAACTCCTGCGGAAGCTCGCCATCACTTCATTTGCCGTTGACTAATACGCCCATCTTTTCCTCGACTTTCCTATGTCCACCTAGGCTATATCTTTCGTTCATTGGTTGCAGCCAGTCCGGCTATGGCTGGTTGCGCCGATACGGAACAATCGGAGGGTGGACTGCGCTCCCCCGTCCGGGTGCAAAGGCGATCTAACAAAGACGGTCTCATATGCTGCTCGCACTGACCGGCGCTACCGGCTTTATCGGTCAATACCTGCTGCGGGAAATGCCAAAGCGCGGCCACCGCTTGCGTGTGCTGCTGCGTCGGCCTGTTTCGCTGCCGCCAGAAACTGCAAGCGCGGTGATTGGCGACCTTGCCAGGCCGCAAAACATGTCGGCGGCACTCGCGGGAGTGGATGCGGTGGTCCATTCAGCGGGGCTCGCCCACGCGATGTCCGGCCTCCCCGAAGACGACTACCGGCTGCTCAACACGGAGGCGACCATCCACCTCGCTCGCGCTGCGCGGAGAGCCGGGGTGAAGCGCTTCGTATTTCTCTCCTCGATCCGTGCCCAGTGCGGGCCGACGGCGGATATGGTGTTGACCGAAGCGCTCACACCGAGGCCGACCGATGCCTACGGACGTTCCAAACTCGCAGCCGAGCGGGGTCTCGCGGAACTCGACCTCGACTGGGTGTCGCTGCGGGCCGTGCTAGTCTACGGGCCTGGGGTTAAGGGCAACATGGCGCAATTGGTGAGGCTCGCGCGATTGCCTTTCCCCTTGCCGCTCGCCAGCCTCACGGCGCGGCGTTCGCTGCTCGCGCTGCAAAACCTCGCAGCGGCAATCGAGGCTGTGCTCACAGCGCCGGGAACGCTACGGCGCATCTTCATTGCGGCCGATCCGCAGGCGCTGACGATCGCGGAAATGATTGCGGCCTTGCGCGGCGGGCTCTCCCGCCGGCCGAACGTATTTGCGCTCCCCCCGCCGCTCCTCCAATTCGCTCTCCGCGCCGCCCGACGAGAAGAGATATACCACCGGCTGTCCGGCTCGCTGATTGCCGATCCCGCGGCTTTGATGAATCTGGGTTGGACGCCGCGACTTGCCACACCCGACGGACTCGCAATGCTGATGCGGGCGGGCGGGATTTAGAGCGACAAGCAAAGCGTCTATGATCGGCTGCATGACACTGCGCGTTTCACTCAGTTTTGGACGCGCCTCAAAAGCAACAGCAATGCGAAGAGGACAAGGGCCATGCTTGACCGTACCACTGAGCTGAAACGATACCAGACTTACACCCCCTGGCAGTAAATAAATATCTTTTTAAAGTCAGATGTTTACATCGCATATCCGTAAGAGGGGCAAAACTCATGGCGGTATGATTATAAGATTCCCGGGACGGCGCGAGTCAGATTCATTCTGGCAATGGTTCTGCCGCCCGATCTTGACCGCCTCTCCCACGCCGAGCTGAAGAGCTTGGTCATAAGTCAATTTGAAATGATAGCTGAGCTGCAGCGAACAGTTGCTGCACTGCGCGACGAGATCGCCCGCCTCAAGGGCGGTCCCGGCCGACCGGACATCAAGCCGAACAAACCGAGCGGAATGGAGAAGGCAACCGATCCCAAGCCCCAGGGTTCCCCTCGAGAACGTGCCAAGCGCGGGCCCACGAGGACGAAGCTGACGATCAACGAGGAGAAGGTCGTCAAGGTGGCGGCACCGGCAGGGTCGCGGTTCAAAGGCTACACCAGCTACATCGTCCAGGATCTGGTCATCCGCACTCACGTGGTGGAATATCGCTGCGAGCGCTGGGTGGCGCCAGACGGCACGGTGCTGACCGCTCCATTGCCGGAGGGCATTCTGGGGCACTTCGGACCGGACCTCCGCCGGTTCATTTTGGCGCAATATTACCAAGGGCAGGTCACGGTGCCTCGGCTTGTGGAGATCTTGCAGACCCTCGGCGTCTTCATTTCCAAGCGGGAGGTGATGCGCCTTCTGAATGAGGGACAGGAGTCATTTCTCGACGAAGCCAATGAGGTGCTGCGGGCCGGGCTTGAAAGTGCCGCCTGGATCACGGTGGACGACACGGGAGCCCGCCACAAGGCTAAGAACGGCTTCTGTACCCAGATCGGCAACAGTCATTTCACCTGGTTCGGCACCACAGCCTCGAAGAGCCGCGCCAACTTCCTCGGGCTTCTGCGTGCAGGGCACGGCGACTACGTCGTCAATGACGAGGCTGTGGCATATATGCGCCAGCGCAATCTGGCAGCCCACGTGATCGCCCGCCTGACCGAACATCGTGACCGGCATTTTCCCGATCAGGAGGCCTGGACGGCGCACCTCAAGAAGCTCGGCATCACCGAACTCAAGGTCTCCCCGGACCCGGTCGAGATCGCCACCGAAGGGGCGCTCTGGGGAAGCATCAAGGCCCATGGCTTGCTGCCCGAGACCGTCATCATCAGCGATGATGCCGGCCAGTTTAATGTCGGTGAGCACGGCCTGTGTTGGGTCCACTCTGAACGCCTCGTTCACAAGCTCGACACCTTCACCGACGAGAACCGCAAAGCTCAGCGCCACATCCGCAGCTTGATCTGGCGCTTCTATCGCGATCTCAAGGCCTATAAACTTGCTGCATCCACAAAGCGCAAGGCTGCCCTGTCAGCGAGGTTCGATCGCATTTTCAAACGCCAGACCGGTTTCGTCATACTCGACCGTCTGCTTAAGCGTTTGTATGCCAACAAGGCGGAATTGCTGAAGGTGCTCGATCACCCACAAATTCCACTCCACACCAACGAGACGGAAAACGACATCCGCTGTCAGGTCACGAAGCGGAAGATCAGTGGCGGCACTCGAAGTGATGTCGGGCGTGATTGCCGCGACGGCTTTCTCAGCCTGTTCAAAACATGCAAGAAACTCGGCATTGCCTTCTGGGATTATCTCGGTTCTCGCCTCGGCACCGCCGGTGCACCCGACATACCCCGCTTGGCCGAGGTCGTCCGCCACCGATGCGCCTCCGCTTGACCAGCCGGTCACGTTGACCATCACTTGCCCGTTGGCGCACCCGGCTCCCACACCGGGTACCCCGGCGCGTCTTGTCGTCGGTCGGCCGCAACCGCCACGAATTATGCCCCTCTTACAAAAATATCCCGTAAATGCACGTCAAACATTTCGCGCAATTGTCTTGAATAAACGGGCGTAGGGTTAAAACCTGATTAACCATGCTGAGAAGAGATTGGCCAACCGGTTCTGGGCGCCAACCGTG
>JAFAVP010000190.1 GCA_019242395.1 Alphaproteobacteria bacterium | reverse complement strand
GGGGGGGCGCGCCCCCTCCACCACGCTTCGCGTGGTCCCCCTCCCCCGTAAACGGGGGAGGGGCCTTTTGCTTCGGGCTGATGGCGGCGTTGTTGACCAGCGCGTGCAGCTTGCCGCCGGTGAGCCGCTCGCGCATCTCGGCGATGGCGCGCGCGGTATCGTGCGGATCGGCCAGATCGACCTGGATGTGGTCCTCCGGCCCGGCGGCCCACGGGCAGTTCTCCGGGAAGGCGTGGCGCGAGCAGGTGATCACCCGCCAGCCCGCGCTCGCGAAGCGCTTCACGGTCGCGTGACCGATGCCGCGGCTGGCGCCGGTGAGGATCAGCGTCCGCCGCTCTTCATCGATATGCTCGGGGTGATGCTCAGGCATGGGTGAAGCTTAGCATCACCTTGTCATCCCGGGCGAGCAAAGCGAGACCCGGGACCCACCGGGACAATTTCACGATGGGTCCCGGCTCGCGCAATGCTTGCGCATCGCTTGGCCGGGATGACAGCTCGAAATCTGCGGCTGCGCGGGAATAGCATCCCCTTTCGCGTCGTCTCTGCCATGTACGCCCGCGTCGGTGGCCGGCCCGCGGAACACGAGCCAGAGGGAGACATATGTTCGCTTTCCGCGCGTCCGGCCTTGCGGCCAGTCTGATCGTTTGCGCCGCCGCGTTCAGCGCCTTCGCCCCCCACGAGGCGCTGGCCCGCGGTTCTATGCAAGGCAAAACGGTGGACTGGCCGCATTTCCGCTTTGACGAGAAGCACACGGGCTATCAACCGTTCGAGAAGACGCTCAGCACAGCCACCGTGCCCAGCCTCAGCCTTTTGTGGCAGGCCGATTTGCCGGGAGAGCTGGTGTTCCTCTCCTCGCCTGCCGTGGTGGACGGCGTTGTCTATATCGGAGAAGACAGCGGCACCCTGTATGCGTATCCGGCGGATGGCTGCGGCACCGATTTCTGCCAGACCCCGCTCTGGCAATCGAGCTATCTCGCGGAGATCGTGGATTCACCCACCGTCGCGAACGGCATTGTCTATGTCGGCTCACAGACGAGTGCCGATGACGGGCACGGCAAACTCAACGCCTTCGATACCAAGGGTTGCGGGAATTCGGTGTGCGAACCGCTGTGGCAAGGCAAGGCCGGCAAATACACTTCCTATTCCTCCCCGGTGGTAGGGAATGGCATCGTGTTCGTCGGCAGCTATGACGGGAATGTCTACGCCTTCAACGCGGAAGGCTGCGGCAAGAAGCTGTGCGATCCCTTGTGGGCGGGGAAGATGGGCGGCAGCACCGAATCCACGCCGCTCCTCTACAAGGGCATGCTGTTCATCGCGTCGGACGACGGCAAGCTCAATGCCTTCAAGGCTACGGGCTGCGGCAAGGCGGCGTGCCACCCCAAATGGACCGGTGACATTCACGGCCCCGCTTTCGAATCCTCCCCCGCCGTTTCCAACGGCGTCATCTACATCGGCTCAAACCACGCGCTCTCCGCTTTCGATGCGAATGGCTGCGGCGCCAAGCTGTGCAGCGCGCTGTGGCAGGCCATCGACGACAATCTGTTCTTCGGCGGCTCGCCTGCGGTGGCGAACGGGCGCGTCTACATTCCGCTGGAGTCCCAGGTGAACGTGTACGATGCGGCGGGCTGCGGCCGCAGCGTCTGCAGCGCCGTCGCCACGCTGTTCGGCACCGGCATGCAGGATGGCATCGGCTCCTCGCCCACCGTCGCCAATGGGGTCGTCTATGCCGGGCGCAACAGCGGCGAGATTCTCGCCTGGGACGCAAACTGCACGGGAACCTGCAACCAAATCTGGAGCCGCCTGCTGGACGATCCGATCGTCAACTCGTCGCCCACGGTGGTGAATGGGCATGTCTACATTGGCGGCTCGTATCACGGCTTCGCCGGGCGGCTCTATGTGTTCGGGCTGCCGTGACGGCCTAACGCGACCGGAAGAACCCGTGGCTGTTTCCATTGGCGTCTGACCAGAACCCCGTCACGCCCGCCGAGGAAATGGAAGTGGGAAAAGTCCCGAGGGAGCCAGGAACGTCGAACGTGGAGAACGTGCCACCTTTCGCCCGAACGTAGCCGTGCGCAAAGCCATTGCTGTCGTACGAGCTCCCGGTGACCTGTGCCTTGCGGTTAATCCCATTCACAAACGTCGACACACCCGCTGGAGCATCGAAGGTCGTGATTGTCCCATTTTTGCCGCGAACATAGCCGTGGACGCCATTGTTGCCGTCGATATAAGCACCCGCCACAACTCCCTTGTTGTTGACAGAGCTACCGAAAGTTCCGGCCGCTCCCGGAACATCATAGATTGTCAGCGATCCAGGCGCGCTGCGGAGAAAGGCGTGCCCACTCCCGCTGAGGTCAGACATGTCTCCCAACACGACGCCCTTATCGTTGATGCCATCGGCGTGGACGCTTGTAGAGACTGGGACGGTGAAGGTCGTAATCGTCCCATCCAGAGCGCGCATGAAAAGCCCGGTGGTACCGCCGCTATCCACATAATCCCCGGCAATTGCCCCCAGGCTGTTGCAGGATCCAGGAGAGGTGGAGTGAGCGCCCGGCACGTCGAACGTCGTGAATGTGCCATCAGGCGCCCGCACGAAGCCATGCGTCAGGAAATTTACGTTATCCGTATAGGTTCCGAACGCGCCACCCTGGCCGTCGATGCCAAGCGCGGCTGTCTGAATGGAGTTCGGGACATCGAAGTCCGTAATCGCGCCGCTCGCATCCCGGACGAAGCCGTGTGTGACGAAGTTGTTGTCGCTGTAGAAGCCCGCAATTTCCCCAATGTCGTTTATTCCAATCGGGCTGGTGCCCTGAGCGTTCGCCGCAGCATCGAACGTCGTGATGGCGCCGTGCCCGGCTTGAGCAGGTTGAGTTGCTGCCATAGCGCAAAGCAATCCGAAGGCGGTCCATTTTACGCCGATTCCTGCAAATCCCATTTTCCCCCCATACGCCAGAGTTGGCCACCGGCGCTTGATTCTATCATCGGTTAGCAATCGAGGCCAACATGGTGTGTGAGCGGATCTGAGGATCAGCTCCGCGCCAGGCTGGCCGGGCGCTCCAGGCCTGCCGGGTCCTGGTGGATGATCACTTCCGAATTGGGGAATTCGGCGCAGACCGATTTCTCCACTTCGTCGCTGATCTCGTGGGCGCGGGTGATGCTGATGGTGGGATCGAGCTCGATGTGGAATTGGATGAAGGTGTGCACGCCGGCGGCGCGCGTGCGCAGATCGTGCAGGTTGCGCACCTCGGGATTGCGCATGACGACGGCTTTCACCCGCTCGCGCTCGCTGTCCGGCAGCTCGCGATCCATCAGCTGGTTGTAGCTCTGCACGAAGACGCTCCATGCGCTCCAGATGAGGATCGCCGCAATTGCCAGCGCAATGATGGGATCGGCATAGCGCCAGCCGAACCACTCCGTCAGGCCGATGGCGACAACGACCCCAATGTTGGTGATAAGATCGCTTGCGTAGTGCATCCGGTCGGCGGAAACCGCGATGGAGCCGGTCTTCGCAACCACCCGCCGCTGATAGGTGACAAGCGCCAAGGTGGTGGCGATGGAAATTGCCATGATGATCAGCCCGACGGTCGGGTGATCCAGCGGCTCCGGCACGACGAAGCGGTTGATCGCCTGCACGATCAGGAAAGTCGCCGAGCCGGCGATGAAGGCGCCCTGCCCCAGCCCTGCCAGCGGCTCCGCCTTGCCATGACCCCAGCGATGCTCTTCGTCGGCCGGCGTCAGCGAGGAGCGGATCGCAACAAGATTCAGCGTGGAGCTGAACAGGTCGAGCGCAGAATCTGCCAACGATGCCAGCATGGACACCGAATTCGTGAGCAGGTAGGCGACGGTCTTCAGCACCACCAGCGCGAGCGACACGCCAAGCGAGGCAAAGGCCGCGCGTCGCATCAGCTGCCCATGCCTCCCATCCTGCGCGGCTGCGGCAAGGGCAAAAGTTTCGCTCACGGAAACAGCCGCTCCGTGCGCCAGGGCGACGCCGCGGTGTCCCGGCGGTAGACCAGCCGGTCATGCAGCCGGAACGGCCGGTTGCGCCAGAATTCGATTTCCAGCGGCGTCACGCGAAAGCCACCCCAGTATGGCGGCCGCGGCACTGTGGCGAGCGCGTATTTCCCGGCGTACTTGGCGATCTCCTTCTCGAAGGCGAACCGCCCCTCGAGCGGGCGCGATTGCCGGCTTGCCCAGGCGCCGATCTGGCTGTCCTTGGCACGGGTGGCGAAATAGGCGTCGCTTTCCGCCTCGCTCACTTTCTCGATGGACCCGCGCACCCGCACCTGCTTGCCGATGCTCTTCCAGAGGAAGCACAGCGCGGCACGGGGATTGGCGAGATACTCGCGGCCCTTGGCGCTTTCGTAATTGGTGAAGAACACGAAGCCGTTCGGGTTGGCTTCCTTCAACAGCACCATGCGCGCATTGGGATGACCATGTTCGTCCACGCTGGCGACGCACATGGCATCCGGCTCGCTGGGCTCCGATTTCTTGGCTTCCGCGAACCAGGCATCGAACAGCGCGAAGGGATCTTCGCGCGGCGCGATCCCGCCATCGTCAATCGGCCCGCCAATCTCGCTCATGACAGTGCTTTTATCCGCCGGCGCGGAGAAATCACTCCTTAAATCTGGCGTTGGAGAACCGTTCTGCCGCTCGTCCTAGCGCGCCAGCTGGAAAAGTTGAGAGGTCCGGTGCATGGCGATTCCCCGTCAAGATTGCTCGACCAAGCTCACCAACATAGCGCCCATGAGCACACGACAAAAGGTCGGGTGTGAAGCGTCACCTTTGCGCCAAGAATTGCGTTTCGCTTACCATCTCCACTTTGCCGCTCCAAGCACGGCTGCTAGGGTTGCGAAATGAGGACGGTTGCACTGGCAATCGGCTTGGCCTTCGCTGCGGGCTCGGCCGCTGCGCAAGAACAGGGGCAGATGCTCGGCGATCTACCCGAGGCGCCGAAGGAAACGGCGCCGCCCACGCCGGGCGATCAGCAGATGTTCAACCAGGGTACCGCCTATTACGACCGTGGCGACTACATGCACGCCTATCAGGTGTTCTACTGGCTCGCCGAGCACGACGATGTGGCCGCCATGCGCAATGTGGCGCTGATGAAACGGCGCGGCCAGGGCACGGCGCTCGATCCGCAAGGTGCGATGGAATATCTGAAAGAAGCTGCCGACGCCGGGCTGCCCACGGCGGAAGCCGATCTCGGCGAGATGTACCTGTACGGCGAGGCAGGGCCGCCCGACCCGCAATCTGCGCTACCCTGGCTGGAAGCCGCCGCCGCCGCACATCATCCCACGGCCCAGTTTCTGCTCGCGGAAATTTACGAGCGCGGTCAGGCCGTACCGCGCGATGTGCAGAAGGCGGAAAAGCTATACGCCGAAGCCGCTGCCCGTGGCGTGCCGCATGCCGCCGACCGCCTGGCGCTGCTCAAATCCGGCGCCGTTTCTGCTCCAAGACCTTAACCGGACTTGACGAATCCCCATATTGTAGGGAGGCCGCGAGCCTTGTCCGGCGGCCGGAGACAGCATGCGCGATCCATATACAGTTCTGGGGGTGAGTAAGAGCGCGAGCGAGGCCGAGATCAAGAAGGCCTTCCGCTCGCTCGCCAAGAAGTATCACCCCGATACCAAAGGCGGGGACGCCTCTGCGCAGAAGAAGTTTCAGGAGATCAGCGGCGCCTACGATATCCTGGGCGATAAGGAAAAGCGCGGGAAGTTCGACCGTGGCGAGATCGACGCCAGCGGCAACCCGCGCGGTTTCGATCCGCGCGCGCACGGCTTCGAAGGCGCACCCTTTGGGGGACGCGGCGGCGGTGGACCTGGTGGCTTTCAATACAACTGGTCTTCGCAAGATGGCGAAACCGCGGAAGGTTTCCGCCCGGAAGACATCATCTCCGAATTGTTCGGAGGAGGCGGTGGCGGCCGGCGCGGAGGCGGGCGCCGGGCCCGGATGGGCGAGAGCTATGAGATTTCCATCACCGTCAGCTTCGAAGAGGCAGCCATGGGCGGCACGCGGCGCGTGTACATGCCGGATGGCCGCGAAGTGGATGTTCGCATCCCCGCAGGCTTGCGCGACGGCCAGCAGATTCGTCTGAAGGGTCAGGGCGGCGAAGGCCGCAACGGAGGCGCCCGGGGCGATGTTCTGCTCAATGTGGCAGTGGCGCCGCATCGCTATTTCACGCGCGACGGCAACGATCTCCGCATGGAACTGCCGGTGACTCTCAAGGAGGCGGTGCTGGGCGGAAAGGTGACGGTGCCGACCCTCACCGGATCGGTGGCTTTGACCGTCTCGCCGGACTCCAATTCCGGCGCCGTGCTCCGCCTGCGAGGCAAGGGGATACCTGCACATGGCAAAGACGCGGCGGGCGATCTGTATGTGAAACTGGTCGTGACCTTGCCCGACCGTGCGGATTCCGGCCTGCGCACATTCGCCGAGAATTGGAGCGCAGACTACGATCCACGCGCGAAACTGCGGCCCTGATCAGGCACCAAGCAATTTGACACGCGGCTTAAAAGTTCGATGGTCCTTGCAGGCCACGACGAAGCGCCGATCTGCCGTGATCACCTCGGTGTCGAGCCGCAATGCGGCGGCTATATAGAGGCAATTGTAAATCGGATGGCGCAGCTCGTTCGCAATCCGCAAGGCGCTTGCCAAATCGTCCAGTATGGGAAGGCTCTGGACTGGCGAACTGCGAAGCAGCTTGAGGCGCTCCTCTGCTTCTGGAGCGGAAATTTGCCGGCGCGATGCTGTGGACCAGAGGGCGCTTGCGGCTTCCACGAACCAAAGTTCCGGGGCGGCGAGTTGTTGTGCGCGCAAGGCGAACGCGGCCTCAGAACCTTCCTCATCCAAGACCCACTTTACGGCAACCGAAGCGTCAATGACGATCACGGTTCCGCCGTTCATCCCGGATCAGATCGGCGGAATTTGTGCAGATCCGGCCTCTTGTCGCTTCCCGCAATCTGGCCGCTTTCGTCCAGAAGTCTTGCATTCGAGAGGAGAGGCTTTCTTCAAGCAGGATACGGTGCTCGGCCTCAGCGCTGCGCCCATTCTTCTTCGCGCGCTTTTTCAATTCCGCGATGATCGGGTCGGGGACATCCCGCACAAGCAACTGGCCCATGACAGGATGCTATCATGTGATAGCATCCTGTCATGACACGCCGTTCTTCAGGTCCGCAACGGGCGGGAGTAACGCCAGGATGGGGCGCCGCCAAGCTCGCGCTCGCGTCCACCTTCGCGCGCCGCGTACCACGACACCGCGGCACCGAGGAGCAGCGCAACTGCGCTCAAGAACGCGATCAATACGCCTGCCTGCCGCGCGCGCTTCAGCGCGTCGTGAGCGCGGGGAATGGCCTTGGTAACGCGCGCGTCCGCTTCCTCGGGCGAAACATGGGCTCGACTGGAAACGAGCGTCACAAGGTAGTCACGGTCTTCCGGCGTCACACCGCTATGGCTTGACGAGGTGAGCAAGATGCGGGCGGCTTCGCCTCGCGCCTGAGTCATGTCGGCGGCCGGATAGGGACGCTCGGAACGGAACAGCTGATCGAGTTCATACGCGATGGTGTTCTCGCCAGCGACAGACGTGGACGGTCCCGCGTTGCCGCTGCCCGGCACCGCTGCAGGCGCCGCCACACCGGCCACCGCAATCGCCATCATTGCGCCAATCACGATCGCCAAGGCCCAGGCCAGCAGCCCATGCATTCCGTCGCGGAACTCGGATTCGTCCGCCGCAGCGACAGAAGCCAGCCGTGAGCGCATCCGCCCTGCTACATACCCGCCCGCGGCGAAGCTGACCACCGCGGTAAACAGCAGATAGAGTCCGGAGAGGAACCACAACGCGAAGGAAGCGTCCCGCCACGTGGGCGACACGGAGTTCACCGCAAGCCCGATGCCGGTGCCAAAGGTCAGCAGCACGAAGGAAACCGCCGCAGCCGCGATCGCTCCCGCAATAACAGCGCTCCAGTGAACATCATGAACTCCGGCCGCAGGCACGGCCGTGCGTTCCTCTACGATAGCCATGTCTGCCTCCTCAGCGCAGGCCGAAGAAGGACAAGATCGCCATGATCACGACAATCAGGCCGATAAGATAAATCAAGCCGTTCATATGGATTCTCCCGAAGTCCCGCTCAGTGCCCCTTCGGTAACGGCTGAGAAACGCATCAAATGTGCGAAAAGTTGCAGTTCAGCCTTTTGGGCTTGCCGGGGAGGGCAGCCAGGCGGACTCGCCCGTCATTTCCACCTGTAATTTCGGCACACCGACGATCTGATAGGTGCCGGAGGCAATACCGATACCAGCCGCTTTGAGATTGGTTATGATGTCGCGGCTCATGGCATCCTTGATGCCGCGCGAACCGTGGTCGGGCACCACAAAACGCACGCTCATTTCGATCCAATTGTCGGTCAGGCGCCAATAGGTGCGCGGCCCAGGGTTCTCGTTGCCCAGAAAGTAGCGCCGCTTCAGTTCGTCGATCGCCTCTTCCTCCAGGCGGGTACAATCCAGCGTGTGTTTCTTCGCCGCTGCGAGGATGATCTCTTCCGCTTTGTGCCAATCGGAATCGTAGGCGATGGGTACCCGTATCTCTTCGAAGATGAAAGGGAATTCGCGCGTGTAGTTGTAGACCGGCTGATCGAAAATCACCGCATTGGATACCGTCACGACGCGGCCTGTGTATTGGCGGCTCGCGACCCAGACAGAGGGACTGTCCGCCTGCTCACCCTTAGCCTCTCCCATTTCCATGACGGTGGTTTGAAGAAATGAGAGGTCGATAACGTCGCCGCGCACACCACCGATGACAATGCGGTCCCCGGCGTTGAACACCTTGCCGCGGAGGATAAGGAAGTAACCGGCCACCGACGTGATCACGCGCTGCATTGCAATGGCGATCCCCGCCGTGATCAACCCCAAGAACGTCGCCAGGCGGCCTGGATTGTCGAACCAGATGGAGATCAGCATCAAAATGATTAGAATCGTTACCAGGAGGCTTGTGCCCTGCTTGGTCCAGAAGGCCACGCGGCGAGAGGTGATCCGGCCCGTCAACTGAACCAGTTTCGAGACGGTCCAGCCGAACAGCGGCACCAAGACCAGCACGGCGGCCGTTATCAGCACCTTGCGGCCGTTCTCCGCGGTGACACCAACCAGATTCACGCCAAAAATCTCGAGTGAGTTGTTGCGGCCGGCGAAGTCGATCACCCGTCAGTCTCCGGGAGTAGGCTGAATGCTTAAGCTGCCTTGGCGAGGCCGGTTCCCGGCCGTGGGGGCGATCCCTGCCCCGCGCGGGCAGGCCCCTTCACCCCGAGGGGGTGCCCCCTGCCCTCTTTGCCGGGATGACGGCGGGAGTCGATGATCTCGTTCACCTCTTCCCCCACCAGGATCACGATGACGGAGATCCAGAGCCAGGTCATCAAACCGATGCCCGCACCCAGCGAACCATAAGTCTTGTTGAAGGTCCCATAGTTTGCGGCATACCAGGCAAACACCATTGAGGCGACGAGCCCCACAAATGCGGCCAGCGTGCTGCCCCAGCTGATCCAGCGCCAAGGGATGTCGTTGCAGCCCGGCCCAAAGCGGTAAAGCAGCGCGATACCGAACGCGAGCACGACGAATACGATGGGAAGGCGCGCGATGGATATCGCTGCCTCGAGATAGCGGCTCCAACTGACGGTCTTCAGGAATACCGGAATGGCAACCCCTGCCCCGATCGCCAGCAAAATCAAGACGATTGTACCTGCGGTGAAGGCAAGAGACACCGCGTTCAGTTTAATGAAGCCGCGGGTTTCCTTTTCCCTCAGCACGATGTTGAGCGCGTCGAAAAGGGACTTCATCCCCGCGTTGGCGCTCCAGACGGAAAAGGCAATCCCGCCAATTGCAGTGAGTCCCAGCGCTTTGCCGCTTTTCGCAGCCAAATGGTTGATTTGCTCCTGCAAGATCTGGATGGCGCCGCCGGGCAGCAAGCTGGAAAGCGCCGAGAGATCGCCATGGATGGAGAGCGTATCGGCAAACA
>JAFAVP010000095.1 GCA_019242395.1 Alphaproteobacteria bacterium | reverse complement strand
CGCGCGTGAATACGATTCTTCTGGTGCTGCAGCTGCTGGTGCTGATGATTTTCGCGAGTGCCGGTGTGTGGGCGTTGCTGCACCATGTGGCTGGCGCTCGCCTCACATTGCTGCCTTTCTACAATCCCGCTGCGCTGACACCGGCGCTGATTTTCAGCGCACTCTCGCTGGCCGTCTTGAGCTTCCTGGGGTTCGATGCCATCTCGACGATGTCGGAGGAATCCAGGCACGGCGCCGGACCGGTCGCACGCGCGACGATACTGTCCCTTTGTCTTTCGGCGCTCTTGTTCGTCATGCAGACCTACGTCGCGGCTCTGTTCGCGCTGGGCCGCACCAGCTTCGCACCGGGCGAGCAGTCGGACGCCGCGTTCTACAATATCGCGGCCATGGTCGGCGGTGCCTGGCTTAAATTCGTCGTCGCTGTCCCGGGCATCGTATTCGGCTCGGTTGCCTGCGCCTTGGCAGCTCAGGCTTCGACGGCGCGCCTGCTCTTCAGCATGGCGCGGGACGGCAAGCTGCCGCGTCTGCTCGCGCGCGTGCATTGCGATCGGAAGGTTCCGGAGAACGCGATCTTCCTGGTCGCGGCGATCACGCTGGCGCTGGGCATTCTGTTGGTGAACAAGCTCGAACTGCTGACATCCATGGTCAGCTTTGGCGCACTGCTCGGGTTTTTGATCCTGCACATCTCCGTGGTGGTGCATTTCGTTGCACGGCAGAAAAGCCGGGACTGGCTGCGGCATATTGTGACCCCGGCCATCGGCTTCGTCATCATCGGTTATGTCCTGTGGAACTCGGAAGCCAATGCGAAGATTGCCGGCGGCTGCTGGCTGGCCGCGGGCCTCCTATGCTACGGAATTCTGCACCTCCGGCGTCGCCCTTTGGCTCTTCCAGCCGAATGACCGGCCGTGCGCTCACCAATCCCGCGCGCGGCCTTGCCGCCCGCCACATCACGGCGGTGGCGGCAGGGAATGCGCTCTCGTTCTACGACTTCCTCACCTACAGCTTTTTCGCCATCCAGATCGGCCGGGCTTTCTTCCCCAGCAAAGACCCCACCGCGAGCCTGCTGCTCTCGCTTGCCACATTTGGCGCGGGCTTTCTCACGCGCCCCTTGGGTGGATTGATTATCGGCCGCATGGGGGACAAGCGTGGCCGCAAGCCCGCCATGATCCTGTCCTTCACCTTGATGGGCATTGCTCTGCTCGGCATTTCGCTGACGCCCAGCTACGCGAGCATTGGCATCGCGGCGCCGATCTGCGCGGTGTTGTTCCGCACGCTGCAGGGTTTCGCGTTGGGAGGGGAGATCGGGCCAACGACCGTCTATCTGATCGAAGCGGCGCCACCAGAACGGCGCGGGTTCTACAACGGGCTGGGCGCTGCCACGCAGGACGGCTCGGTGATGGTGGCTGGTATTGTGGGCGTTGTGCTGTCCAACGTTCTTACGCCCACCGCGCTGGATTCTTATGGCTGGCGCATCGCCTTTCTTCTGGGCGCGGCGATCGTTCCGTTCGGTTTGCTGGCGCGTCGGACGCTGGCCGAGACCCTGGACATGGAAGCGGCCCTGGAACGCAAGGCGGCAGCGAAGCTTGGGCGCTATCTGCCGGTCGCGGTCTTCGGTGTTGTACTGCTGGCGAGCGCCACTGTCAGCAATTATGCGCTGGATTACATGACGACCTATGCCAACCATACCCTGCATATGCACGCCACCATCGCGTTCGGCGCCACGGTGGTGATCGGCAGCGCCATGGTGGTGGCCGATCTTGCCAGCGGCTGGCTGTCGGACCGCTTCGGGCGCAAGCCGGTGATGATCGTCCCTTATGTCACGATGATGCTGTGTGCGGTCCCGGCCTACCTCGCGATTTCACACTTCCGAACCGCCATAGCACTATTCGCAGCGAGTGCCTTGCTCGCAGTGCTGCAGGCGCTCGGCGGGGAACCAATGACCACGTGGATGACTGAATCATTGCCGCCCTCCCTACGCTCTGGCGGCATCGGCGTGATCTATTCGCTGTCGATTGCGGTGTTCGGTGGCACCACGCAGCTGATGATTGCCTGGCTCATTGCCTTGACCGGCAATCCGCTGGCGCCGGCCTGGTACATGGTGGCCGCGCTTGCCTGTGGCGTGATCGTCATGCTGATGGTGCGCGAAACCGCACCGGTGAAAACCGGCGGCGGCATTTCCCAAACGCCATCGTTCTGATACCTCACGGTTGAGTTGAATTCCGGAAACGCCATGCCTCTTTCCAACGCGCAGACGCGCGATATCGAAAGCCTCCTGCATCCCTATACCAATCTGGTGAAGCTGCGCGAAACGGGCACCATGGTGATCGAGCGCGGCTCCGGCGTGCGCGTCTATGACGAGCACGGTAAGGACTACATCGAGGCGATGAGTGGCCTGTGGTCCACCGCGCTCGGCTGGGGCGAACCTCAGCTGGCTGAAGCCGCCGCCGAGCAGATGCGCAAACTCTCTTTCGGCCACCTCTTCTCCGGGAAGAGCCACGAGCCCGCCATTGCACTGGCCGAGAAGTTGAAGGAGATCGCACCTTTCCCCGTGGGCAAGGTGTTCTTCGCCAATTCCGGCTCGGAGGCGAACGATACCCAGGTCAAGCTCTTCTGGTACGTCAACAATGCGCTGAACCGGCCGAAGAAGAAAAAGATCATCAGCCGCACCAAGGCTTATCATGGCGTGACCATGGTCGC
>JAFAVP010000065.1 GCA_019242395.1 Alphaproteobacteria bacterium | reverse complement strand
CGGGATAGGTGATTGTGCTGGTCAGGCATTCGCGGCCTGCGGCCCTGTACAACTCACATCCGGCCGCGCTCGCCGTTCCAGCGAAGACGATCCTCTCTGCGTTTTCGATGGCCGCCAGCTTCGGACGGAAGGCTTCCAGGAACTCCTCCAAGCGCAACAACATGGGCTCAAGTAGCGTGCCGTCACGTGTGAACAAACCCGCATAAACTTCGCCCCGCTTGGCGTCGTGCAACACAGCCGACGCGGATGCGTGCCACTCGTCCATTGCGGCGACTGCCATCGCCTCCAACGTGGTCACGCCAAGGAGAGGCCGCTTCAGGGCAATGCGCAGCCCACGCATGAAAGCAAGACCAACACGTTGTCCGGTGAAGGTACCAGGCCCGGTTGTGACGGCAAGACGATCAAGTTCGCTGAATTGGAGAGCAGCGTCTCGCATTACCTTCTGGACCATCGGAGCCAAGGCTTCCGCGTGCCCCCGATCCATGCATTCGAGCCGATGCGCCAGCACGGTGTCGTCATGAAGCACTGCAGCAGAACAGGCGCCCAGTGCGGTGTCCACCGCCAGAATCTTCATGTCATGCGGCGAGGGTTCAAACCGCTTCGACCGCGGTTACTTCCGGGATGTAATGCCGCAGCATGTTCTCAATGCCATGCTTGAGAGTGATGACCGAGGATGGACAGCCGGCGCAGGAGCCGCGCAGATATAGTGAGACAATGCCTGTCTTGCCATCGAAGCGGCGGAAGATGATATCGCCGCCGTCGTTGGCGACCGCGGGACGCACGCGAGTGTCCAGCAACTCCTTAATCTGCTCCACCACCTCGGCATCTTCATCAGAATAGCGTTCCTCAGGGTCAGCTTCCGGAACTTCCGGACCTGAGTTTTCGAAGAGCGGAAGTTCCCGCGTGAAATGCTCCATGATGGCGCCGAGGATCGGCGGCTTGAGGTGACGCCAATCGCCGTCGGATTTGGTGACGGAGATGAAATCGGAGCCGAAAAAGACTCGCGCTACGTCTGGGATTTCGAACAGGGCGGCAGCCAAGCGCGACCGGCCAGCCGAGTCGCGGTCCGGGAAGTCGGCAACCGCACCGGAGCCCATGACCTCGCGGCCAGGCAGGAATTTCAAGGTCGTCGGATTCGGCGTAGATTCAGTCTGGATAAACATGCCGTGCGCTCTCCCGAAGAATAGATGGCCCGCGGCAGCAACGCGATCAAGCCCCGCTAGAAATCGGACACGATGCCCTTGCGTTCCCAGTCACCGTAGCGGGTGGGTTCCGGACCCACTGGACCGTTCACTTCCTTCGGCGGGACGGCCGCTTGTTCCTGGTGCCGCCGAGCTTCAGCTTCGGCGCTGGCCCGCTTCCCGGCCTCGCGTATGCTGGTTGCAACTAGGTTCTGCGAATTCTTGACCGGCACTGGCAGTAGCCTACATCAGGATAGGCCACACCTAAACTCTGGATTCTAAAAAGCAATGAGCCTGTTTCGCACCGGCCTTTTGATGGCATTCCTGACCGGACTGTTCGTTGCCGTTGGTTACGTAATTGGCGGCGGTTGGGGCATGATCATGGCCGTCCTGTTTGCGGCAGGCACTAACCTGTTTGCTTACTGGAACTCGGACCGGATGGTGCTCTCCATGTATGGCGCCCGTGAGGTTGACGAGACGACCGCGCCTGAGCTGGTTCATATCGTGCGGCGGCTTGCGGAAGCGGATGGGCTGCCGATGCCGCGGGGCTATATCGCCGAGAACGATCAACCGAATGCCTTCGCGACCGGCCGAAACCCGCAGCATACCGCGGTATGCGCCACCACCGGGCTGCTGCAGCGCCTGAATAGCGAGGAACTTGCTGGCGTTCTGGCTCATGAACTGAGCCACGTTAAAAATCGCGACACATTGATCATGACCATCGTCGCCACCATCGGTGGGGCGATCGGCATGCTGGCGAATCTCACCTTCTTCATGGGCGGGGATCGCCGCGGCAATCCTTTGGGACCGCTAGGCGCGATTCTGGTTGCTATACTGGCGCCGGTGATGGCGATGCTGGTGCAGATGGGAATCAGCCGAACCCGGGAGTTTGAAGCGGATCATTCCGGCGCAATCCTTTCGGGCCGGCCTTTATGGCTGGCTTCAGCTCTGCGGCGCATTGAATCTGCCGTGGAGGAGATTGGCAATCCCGAAGCGCAAGTCCACCCGGCGACTGCGCATATGTTCATCATCAGTCCGCTACATGGCGGCGGCTTATCTTCTTTGTTCGCAAGCCATCCGTCTACGGAGGAGAGGATCGCGCGCCTGCAGGCCATGGCTGCAGAGCTGGGCCAGACGCCCAAGCTGGGTCCTTGGGGCTGAGGTGCCGCCACGCCGATCCGTCAGCGGCATCCCTGCGCGCGCCGCTGCCCAGGCGATCCTCGCAGAGGTTCTGCACAGGAGGCGCAAACTCGATCAAGCAGCCGATTCCATTTTGGCGGCAGCGAAGCTTCAACCGCGGGACGCCGGATTCGCCCGTGCAATCGCAAACGAAACCTTGCGCCGCCTGGGTCAATTGCAGTCGATTGTTCATCACTTCGTGCCGAAGCTGCCGCCGCAG
>JAFAVP010000247.1 GCA_019242395.1 Alphaproteobacteria bacterium | reverse complement strand
AACGCGCCGCTCGATACCCGCAAGGTTGCCCGCGGGGTTCCGGTCGCTTCGAACGACTCCCTTCCGGTGGTGATGGTCGGTGGCCTCAAGACCGTGCGGCTGTCGCCGGAAAAGCTAACTCACCTCATGGTTGAGGATTGCCTTGCCGCGCGCGCAAATCCGGGGCGCATCGCCAAGACTGTTTTTGCCGCGAATGGTCACGCCATCGCGCTGGCAGCGCTCGATGCCGGCTTTCGCCGGATGTTCGAAGATGCCGACATCGTGCACGCCGACGGACAGGCATCGGTGTTCGCTGCCAAGATCTTCACCTCGACGCCGATCGAGGGGCGAAGCGCCACCACCGATTTCCTGCACGATGCCGCCCGCGCGGCCGCGCGCGCCGGGCTGAGATTTTTCCTTCTCGGTGGCACGGAAGAGATCAACCGGCGTTGCGCGCAGATCCTGAAGGACACCTATCCCGGCCTTGTGATCGCGGGCCGCCGGCACGGCTATTTTTCGATCGACGAGGAAGAGTCCATCTGCGAAGAGATCAACCGTTCGGGAGCCGACGTGCTTTGGACCGGACTGAGCGTGCCCCTCGAATACGAATTCGCCACCCGCAACAAGCACCGCCTTCGCGCCGGCTGGATCGTCACCTGCGGCGGCTGCTTCAACTTCGTCACCGGCGACTATGCCCGCGCGCCGTCGTGGATGCAGGCGACCGGCTTTGAGTGGCTTTACCGCCTCGCGCGGGAGCCGAAGCGGCTTTTCTGGCGCTATGCCGTCACCAATCCTGTTGCCCTGATGATGCTGCTGACCCGTACGGCAGAGATTCGCCAATATCCGCCGCTGGCAGCTTCCGCGCCGGCGCCCGAACATGAGACCCTGCCCGGGCTTCGTCGCGCTTAACGAATTATGAACAACAGGCTGCGCAAATGCGGCTTCCGGCGTGACCGGAAGGAGCGCCAGCGGCCTTGGACAAGATTGTCGTTGCCATCCCCACCTTTCGCCGGCCCGAAAGCCTGTTGCGGCTGCTGAAGGCCCTCGAAGGGCTTTCCACTTCGCTTTCCGTCTCGGTGCTGGTGGCCGACAACGACAAGGAGCGCTCCGAAGGCTTGCGCCTTTGCGCGGGATTGTCCCCTTCCTATCGCTGGCCGCTGGAGTCGGTGCTGGTCAGGGAGCGCGGCATCTCGCAGGCGCGCAATGCCCTGATTTCGCGCGCCTTCGCGGGCGGCTGCGACTTCGTCGCGATGATCGACGACGATGAATGGCCATCGCAACGCTGGCTCGACGAGCTGGTGCGGATGCAGCGCGCAACCGCGGCCGATCTCGTCCAGGGCTCGATCCTGTTCGAGTGTCCGCCCGAGAAAATGCAGTACCGCGCCTGCGAGGGCATCTCCTCCATCCGCCGCCCGAGCGGAGCCGTGGACATGCTGCAGGGCGCCGGAAATTTGTTGATTGCACGCGCCTGCCTTCAAGGTCTGGCGCAGCCTTTCTTCGATCCGCAATTCGGTCTCAGTGGCGGCGAAGATGCCGAGTTTTTCGTCAGGGCGGCCCGGGCTGGAAAACGCTTCGCCTGGTGCGACGAGGCAATTGTCTATGGGGAGATACCGTCCGAGCGGCTGAGGCTCTCCTGGATTCTCTCCCGCGCCTTCAGCGTGGGCAATTCCGACATGCATGTTGCGCTCAAACACTCCTCCAGCTGGCGGGTGCGTGTTGCAGAAGCGGCAAAGATTTCCGGCGCGCTGCTGTTGGCGCCCGTGCTCGCAATCCCCCTCGCGCTGTTTCCCTCGCGGCGGCTTGCGGCGCCGCGACTGTTCTTTCGTGCTGCGGGCAAAGCGGTTGCGATGCTGGGAATCCGGCATGAAGGATATGCGCGGCCATGACGGCGAGGCCGCAGGCACTGGATCTGCGCGGGTTCTCCCTCGCATTGCCGCAATGGGCGAGCGAGGCCGCATTCGTTGCGCTTCTTCTTATCGTGTTTGTCGGCCGGTCTCCCTTTGCTCCGCCGCTGCCGCTCCTGGCCGGCGGACTCAATCCCACCGGCGCCGGAGATGCCGTGAGGCAGGCGTGCTATCTCTCGGTGCTTGCATTCATCCTCTGGGGCGCGTTGCAGGCCAAAGGGATCGCCGCGTTCAAAGCCATTCCACCGCTGCTGGCGGTTCTGATCGGCTGGTGCCTGCTGAGCGCCTCATGGGCGGACGCTCCGGAAATCTCCCTGCGCCGCGCGCTTCTGGAGGCCGTGCTCGTC
>JAFAVP010000214.1 GCA_019242395.1 Alphaproteobacteria bacterium | reverse complement strand
ACACCGATGTCAATAAACCAGGCACGAAAACGATTATCACGCCCGGAGCCGCGGCGCCGCCGTTCTGGAAGCGAAGCCAAGATGGAGGCACTGGCGTCCGCTCGCAGGCTCCTCATGGAGAGGGGGCCATATGCTGTCACACTAAAGGCGGTGGCTGAAGAACTCGGTACATCCCACACCAACATCCTTCACCACTTCGGCACCGCAGGTGAACTGCAGTCTGAACTCATGAGCATGATGGTGAGCGACCTGTCGGATGCTCTGATGGGAGCTGTCGCTCACCTCCGATCGGATGCGGCCGCCCCAAGGGTTCTGGTCGACATGGTCTTCGATGCCTTCCAGAAAGGCGGGGCAGGGCGGCTGGCCGCCTGGATTATGCTTTCGGGAAATTCTGACCACTTGGAACCGGTGCGCGAGGGGGTTGAGGAGTTGGTGCATGCGTTAGAAGAAAAGTTCGCCCATGAGGCAGGTGACCCGCATCGAGGAGTGACATCGGCGGTGCTTCTGCTGGCCCTCATGGCCTTCGGGGACTCCATCATTGGGGAGGCCCTAAGAAGCATGCTGGACCGCGAAGAACCGGCTGCGCGAAAGGTGGCAGCGTTTCTCCTACCGAAATTCTTCGTCTAGCGCGGGGGCCCGCTGTTGCCGAAGTGTCACTTACACTTAAAACCTCAATTGTGATGATCATTTCTGAAAACTACCGACACGCATGTGCATTGCACACCGCGAGGCGTGGCCAATAGCATCGTCGCGCTGGACCGGCCAGAAGTCCAAAAACCGTGACGTATGGGGGA
This sequence comes from Alphaproteobacteria bacterium, assembly GCA_019242395.1. GTDB lineage: Bacteria > Pseudomonadota > Alphaproteobacteria > Micropepsales > Micropepsaceae > Rhizomicrobium. The sequence continues at coordinate 8,321 of JAFAVP010000214.1, read as the reverse complement.
GTTATGCCAAAGCGCTTATCGTCTCAGGCCTTGCTTTTTCTGGGTGCGGCTACGATGGCGGTGCCCGGTGGCTACCAAGCGGTGGAGGCGGCTCCTGCAGCGGCAGCCGCCGCTCCGGCGCCGGCTGAAACTGCCGAGCGTCCGGGGGGCCTCGAAACCGTGGTGGTGACGGCCCAGAAGCGCTCGGAAAACATCCAGCAGGTTCCAATCGCGATATCCGCCTTCACGCAGAAGGAATTGGTCGCCCAGCAAATTGCAGGCGGTCCGGACCTTATCAAAGATGTCCCTAATCTGACTTTCTCCAAAACAAACTTCACCGGCTACAACATTCAGATCCGCGGCATCGGCACGCAGGCTGTTTCTGCCACTACTGACCCGGCCGTCGCAGTGGCCTTCAACAACATCCCGTTCATCCGTAACCATTTCTTCGAGCAGGAATTCTTCGATGTCGAAGATGTGGAAGTGCTGCGCGGTCCTCAAGGTACCCTCTACGGCCGCAATGCGCCGGCCGGCGTGGTGAATCTGGTTTCCGCAAAGCCCTCGGATGACCTGACCGCCAATGCTTCCGTCGATATCGGCAATTACGGCGAGCGTCGCCTCGAAGGGATGGTCAACCTTCCAATCTCGGATGTCGTGCAATTCCGTGCTGCGGGGGAATGGACGAAGCGGGATGGTTACGCTTTTAATGAAACCACTGGCGATCATATTGACGGGCGCGATTTGTGGTCCGGCCGTGCCACCCTGCGCCTGAAGCCTACCGAACAGCTCAAGATTGACATCATCTACGAGCATTTCGATGAAGACGACAATCGCGCGCGCTCCACCAAACAGCTCTGCGAGAAGGATCCCGGTCCCGCTGTTGTGGACGGCCCCGCGGGCCCGCAGATTCCAACAGGTGCCAATTACGGCGCGGCATGGCTGACTCAAGGTTGCCTACTTGGACCGCTCTATGGACCCAAAGCATTCGAAACGCCGAATGGGGCGGGCATCCCGTTTGTACAGGCGCTGGAATTGTTGACGCCATACGTCCCGGCGGGGGCCGATCCTTACGCCGGACAGACGCAAAAACAGGATTACAGAACCATCGATTCCCTTCTCGATCCAAAATACCGGGCCAAGAACGACACTATCGAATTCAATGCGGACTACGCATTTGGACCGGAAATAACATTGAGCTCGCAGACCGGCTACAACAACGACAAGCTTTATTCATCTGAGGATTTCAACCGCTTCAATACCATCCCCATTTTCATCGACCCCGGACACCACACCCTGGTAGGGCAGGATAACCAATATTGCGATCCCCAGCTTGGCTGCTCCAGTACCATCGTCGGCCAGGACATCTCACAAGAAAATTCAGAGCAATTCTACCAGGAGCTACGGCTGATATCGAACTTCGACGGCCCGTTCAATTTTGTTGCCGGCGCAAACTACATGCACTATCACACGGAAGCCGACTATTACGTTTTTTATAACGCTCTGAGCCTGTATGCGGAGTACACCAATCGCATCAACGGCGGAGACAAGCTGCCCAAGGACGCGCCGCATATCCCCTTCGATCCGGTACTTGCGAACAGCTGCGGCCCTATTCCAGCGGATCCCAATAACCTGCAGTACACGTTCCTAGGAACGGGGTGTTCATGGATCGATCCGAACGATCTCGCGAACATCGATTCGCAGGGTCACAATTACTTCCTTAGCAAGAACCCTTACCGGCTGAATTCGTGGGCCTTTTTCGGTGAGTCTTATTATCAGATCACTCCAGAGCTAAAGCTCACGGGAGGAATTCGCTGGACCGATGATCGCAAGGCGTTTGAGGAGTTTCCGAGCTGGGCCGGCCTTGCATTCAAAGGCATTCCTGAGGAAGGGGAGCTCATCCAACACTGGCAGGAATTCACTGGGCGGGCGGTTGCGAATTGGACGCCGAAGCTCGACTTCACAGATGAGTCGCTTTTCTATGCATCCTATTCGCGCGGCTACAAGGCAGGCGGCGCCAATCCGCCCGGAGTCGTTCCGGTCTTTAGCGGCGGCGTGAACTACAGCTCGCCAAGCGATCTTACCCATCCGCTGACGTTCCAGCCCGAATTCGTCAATGCGTACGAGATCGGCACCAAGAATACGTTGTTCGACGACACGATGACCCTCAACGGCGCCGTCTTCTACTACGACTACAAGAATTATCAGATTTCCCAGATCGTGGACCGCACCTCGGTCAATCTCAACTTCAACGCGACAGTGAAGGGCGCGGAAGTCGAGTCGACCTGGCACCCGTTGGAAGGGCTGATGATCAATTTCTCCGCTGGCTACCAGGACGGTAAGCTGAACGACGGGTCGCAAGCCATCGACCTGATGGATCGCACCAATGGGAACACCGATTGGCTCATTGTAAAGCCTTTCATTACCGGCACTTCCAACTGCATCTTGCCCACCTACGTAGTGAACGAGCTGCTCGCGCATGGCGGCCTTACGGTCGCCTGCACAGAAGCGTATGCCGAGGACAACGATCCAGTTACCCACCTGCCGTACGTGCCGAATCCCGATCCGATCCATCTTCCCGGCTATGTCGGATTCGATCCAAAGACTGCGCCGAACAATGGCGAGGGCTTCATCAAGGATCTCAGCGGCAATCAGCTGCCGAATACGCCCCACGTGACGCTTTCGGCCGGAGCCCAGTACACCCACTCGATAGGTCACGATTGGGCAGCTACCCTGCGGGGCGATTTCTACTATCAGTCGAATTCGTTCGCGCGCATTTTCAACGATAGGCCGTACGATCAGCTGCACGGCTACACCAACGTCAATCTCTCGCTCACTTTTGCCGATGCAGATGGGTGGGAAGTCATGGCCTACGTGAAAAACCTGTTCGACACGACGGCGATTACCGGCGCGTTCCTGAATAGCGACGACACCGCGCTCACCACCAATGTCTTCGTGACGGAGCCGCGGCTTTACGGATTGAGGATCACGAAATCATTTTAAGCGGGCCGTGCTCGGTTGCGCAGACCTTCCAAAGGCCTCAGCCGCTCACCTGGACCGGGTCACGGGGGCTGGTACTTTGCGCAACATTCTTGTGAAAAAGGGCCGTGGGCGGAGGCTGAACGCCCGGCGCCGCCTCAAAGCAGTGCTCGTTTGTTCCATTTGCCACTTGTGGGGTTCCCGTGGCCCCTTTACACTGATGTCGATGAGTTCATCCAATGGGCGCTTGCCCGAACAACAAGGGGAATGACATGAAGACAACGATTGTGATTGCTGCCGGCCTGGTGTCGTTGGGCATCGTCGGCGCAACACCGGCAGCGGCCTTCCATTTGAGCCCGCCGGGCGACTTTTCAGCTGATGGGACGACCTCCGCGACAAAAAATGGCATCACGCTGCCATGCAAGGCCCACTTCGATGGAACAGTGAACGCCGACGGCGTCGGCGCAGTGACCGGTGGTCAGTTCACGGACAACGGCGCGCAGGGTTGCACTCTTGTGTCGCTGCAGAACCTTCCGTGGGAAGTAGATGCCACGGGCAAGAAGAATGTCCTGATCAAAAACGTGACCTTCAGCACCCCGATCGGTTCCTGCGGACCGGGGGATGTCGTAGGAAAAATCAAGAATGGCCACCTGACACTTGTTAACGTGTCGCTTCCACCGGACTGCCAGGTGAGCGCGGACGTTATCACCACTCCAACAGTCAAGATCAAAAGAAATTAGAGTCACACGTGGTGAAACGGCGGCCGGTTCCGGCCGCCGTTTTTTTTTGCGCGCGGTAGCTGATCAGACCACCGCTGGGACGTTCGGATATTCATCGGCAATCGCACCGAGGACCGTCTTCAAAGGTCCAAGCCATGGCTCATACATACGCCAGTGCTCCAAGGCATCAGCATAGATGGGGGAACGCACCTGCTCGGAGCTGATCGTGCTGACCGCGCGGCGATTCTTGTAAAACTCAAGGCATGACGGCTCGAACGGCAGTTCCAGATGCGCAAGGAGCCGGCGTATCTCGCCTTCGGGATTGGCAACCAGGTTCTCGTAGATCACCCGGTGCACGCGCCCCGGCAGAGCCCGATCGAAATGCGCCATCAGTCCCACGTAGTCCCGGTAAAGCATCCCAAGGTCGCTCAGGCGGTACGTCTCGGGCTGGCCGTTCGCGAACAGCTGCGTAAAATTCGAGAAGCAGCAGGCGAGGGGATGCCGGCGCACATCGATGATCTTCGCGTTCGGGAGCATCAGGTGAATCAACCCAAGCTGCTTGAAATTGTGACCCATTTTGTCGAGGAAAAACGCCCGGCCTAGCCTCCGGTGCTGGCGCGTACTCTCCAGGTATTTTTCCCCGAGCTCTCGGAATGCCGCGTCCTCGACCTGTTGCAGCATGGCCGGGTAGGACAATCCGCTCCGGGCCATATCCAGCTGTAGGCCCGTGGCAATCCTGGTGAGGGCGAAGAGCTCGCGCGTGCCTTCGATTTGCGAATGGCTCGAGAGAATCTGCTCCACGAGAGTGGAGCCCGCCCGCAGCATGCCGACGATGAAAATGGGCTCGCGGGTCGGGCAACCGGCGCTTTCGCGCTGCTCAAAGAATTCCCGTGTGAAGACCGCTTTGCAGCGCTCAACGTACGCGGTCAACTTTTCTGGAGCGTAATTCAGGCCTGAACGGTAAAGCGCATTCCCGCGAGCATAATAGCTGAAGGATTTCTCATACTGTTTCCGCTCCCCACAGGTCTTCCCTAAGGCAAAGAGAAGCGGAACTCGGCTGGCCGGTGCAATCCGAGGCTGCGCCAGCTGCGCCTCCATTTCCTTTATATCGGAATCTTCGAGCCTGTAGTTGTTGACCGTCGCGAGCGCCCAATAAGCCGCCCCCCATCCCGGATCCAGCGCGATGGCTTTGCGGCATGCGGCTATAGCTTCTTGGCGTTTACCCGCTGTTCGCAGAACATGTGCGTATCGGACCCAGCAATCGGCAGGAGCTTCGCTGTTCACTACCTGCTGCCACAGGGACACGGCGCCGGTAAAATCGTCCAGCATCTCGAGGGCCATCGCCTTCACGCCGAGAAACGGTGGATTGCGCGAATCCCGCCTCAGAAGCTCTTCCGCCTGAGCAAGCGCGGCTGCCGCCTGCCCGGTTTCCAGCAAAGTATTTGCATAGCGAAAACGCGCAGCCTGGAACTCCGGCGTCAGTTGCACGCAGCGGGAGAAGAGATACAGCGCCTCCTCAAGCCGCTGCCTCCGTCGCGCGATTTCGGCAGCAAGGTACAAGCCGTTCACATCGTCGGGCTGCTGCTTCAAAACATCTTGCAGCAAAGCGACGGCCGGATCGAAGTCGCGCCGTTCGATCAGGGCTGCCGCTTCGCGAGTCTTTGGGGCCCAGTCCGAAGGGTCGGGGTTCAGATTTGCCATCGCCTGGGCGAACGTCAGGCGGCCTCCGGGGTCGGTGGAGGCTGTGCTGGGTTGCTTCGAAATCACTCCCGATTTTGTGCCTAGTTCACCGTGACAGATATGGGGGAGGACGGAATCCCGTTCGCCACCACTTCAAGCTTGCTCGCACCGGTCTCCGCGCCGGATGGCACATCGAAGGTCGTCGACACCGTAGCGTTACCGGTAGCCACCCCCATTGTACTGTGATCGTGTGTCCGCGCGTAGAAGACATGTCCCGTCGAATTGTTGGTGATGCGGACCAATGGGTAATTGGTGGGCTGATTGTCTTCGTCGCCGAAGGCATTCGCCTGCGACAGCCCGTTAAACTGCGTGCCGGAAATCGCGTAGCTGGAGCCACGCTTCACGGTGGAAGGCGCCGAGGTGATGGCCGGCGCCCACGCCGCTTGATAGGTGCCATCCCCACGATACACGTGATCTCCGGCAATCAGGATTTCTCCGGTCGGAAGCAACAGCAGCGGTACGTAGAAGCCCCCGACATTGTACGGCTGCGTTGTCAATTTTTTGCCGTCGAACTCGTAAAGCTGGCCGCTGGAGCCTTCCAGGAGCACGTTCCCACTGGGTAACAGCGAAGCAAACGTATCTGCGGCCTCGTCGCCGCTCGGAATGTCTGGTCCTGCTTTCCACTTGCCCGTCACAGTATCGAAAATCGCAGTGTGTGCTGTGTTCTGCCCGTCCGGGACAGCGCCCGCGGCGAAGACGGTGCCGTCCGGCCGAAGAATGGCCGGCCCCACTTCGCCGGGGGGATCGTAACACTTTTGCTTAGGCCCGTAAGGAATGCAGCGGCCACAGCAATTCTGCGGACCGCGCAGATCGGCCACGGTACTCCCGGCATCCACCCATTTGCCCTGATCGGGGAGGTAACGCTCTGAATTTGGATGAGCTTTGACGTCGAACGTCAGGACCGAGCCGTCCGGCAGCAAAGTGTAGCCTTCCTCGGCATTGAAATCGTGCTTGCCCGCAGAGCCCAATTTGGACCAGGTGAGGGTCTTCGGATCCAGAACGGCCATGACTTCTTTGAATTTCTCGCCAACCAGAAAGCGGCCATCCGGCAATACGGTGGAGGGCGAATCGCCGATGAACGGCAGCACCTTCTTTGGCGGAGTGATATCCGCCCACTTGTCCTTCGCCGGATCGTAGATCGCGCTCTTGTTGGTGAAAGCGAAATTGCCGTTCAGATATTCGCCGCCCGCGATCACCATCCGCCCATCGGCCAGCACGGCGGAGGAGACGTAAAGAGGAACGTAACCGGACGGTGTGCTCGCAACCTGCTTCCAGGTTCCGTTTACGTAGCTGCCTTTGTTGTCCGGTGTGAGGGTCCACCAATCATTCTCGCCGAACCCCTGAACAATCACCCGTCCGTCCGTCAACAAAAGCTGGGTGACGGCTCCATCGGGGGCCGCGTGCGCCAGGCTGACGACGGTGGACGCGGCAGCGGGAACGGCAGAGAGCGCGGCAAATGCGACAGACAGAAGAGCGCGGCGGAACATAAATACCCCTCGAGAGTGACAAGGGGGACGCTATCACGTCAGCCCCCGGCGGCAACAGGCTTAAGCCGCCAGGTGCGTCAAGATCAGGCGATTGTTATTGCTGCGTTTTCGGCAGGACCAGTGGCGCCATCTGGTCCGCCCAACAGCCGTCGCCGGAGTGTACCCGGCCACGGCGGCGCAACTCCACCGTCGCGCCCGCCTCCATGGCGTGGCGCAATGCGGCATTCAACTCCTCGATCGAATCTTCCACGCTTTGCAGTGCCTCACGCAGGGAGGCGCTCAGCTGTACGCCATCGAGCAAGGGCTCGCCGGCCGTGACGGGGATGCAATTGCCGGTGTGGCTTTCGGAAATCAATTCGGACATGGTCGCTCTCCTTACGCTGCTGCGATGCTGAACTGCGCTGCTTCGGTGGACTCATGCATCGCTGTGGTTGAACTCTTTCCGCCCCCGATCGCGAGCGACACGGCGTCGAAATAACCGGTGCCGACTTCACGCTGGTGGCGCGTGGCGCTGTAGCCGTGCTTCTCGCTGGCAAACTCCGCCTGCTGCAGCACCGAATAGGCCGCCATCCCGCGCTCGCGGTAGTCGCGCGCCAATTCGAACATGCCATGATTGAGGGCGTGGAAGCCTGCCAGCGTCACGAACTGGAACTTGTAGCCCATCGCCGACAGCTCGCGCTGGAAGCTGGCGATGGTGTCTTTCGACAGGTTGGCTTCCCAGTTGAACGAGGGCGAGCAGTTGTAGGCGAGCAGCTTGCCGGGGTACTTCGCCAGCACGGCTTCCGCGAATTTGCGCGCGTCCTTGAGGTCGGGTTTCGAGGTTTCCCACCAGAGAAGGTCCGCATACGGAGCATATGATATCCCGCGCGCAATGCACGCCTCGACGCCGTTGCGCACGTGGAAGAAGCCTTCCGGCGTGCGCTCCTGCTTGAGGATGAAATCGTGGTCGCGCTCATCGATGTCCGAAGTGATGAGCTTGGCCGCTTCCGCATCGGTACGCGCCACGATCAAAGTGGGCACACCCATTACATCGGCGGCGAGCCGTGCCGCGTTGAGGTTGCGGATGTGCTGAGCCGTGGGAATCAGCACCTTGCCACCCATGTGCCCGCACTTCTTTTCCGAGGCGAGCTGATCCTCGAAATGCACGCCTGCGGCGCCGGCTTCGATATAAGCCTTCATGATCTCGAAGGTGTTGAGCGGCCCGCCGAAACCGGCTTCGGCGTCGGCGACGATCGGCACGAACCAATCCTCCACGGTCTTTTTACCCTCGGCGTGCTCGATCTGGTCGGCCCGCTGCAGGGTGCGGTTGACGCGGCGGCAAAGATCGGGGCCGGAGTTGGCGGGATAGAGGCTTTGGTCGGGATACATCGCGCCCGCGGCGTTCGCATCCGCCGCGACCTGCCAGCCGGAAAGATAGATC
>JAFAVP010000186.1 GCA_019242395.1 Alphaproteobacteria bacterium | reverse complement strand
CGGGGCTTCAACTGTTGGAGCAACTGAAATGAAGCATATTTTCTTCGCGGGCACGGCTGCGGCGCTTCTGGCGAGCGGCTATGCCATGGCACAGGATGCGACGCTGACCATCGAGCCGGCGCATCGCACCGTCATCAAACAGTACATCGTGAAAGAGCACATCCGCCCGGCGCCGATCAAAGAGACGGTGACCGTCGGTACGGTGCTGCCGGAAGACGTGAGCCTCCAGCCGGTGCCGGAGGCATGGGTGAGCACGGCTCCGGAAGTGAAGAGCTACGAGTATGTCGATTGGAACGGCAAGGTGGTCTTTGTCGAGCCGAAGACCCGCAAGGTCGTCTCCATCGTCGACTGACGCTTTCGATACTTGTCTCCTGAAGCCCGGCCGAAGCTGCCGGGCTTCTTTTTGGTAGGTCAGAGCCGCTCGACGATGGTGACGTTGGCGAGCCCGCCGCCCTCGCACATTGTCTGCAGCCCGTAGTTCTTGCCGCGCTTCTGCAGCGCGTTCACCAAGGTCGTCATCAGCTTGGTGCCGGACGCGCCAAGCGGGTGGCCGAGCGCAATCGCACCGCCATTCACATTAATACGTGCAGGATCGGCATTGAGTTCGCGCAGCCAGGCCACAGGCACCGGCGCAAACGCCTCATTCACTTCATAAAGATCGATGTCGTCTATGCGCATGTCCGCTTTCTTCAGCGCGCGCTTGCTGGCGGGGATCGGCGCTTCCAGCATGATCACCGGATCGTGCCCGATCACCGACAGATGGACGATGCGCGCGAGCGGTTTTACCCCGAGGGCCTTCACGCCCGCTTCGCTCGCCAGCAGCACACCGGAGGCGCCATCGCAGATCTGGCTGGAAGTGGCTGCGGTGACGCGGCCGTCTTCCGCCAGCAGCTTCACATTGCGGATGCCCTCGAGGGTGGCGTCGAAGCGAATGCCTTCATCGACCGAGTGCATCTCTTTGGTGCCATCGGGAGTGGTGATCTCCACCGGCACAATTTCATCCGCGAAGGCGCCGGCGTGCGTGGCGGCAATCGCCTTGCGATGGCTGCCGAGCGCGTAGTCGTCCAGTTCTTCCTTCGATATATCGTATTTCTTCGCCATCATCTCAGCCCCCAAGAACTGGCTGAACTGGATACCGGGGTACCGCGCCTCGAGGCGGGAGCTCTTGTAGAAACCAAAGCCGTTCTTCGCGGGAAGGGACGCCGACAAGCCCATCGGCACGCGCGTCATGCTTTCCACGCCGGCGGCGATCACGATGTCCTGCGTGCCGCTCATCACCGCCTGCGCCGCGAACTGCAGAGCCTGCTGAGAAGAACCGCACTGGCGATCCACGCTGGTGCCCGGCACGCTCTCGGGAAATTTGGACGCGAGAATGGCATTGCGCGCGACATTCACGGCCTGCTCGCCCACCTGCATGACGCAGCCCATGATCACGTCCTCGACCTGGGCCGGATCGCATTTCGCGCGGTCCACGAGCGCGTCCAGCACTTCGGCCGCCAAATCGGCCGGATGCCAGCCTGCCAGCTTGCCGCCCTTCTTGCCCCCGGCGGTGCGCGCGACTGCGACGATGTAGGCTTCGGCCATGATCATCTCCAAAATCTGTCTGGCCGGGAGCATAACTGATAATTCGTCAGTGAAAAACATGGCGCCAAAATAGCTGCGGCACAGACGCTATGCGGGGAACGTTAGACCCAGGCATGAACGACGGACTTCCTCTTCCGCAACGCATCTGGGCGGTCGTGACGATCGGCCTGGCGCTGACCATGGCCGTCATGGATTCCGCAATCGCGAACGTCGCGCTGCCGACCATCGCCCGCGAATTCCATGCTGCTCCATCCACTTCGATCTGGATCGTGAATGGGTACCAGCTGGCAATCACCATCTCGCTGCTCCCGCTGGCTGCCGCGGGCGACATCATCGGCTACTGCCGCGTTTACCTCGTCGGGCTTATCCTCTTCACCCTCGCTTCGCTGGCCTGCGCGCTCTCGGGCTCGCTTGCTGCACTAGCGCTGGCGCGCGTGCTGCAAGGGTTCGGCGCGGCGGGCGTGATGAGCGTGAACGCCGCGCTGGTGCGCTTCATCTATCCGCAGCGACTATTAGGCCGCGGCATCGGCATCAACGCTGTCGTCATCGCCATCTCCGCTGCCGTGGGCCCTACCATCGCAAGCGGGATCCTCTCTGTCGCGGACTGGCCTTGGCTGTTCGCGGTTAACGTGCCCATCGGCATCGCCGCATATCTCATCGGCCGCAAGGCGTTGCCCGTGACACCGCGCGCTACTCATGCTTTCGATGTTCTCAGCGCAATGTTGAGCGCGCTCTCCTTTGGGCTTCTCATTGCCACCATCGATGCGATCGGCCACGGCGAGACCGCCGCGCTGATCGTCATGGAAGTTGCAGCGCTGTCCGTCTCCGCGACCTGGCTGGTGCGCCGCCAGGCTGGTGTACAAGCGCCGCTGCTGCCGACGGACTTGCTGCGCATTCCACTGTTCTCGCTTTCGATCTCCGCCTCCGTCTGCTCTTTTGCCGCGCAGATGCTCGCGCTGGTGTCTCTGCCCTTCTTCCTTCAGGGCACATTGCACTTCACCGCCGTGGAAACGGGACTGCTGATCACGCCCTGGCCGCTCGCCATTGCGGTTGTCGCGCCCCTCTCGGGCAAACTCGCCGACAGGTATTCGGCCGGCCTGCTAGGCGCGCTTGGCTTGCTGATCTTCGCGGCGGGTCTGTTTGCACTGGCGCTCGTTCCCGCCCACGCAGCGGTTGAGGATATTGTTTGGCGGATGGCGCTTGCAGGCATCGGCTTCGGCTTGTTTCAGTCGCCGAACAATCGAGCCATCCTTACCTCGGCGCCGCGCGAACGCAGCGGCGGCGCCAGCGGCATGCTTGGCACGGCACGGCTCCTCGGCCAGACCACAGGGGCTGCACTTGTCGCGCTGGTATTCGCCCGCACCGGCGAGCACGGCGAAACCATCACGCTGTATATTGCGGGCGGGATTGCGCTTGTGGCTGCCGTCGTCAGTTCTCTTCGTCTTATGGATCGAACGGGGTCACAGCGGCCCCTTGCAGATAGCGAGGCCGTCCTCGCCGATTAGCGGCTGCGGGAACCCGAGGTCGAATGCTGGCCGGAGTCCAGGTCGTGCCCGGCATGCTTGTTGCCGTGACGGCCGTCGTTGAGGGGCGCCTTATGCGCCGATGATTTGCTCGACTCCCTGAGGCCATCCTCGCGATCCACTGCCTGTCCCGCCCTACCAGGCTCCTTTTCGGAGCTCGTCTGCTTCAAGTTCGCCATACATTCCTCCTGATAGCCATCTGCGAACGTAACGGTTGCTTTCGGGGTTCCGCCGATGACCACCACCGCTGGCAGTATCTGGCTCCGGACGAGTGGAGACGGCGGCCTTGGTGCCACCCTCTATGCATCTGGCGCAGACGTAATCTGCCGGGACGGCGTTGACCTGGGACCGGCGGAACTTTTCTATCAAATCGCATGTTTCCGATGGGCGCCTCGATGGACGGGCGGAGCGGTTGGGGCGAGGTGCAGCTATGAATATCCACCTGAATGCGGGGCTCGAGTTGCCGCCCTCAGCGTCACAGCAAGGGGCAGACCTGCTGGCGCGCTTTCGGAGGGTGAGGCAGGCGACAGAGCTCATAGCGGCGCCGCTCTCCGCAGAAGACCAGACTCTGCAATCGATGCCGGATGCGAGTCCGGTCAAGTGGCACCGGGCCCACACGACCTGGTTTTTCGAAACTTTTGTTCTGTCAAAGGTGGAGGGATACCGGCCCTGCGATCCGGTGTATTCGTTCCTCTTCAATTCCTACTACGACTCTGTGGGAACGCGTCACGCGCGGCCGCAGCGGGGATTGCTGTCACGTCCTTCGGCAGAAGAAGTGGGCGACTATCGTCGACATGTCGATCAGGCGATCTACGAGTTGCTGGCCAGCGGCCTGCCGGCAGAAACCGCTGCGCTGATTGAACTCGGTATCAACCACGAGGAACAGCAC
>JAFAVP010000147.1 GCA_019242395.1 Alphaproteobacteria bacterium | reverse complement strand
GGGGCCGTGGACGCGGCCGATGCGCCCGCCGGCCATCATGTAGAGCATGTCGCCCTGGCCCAGGAGCTGCTCGGCGCCCTGCTCGCCCAGGATGGTGCGGCTGTCCACCTTGCTCGTCACCTGGAAGGAGATGCGGGTGGGGAAGTTCGCCTTGATGGTGCCGGTGATGACGTCAACCGAGGGGCGCTGGGTGGCGGCGATGAGGTGGATGCCGGCGGCGCGCGCCATCTGCGCCAGGCGCTGCACCGCGCCCTCGATCTCCTTGCCGGAGATCATCATCAGGTCGGCCACTTCGTCGACCACGAGCACGATGTAGGGCATGGGCTCGAGTTCGAGGATTTCGTCCTCGTAGACGGGCTTGCCGGTTTCCCGGTCGAAGCCGGTCTGCACGGTACGCTTGAGCTGTTCGCCTTTGTCCTTGGCCTTGCGGACGCGCTCGTTGAAGGCCTCGACGCCGCGGACGCCGAGCTTCGACATCTTGCGGTAGCGCTCTTCCATTTCGCGCACCGCCCATTTGAGCGCCACCACCGCCTTCTTGGGCTCGGTGACGACGGGCGCCAAGAGATGCGGGATGCCCTCATAGGAGGAAAGCTCCAGCATCTTGGGGTCTATGAGGATGAGCTTGGTCTGGTCCGGCGGGCAGCGATAGAGCAGCGACAGGATCATGGTGTTGAGCGCCACCGACTTGCCGGAGCCGGTGGTGCCCGCGATGAGCAAGTGGGGCATGCGGGCGAGGTCGGCCATCACCGGATCGCCGCCGATGGTCTTGCCCAGCGCCAGCAGCAGCGGCGCACGCGACTTTTCGAACTCGTTGCAGGCGAAAAGCTCGCGCAGGTACACGGTTTCGCGGTGCTGGTTGGGCAGCTCGATGCCGATGACGTTGCGGCCCGGCACCACGGCGATGCGCGCCGCCACCGCACTCATCGAGCGCGCCACATCGTCGGCCAGCGCGATGACGCGGGAGGATTTCACGCCAGCGGCCGGCTCGAACTCGTAGAGCGTGACAACGGGCCCGGGGCGCACCGCCATAATGCGGCCTTTGACGCCGAAATCGGCGAGCACCGCCTCCAGCATGCGAGCGTTTTCTTCCAGCGCCTCATCGGAAAGTGACGCATTGTCCTGGTGCTGGACCGGTTCGGCCAACAGTCCCAGGGGCGGGAGCTGGAATTCGGAGGAACCGAGATTGAGCGCAGGCTGCCGTGCCGTCTTGGCGGATTTCGCGAGCTTCTTCTCCTCGCGCTTGACCCGAATCTCGCGCCGACGCTCATCCGCGCGAGTGAGCCCGCCGGCGATTGGCTCCGGGCGAAGGGAAAGCCCGTAAGGGTCTTCCTCTTCCTCTGCGTCTTCTTCGTCTTCATCGCCGCGATCATCCAAGACCGGCCGCTCCCGCGAGCGCAGCCGCGGCAGGCGCTGGAAGGCCCAGAACACGAGCGCGGGTATGTTGGCGAGGCCGCGCAAAAGCGGCCGGAACTTTAGCCCCGTCGCCAGGAACGCCAGAGGCAGCCCGACCAGCAGGAGGATGGCCGGGGCGCCGAATGCCAGCCACGGCTCACTGTATGCTGCTGCCGCATGCCGCGACAGCCCGGCGATGGCCAGTCCCAGCAATCCCCCGGTTTCCGCGGGCAGCGCCTCCAGTTTGGGCAGAATGCCCAGGCCGCCTGCCACGAACACGGTGGCAACCGGCCAAGCCACAGCCCGCCAGAGAGGACGCGTTACGGAGCGGCCGGTCATCGCCCGGGCGCCCCAAATGGCCGGCGGCGCTAGGAAACTTAGTGCGGCAATTCCAAACGTGCGCAGGAGCAGGTCTGCCGCCGTGGCACCAAACCCGCCCAGCCAATTAGAGGGAGCATGGATCGTGGCGTTGTCCAGGCTGGCATCGCCCGGGCTGAAGGTGGCGAGAGCGACGAGCCCAGCGCAGGCACTGACAAACACCAAGGCGCCGGCCCCGCGCAGCAGCGCAAGACGGATCGCCCGCGCCAAGGCAAGACGCGCCTCCGCGAGTGCATCGGCGAAGGCCGTTTTCCGGGAAAGCGGAACGTAGACGCTCTTGGTACGGCGGCTGTCTGCCATCTTTATGCCCCGGAAACAGTTTTCTGAGTGAGCCCGAATGGTTGACAAATTGCTAACGTGATTCGTGTGCTGGTCAGGAATCCGGGGCGTGCCGTCTCTCGTGCCCGGAATCGTGTCGTGCGCCACGCAATTGCTCTTTAAGCATTGCAGTCGGACGGCTAGTTTCCGCCCGCTTCAACCTTGCCCGAGCGATATGACCCTCCAGACCGCCGCGAACCCGGAGAACACGCCGAGATCTCTCAGCGAAGATGATATCGCCATCGACCGCGTGCATGCGGCAGAAGCATTGCTGCCGATCGATTCTGCCGCTCCTGGGCTAAGAACCTTTTTCTCCGCCCTGTACGCGGGTGCCCCACCGGAAGATATCACACGCTATGCGCCTCAGTCGCTGGTTCAGTTGGCGGAACTCGCCTTCCGAGAAACTCGCCATCGCAAGGCCGGGGAAACGCTGGTGAAACTGCTTCCGTTTGGTATCCGCAGCGACACGGGGGTGCAGAATGAAACACTGTTGATCGCCGCCAATGACGACATGCCCTTTCTTTTCGACTCCTTGGTGGCGGAGTTGAGCGCCCAAGGAATTAGAATCCACGCCTTTTACCATCCGATCATGCCGATCAGACGGGATGCATCGGGCACACGGGATGCCGCAGGAACGGCAGTTCGTGAGAGCATTATCGTGCTTGCGCTTGATCCTATTCCTGAAGAAGGGCAGCGGCGGGTTGTTGCTGCCAGGATCAAAAATGTCTTCGAGCAAGTAAAGCTTGCAGTTCACGACTGGCAAAAGATGCTGGCTCATCTGTACGAAACGGTCGGGCTCCTGAAAAAGAACCCCCCGCCTGTAGCAGCGGACGTGCTTCACGAGAGCCTCACGTTCCTCGAGTGGCTGGCAAACAACCACTTCACCTTTCTGGGCGCGCGCGACTACACTTATTCCGCTGAGGACGGTGGAACGCTGCAGCCCGTTGCCCAGTCTGGGCTAGGGGTTTTGACAGACATTGAAACTCGCGTTGTCCGACGCGGCGAGCATACTGGCGATTTGAACGCGGAAATACGTGGGTTTCTATCGCAGACCGAGCCACTCATCATCACAAAGTCAAACGAGCGTACGGTGGTCCATCGCCGGGTGCACATGGACTACATCGGCGTGAAGACGTTTGACGCTTCCGGCAAGCTTACCGGCGAGCGGCGTTTCGTGGGTTTGTTTACGTCTGGAGCCTATAGCCGTCGTCCGAGTGAAATTCCATTGCTGCGGCTCAAAGTTGAGCGGGTGCTGGAGCGTGTTGGTATCCCCCGCAACAGTCATGATGGCAAGGCGTTGGCGCATATTCTTGATGCTTTTCCACGCGACGAACTCTTCCAGGTCAGTGAAGATGAGCTGTTTCGAACAGCTCTCGGCATCCTGCGCCTCGGAGAGCGCCCAAAGGTGCGCGTGTTCGCGCGCTGCGATCGCTTTGACCGTTTCGTGTCGCTCCTCGTATTCGTTCCAAGAGACCGCTACGACACGAACGCACGCGAGAAAATCCATTCCATTCTCGCGCGCGCCTACAATGGACGAACCTCTGCCTCCAACCCGACCATCGATGAGTCTGTGTTGGCGCGCATCCACTATATCGTCGGACGTGAGCCCGGGCCGCGTCCAAGCGTCGATACATCAGCATTAGAGGCAGAAATCGCGGATGCTATTCGTACTTGGGAGGACAGTTTCGCGGCCGCCATTATCCGGACCCATGGTGCGATAGAGGGTCCGCGCAATCTGAGTCGAGGACGGAATATCTTTCCGCCAAGGTACAGGGACGTATTCTCCCCGGAAGAAGCAATAACGGACCTGGGAGCGCTCGAACGTCTGATCAAGCTTGGCGGGAATGTGCAAGCGCGCGCCTATCGTCTACCTGGCGATGCAGCTCATGTATTGAGGCTGAAGATTTACGTGCTTGGAGAGGTATTACCGCTCTCGGCGTCCCTTCCGGTACTCGAGAATCTCGGTTTCCGCGTCATTGCCGAGGATAGTTATCCCCTAACTCTGAATGCAGGCCCAAGATCGTCGGCAGAAGCGGCCGTGCTCGACTTTCAGATGGAACGAGTAGACGGCGGCACGGTCAGCATGGCCGAGATTAAAGGCCCCATTGAATCGGCGTTTCAGGCTGTAGTCGAGGGACGGGCTGAAAACGATGGTTTCAATCGTTTAGTCGTATCCGCCAGCCTCGACTGGAGAACAATCAACATCTTGCGCGCATCGGCGAGATTTTTGCGCCAAGCCGGTTTTGCGTTTAGCCAAGATTATATCGAGCAGGCATTGTCGCGAAACCCTCACCTAGCTAGCCTCCTGGTCGAACTCTTTCATGCCCGTCACGCGCCGAATCTCACCGACCGCCAGGAAAAGGTGGAACGTGTTCGCACGGAGATCGATGGCGCCCTCGGTGCAGTAGTAAGTCTTGACGATGATCGAATTGTTCGGCGGCTCCGGAATGTGGTTGACTGCTCCCTGCGAACGAACTTCTTCCAGTGCAAAGAGTACCTGTCCATCAAACTCGACTCGCGCACCCTTGACGAGCTGCCCGCGCCCCGGCCGCTGTACGAAATCTTTGTCTACTCACCGCACGTTGAGGGCGTGCACCTACGGTTCGGGAAGGTGGCTCGCGGCGGTATCCGCTGGTCAGACCGGCGTGAGGACTTTCGCACCGAGGTCTTGGGCCTCGTAAAGGCGCAGCAGGTAAAAAATGCGGTGATTGTACCGGTCGGCGCGAAAGGTGGCTTCTATCCCAAGCGCCTGCCTGCGACCGGCACCCGCGAGGAGATGCAGGCTGCCGGCGTCGCCGCCTACAAGACGTTCATCAACGCTCTGCTTGATCTGACCGACAATATAGGACCCGACGGGGCGATCACTCCACCGGAACAGGTGGTCCGTCATGATCCCGATGATCCATACTTCGTTGTTGCGGCCGATAAAGGCACGGCAACATTTTCCGACATCGCCAACGGAATTGCGGAGGCGCGGGGCTTCTGGCTGGGCGATGCATTCGCCAGCGGCGGCAGCCATGGTTACGACCACAAGAAGATGGGCATCACGGCGAAGGGTGCCTGGGTCGCCGTACAGCGGCATTTCCGGGAGATGGGCCGTGACATTCAGACGGAGCCGTTCACTTGCATCGGCATCGGCGATATGTCCGGAGATGTCTTCGGCAACGGCATGCTGTTGTCGAAGCAGACGAAGCTCCTCGCCGCCTTCGATCACCGGCACATCTTTGTCGATCCAGATCCGGATGCGATTGCAGGCTGGGCCGAGCGCAAGCGACTCTTCGAGCTCTCGCGCTCGAGCTGGGACGATTACAACAGGTCTCTGATTTCTCCAGGCGGCGGCATCTATTCCCGTAGTCTGAAGGAAATACCTGTCTCACCACAATTGCAGACGCTGACGGGTCTCGCCCGCGTCAGCGCTTCGCCAAGCGAGCTGATGAAGGCACTGCTGAGTGCTCCCGTTGATCTGCTCTGGTTCGGCGGCATTGGCACCTACGTGAAGGCGTCCAGCCAGACGAACTTGGACGTAGGAGATCGCGCCAACGATGCCATCCGCATAAACGGAGCGGAAGTTCGGGCCAAAGTGGTCGGTGAGGGCGCAAATCTTGGATGCACCCAACTCGGTCGGATTGAATACGCCCGCCGAGGCGGCCGCATTAATACCGATGCGATAGATAATTCGGCGGGAGTGGATACATCCGACCACGAGGTCAATCTAAAAATCCTGATGAGCGGCCCCCTCCGGCGAGGCGAGCTGACTGCGGAGGAGCGAGACCGCCTGCTGGAACAAATGTCAGGTGAGGTCGCGGCGCATGTGCTGAAGGATAACTACGATCAGACCCTGGCCCTTAGCGTCTCCCAGCTTCTGGGGCTTAAGGATCTCGACGCGCAGGGCCGCTTTATGCGCGACCTCGAACGGCGTGGGAAATTGGATCGTGCCGTCGAGTTCCTGCCAGACGATTCTGTTTTGCGCCGGCGCGCACAAGAAGGAACGCCGCTCACAAGGCCAAGCGTTGCGGTGCTCCTGGCATACGCCAAGCTCGATCTGGATTCAGAGCTGCTAGTCAGCGACGTGCCCGACGATCCCTATTTTGGCTCGGTGCTGGCAAACTATTACCCCCGTGCCGCGGCAGAACGATTTGCCGGCGAACTCAAACATCATCGCCTTAGAAGAGAGATCATCTCAACCGTCATTTCAAATCGCATCGTTAACCTTGCTGGCCCTGTTTTCGTGCAGCGTATGAAGGAGATCTCGGGGGCGACGGCATCGCGCATAGCTCGCGCCTTCGCGGTGGCGGAGGGTGCTTTTGGCCTGGACTCGATCAAAGCCCGGATTGATGCACTCGATTACACGGTGCACGCGCAAACTCAGACAGGCATGTACGCGGAAATCGCGGAGATGCTGCGGCGCATTGGCTTGTGGTTCCTTATAAACTTGCCTGCCAATGCCGATCTCGCCGAAACGGTCGGCCGTTACCGAGCAGGGGTCGATGCACTGCGCGGTACCTATTCTACCCTAATCTCCAGCTATGAGCTGGACGAGCGAATGGGGTACATAACCAGCCTGATGGAAGCGGGCGTGCCTGAAGATTTGGCGCACGACGTGGCGGCGCTGCCGCTATGGAGCACTGCGCCCGAGATTGCACGCCTTGCGCACGCGCAAAGCCTCGCCATTGACCTGGTTGCAGGCGCCTATTTCGCGGTGGGAACCATCCTCGGCTTGGACCGCTTGCGGGGGCTCGCGTCCCAGATCAGTGTGGGCGAACACTGGGACCGTTTGGCAATCCGCCGCATTGTAGACGATTTATATTCCAGCCAGCGTGTACTGACGGCGCATGCGCTTCAGGGTCTTGAGAGCCCCGCTGCACGCACGCGCACTGAAGGCGTCCGGGTAGCTGAGGCCTGGGCCAAAGCCCACGCCGATGCCATTAGCCGAACTCAAGGATTTCTCGGCGAACTAGAGCGGACCGATTTATCGATTGCCAAGCTTACACTTGCAAACAGCCAGATCCGGGAACTGGCTATGTAGTGTAGAAGATCACGCTATTCAGCGCCGGTGGAAGGTCCAAGAACGTTGGGGAGCGTGTGGGTTTACATCCAAGTCTACGTCAGCCACGCATGTGCTCCTATTTTGATGGCTTTCTCCTGTATGCCACGTACCGTCACGCACCTCTATGCTATGCATCTCCGCTATCTTAAAGCACCGCCATTCGCCACGCGCTGGCAACGCGCCATTTGTCTCGCCTGCAAACTGATAGGCCAGCAGCATTTCCTTCTGCTTCGTGAAACCTAAAACGTGCGGGCAGACCTCGCGTCGCCGATTTCGATAGGTGAACGTAAGTTGCTGCCGATGAAGGATGGCGCCAAAACATGTGCGGTAAGAGTCAGTGTGCACGGGCTTCTCTGAGGTCGGTGACCTGATCATACCTTGACCGAGCATCTAGGTTCCAACTGGAAAACATGATAATGTGTTCGCCCTCGGCATGCGGAGTCTCGGACTGCAAGAACGCAGCTCTAGGAGCTAGACAGCGCATATTGGTTGCCTTATACGCGGCCATTGCAATGACGCGGGGTGGAGCAGCCCGGTAGCTCGTCAGGCTCATAACCTGAAGGTCCTAGGTTCAAATCCTAGCCCCGCAACCAAATAGCCGAGGCGGAAGCCTCGGCTATTTCTCATCTAAAATCGCGGCTTTTCGGAGTGGCCTCGCCGTTTCGGCGGCGGCGGTGCGGCGCATCGCGCCACGAGCCTTGACCGTCGTGTTTCACCTGATCCGCACGGGCGAGCGCTTCGCATTTGTCGCCCCGACTCGTAGAGAGCAGCGCTAGCTCGCCGGTCAGATCAACCATTTTGTCCGCGATGACATGGGTCACGATGCCCTGCTTCTGCAGTTTGCCGGTCACCATAAGAAGGCGGGAGGCAAGAAGTGTGCGCCGATAGCCTTCGAACACTTTGGGCCACACGATGATATTGGCAATGGAAGCTTCATCTTCCAACGTGCTGAAGATAACGCCACTGGCTGTTCCGGGCCGCTGCCGTACCAGCACGAGGCCAGCCACCGTGATCCAAGCACCATCCAGTGTGGCAATGATTTTTGCATTTGGCGTGACCCCGCGGGCGCTCAATTTGGTTCGCAATAGCGACAGCGGATGCGCCTTGAGCGACATCTGCATGCTCATGTAATCCTGCACGATGTGTTCGCCCAACCGGAGTGGCGGCAAGCGCACTTCTTCTTCGCGGCGGAGAGTTTCAGCATCGGCAGCTTTGAAAATGGGCAATTCCGGAACTGGATTGCGTGATTCCTCCGCGCCGCCATCCAAGCCTTTCACACACCACAATGCTTCCCGTCGACTCAATCCAAGCGAGCGGAAAGCATCGGCTTCGGCAAGCCGGATGAGCGCCTCATTCGGCAAATTGGCGGCCAGCGCCAAATGCCGCACACCGTCGAAGCCGCCCCCGCGTGCCGTTACCAGTGCATCGGCATGTTCTTTCCGGAATCCTTTGATCTGCCGCAACCCAAGACGGACGGCACATTTGCCGGCCCCCCATTTACTCGGTTCATTTGCCATTTCCTCTGGCGAGGGGGGTGAATTTATAGTGCGCGGCTCCAGGGTGTAATCCCATTCGCTGGCGTTCACATCCGGTGGGCGAATTTCGACGCCATGCATTGCGGCATCTCGCACCAATTGCGCCGGCGCATAGAATCCCATCGGCTGCGAATTCAGCATCGCGGCGCAGAACACATCCGGATAGTGCCGCTTGATCCAGGCTGAAACATAAACAAGCTGTGCGAAGCTCGCGGCGTGGCTCATGGGAAAGCCGTAATCGGCGAAGCCTTCGATCTGATCAAAGCAGCGTTCGGCAAAATCGCGCTTGTAATTGCGCGCGATCATGCCATTGATGAACTTCTCGCGGAATTTCGGAATGGTGCCACTACGCTTGAAAGTCGCCATGGCGCGGCGCAGTTGGTCCGCCTCTCCCGGTGTGAACCCCGCTGCCACGATGGCGATTTTCATCGCCTGTTCCTGAAACAGTGGAACACCAAGTGTATCTTTTAGAACATCTTCCAACTCTTTACTGGGATAATTCGGTTCCTCGAGCCTCTCTCTCCGACGCAGATAGGGATGCACCATACCCCCTTGGATAGGGCCAGGGCGAACGATGGCCACCTCAATGATGATGTCGGAGAATTTTTCTGGCCTTAATCGCGGCAGCATCGACATCTGCGCCCGCGATTCGATCTGAAAGACGCCAATTGTATCGGCCTTCTGCATCATATCGTAGACGGCGGAATCTTCGTTCGGGAAGGCCGCAAGATCGAGTTTCTTTATGTTGTGCGTTCTGTCGAGTTCCTCATTGTAATGCTGTTTCAGCAATTTGAATGCCTTCGAAATGGATGTGAGCATGCCCAAGCCCAGCACGTCGATCTTGAACATGCGGATGACATCGATGTCATCCTTGTCCCATTCTATAAAAGTGCGGTCTTCCATCGCGGCGTTGCCGACAGGAACCATTTCTTCCAAGGCATTCCGATCAATTACGAAGCCGCCGACGTGCTGCGAGAGGTGGCGCGGGAACCCGTAAAGTTCGCGTGCGAGATTGAGTACCATGGCCAGTCGCGGATCGGCAGCATCTAGTCCCACATCTCCAACGCGCACATCTTCCATGCTGCAACCCCAACTGAAGAGATTGCTTGAAAGCAGCCCCACCATGTCTTCGGAGAGCCCTAGCGCCTTGCCAACATCGCGAATTGCACTTTTGCCGCGGTAACAAATAACCGTGCCTGTTATGCCGGCCCGGTCGCGGCCATATTTTTCGTAGATATATTGAATAACTTTCTCGCGCTGTTCATGCTCGAAATCGATATCGATGTCCGGCGGCTCGCCACGCGCACCGGAGATGAAGCGCTCGAACAAAACATCTGTTTTAACGGGATCGACGGCCGTAATTCCCAGCATATAGCAGACAGCCGAATTGGCCGCAGAGCCGCGGCCCTGAAACAAAATTCCCCTGCTTTTCGCCCACTGGATGATGTCCCATACAGTCAGGAAGTAGCGGGCATATTTGAGCTCCTCGATAAGCCTCAGCTCATAGTCAATAAGTTTGCAGATTTTTTCTGGCATGCCGTTTGGGTATCGCCATGCTGCACCTTCCCAAGCCAGTTTTGTTATCGATTCCTGAGGATCGGCGCCACCAATGGCATCATCGGGATATTGATAGTCCAAATGCTCTAGTGAGAATTTCAATTGGTGGGCGATTTCTATCGTGCGGGCGATGGCGTCAGGGTAATTGGCGAACAGCCGCGCCATTTCCTCCGGCGATTTCAGATGGCGTTCTGCGTTTTGCGCTAGCCGCTTGCCGGCTTCACCGATGGTGCAATTTCCGTGGATGCAAGTGAGCACATCCTGCAGTTGTTGCCTTTCTGGTATATGATAATGCACGTCATTGATTGCGACGAGCGGCACATGCATCTCGCGCGCGAACGCCGCCAGCTCTGCCAGCCGCTTCGCTGCCCGGTTCTCGTACAACGCCGTCGAGCCGATATAGACGCGGCTGGGTGCTGTCTCGCAGAGACGCTGGAGTCGGTTCGTAAATGTATTTTTCTCGTCAGATTTTTCTTGAGAGATTTCGTGCCATTTTTGAAACAGAATGACATTCGAACCCTCTCCTTGAAGGAGAGTCGAAATTTGCGGAGCAAATTTCGGGGATGAGTGTTGCTGGGAAATACCACCCCCCATCGATCTCTTCCGACGCTGCGCACCGGAAGAAATCTGCCTCCCCCTCAAGGCGGGAGGCGGAAGTTCGGTAATTCGCTTCAGATCTGAAGGTGGAAGGGCGATGAATATCTGGCCCTTGGAGAATTCCAACATATCCTCGAGCGAAATTTTGCATTCGCCCTTCTCAGCGGCGCGCTTTCCGCGGGTGAGAAGGCGGCAGAGCCGGCCGTATGCCGCGCGATCCATCGGGTAAGCGAGTGTTTCAAAGCCGTCTGTGGTGACAAGGCGCACGCCCACGAAAAATTTGAGGTTTAAATCCTTCGTCGCGATATGCGCCCGGACCACGCCGGCAAAGCTATTGCGATCGGCGACGCCAATTCCTTCAAGCCCCAGCTCTGCCGCGCGTTCCACCAGCTCTTCCGCATGGCTGGCGCCGCGCAGGAAGGAAAAGTTGGTGGTGACGGCGAACTCGACGTATCCGCTCACGCATATACGCCATGCATGAACCAGCGCGGGTCTGCGCCATATGTGCCGTCGCGATAGAGCCAGAAGCGGTGGCCCCGGCTATCTTCCACCGTGTAGTAATCGCGGGTGCGGTTTTGACTGTCGCGCCACCATTCCGGGCAAATGCGTTCGGGGCCCTCGGCATTCGCGACCTCATACTGAACACCGCGCCAGCGAAACTGCCGCGGCGGGCCTTCCGGCACCATAGCCGTTACGTCCGCCGGTTCCGCGCAAGGAAGCATAAGCAACGGCCGCATGCGGATGTCCTCTTCATCCCATGCCGAAGCATGCGCCGCGGGCTGCATCACAAAGGCGCGTTCGGGAATATGCGTGTCCCAGGGATGCGCACGCAGCACATTCTCCAGACCCAGCCGGCTGCCCAGATGATCGATCAGCAACGATAGTTTTTCTTCCGCATTAAGTTTTGAACCGGCGGCAATGGCAGCCTGTTGCGGCGGCATACGGTCGGCTTGCGTGATGTCCAGCCGCGCCGCCTCGAAACCGAACTCAGCATCGAAATCCTCGGCTGGTGAATCCAGCTTCAACGCGAACAGCTTCACGATGCGCTCGGCATCGCGCGATGGCCGCGCCAGGCGGACCGAAAGCTCCGTCATTTTGCCATCCACGCGAAATAGAGTGAGGTG
>JAFAVP010000108.1 GCA_019242395.1 Alphaproteobacteria bacterium | reverse complement strand
CCGCCGGAGTCCGAAATCGCGCTCTCCGGTGTGCTGGAAGAAGACAGCGCATGGCGCCTCGCCGCGAGCCCTGCAACAGCGAACGTCAGCCCGGCACCGGTGAAGAAAATGATCGCCGCCGCGCAATGCCCGATTCACCTGGCGCGCGGAGAAGCCGATGCGCTCGTCACGCTCGAACAGCTGCGTGGCTATGATGACGCTTCCGTAGATATTGCTGGCGCGGGTCACAACACGATGGTGGAGAAGCCAGAGGCGGTGTTGAAATGGGTCGAGAGCAAGCTGCGGTAGTCTGGGGGCACCGCGACTTCAGCTAAGCGCCACGATCAATCGCCCAGCGCGATGCCGTCGCGGCGTGGATCGGCGCCGCCGATGTAGCCGCCGGGCACGCGTTCGACAATGTGCAGCCCGCTTCCCAGATCGTGCAGCACAACATTATGGCCCATCGCGGTCAGCTGCGGTGCAAGCGAATCGATAGCGGTGTCCTTCTCCAGAATCGTGGGGCCATTCGGATTGGCGAAGTGCGGCTGAGCGGCCGCCTGCTGCGGCGTGAGATTCCCATCCAGCATGCCAATTAGGGCCTCCGCTACGTAGGTTATAATCATCGGCCCGCCCGGCGAACCGGCGGCGATTTTGAACTTGCCGTCCGGGCCGAAGACGATAGTCGGCGACATGGCGCTCATCGGCCGTTTGCCCTGCGCGGGCGCATTGGCGACAGGCTTGCCGTCTCGCGTGGGCTCGAAAGAGAAGTCCGTCAATTGGTTGTTGAGGAAAAATCCTTTCGCCATCATCTCAGAGCCGAAGGTGTATTCGATGGTGGTGGTCATGGAGACGACTTCGCCCGCGTCATCCACGACCGACAGGTGACTGGTGCCGGGAAGCTGCGGCGTGCGCTGCGGCGCGTAAGGCGTCTGTGCGTGCGGCGGCGTTCCGGGCGCGGCGGAGCCCATGTCGCGCCTGGAATCGATCAGCAGCGAACGCTGGCGCAGATAACCACGGTGGAGCAGCCCCGCAACCGGCACATGGATCGCGTCCGGATCGCCCAAATATTGCGCGCGATCGGCAAAGGCGAGGCGCTCCGCTTGGCTTACCAGATGCACTTCGCTTAAGCTGTTAGGCGCGAGTTGTGCGGAAGGAAACCCTTCCAACATTCCGAGAATCTGCAGCACCGCCACGCCGCCGGAACTCGGCGGTCCCATCGAGCACAGGCGATAGGTGCGATACGCGCCGCATACCGGTGGGCGCTCGACAGCCCTGTAACTGGCGAGATCCGCGAGTGTCATGCCGCCGCGATTAACGGGCGCGTGCTGCACCTTGTCGACAATCGCCTGCGCAATGGGGCCACTGTAGAACGCTTTTGCGCCGCCTAGGGCTATTATGCGCAGGGTTTGCGCGAGCTCCGGATTTTTCAGTATCTCGCCTTCGCGCAGGGGCGTGCCGTCGGCATGATAGAGATAGCGCCGGATGTCCGGCATCTTTGCCATCTGCGGCTCTTCGCGGATTTCCTCTGCCATCTTGCGGCTGACGCGAAATCCGCGTTCGGCCAGTGCAATGGCTGGCTGAAAAAGCCCGGCCCATTTCAGCTTGCCGTACTTCTTGTGCGCGAGCTCCAGCACAGCGATATCGCCGGGAACGCCGACGGAAAGCCCGCCCGGGATCGCATCCATGTGAGGGCGGGGGGCGCCGGACGCGTCGAGAAACATTCCTGGCGTCGCGGAAGCGGGCGCGGTTTCGCGGCCGTCGAAACTCGTCACCTTGTTCTGCTTGGGGTCGTACAACAGGACGAAAGTGCCGCCGCCAATGCCGGAGGATTCCGGTTCGACCAAGGTCAGCACCATTTGCGCGGCGATGGCTGCATCCACCGACGAACCACCTTTGCGCAGCATCTCCAATCCGGCGCGGCTGGCGTACGGATTGGCAGCCGCGATCATGTGATGCTGTACGAGCGCATTGCGCGCTTGCACGCTGGCAGGCGCAACAAGAAGGGCGGCGAAGCAGACCAGTGTTCGGAGTCTCATTTCTTCGTTTTCGTTCGGGGTTCGCTAGCGTAGCATGGCGACGCCTAAACGGCGTAATCTCGTCATTCGTCGCGCAGCTTTGACGCTTTCGGCCTGGCAGCCGGATTTAGCCCCTCCCCCGCCTCTCAACTTTGCTTCCCTGAACAGGCGTTACCTAGCGGAGAAATACGCGCACTTCGCTCATTCTCGCGGCCGGATCGGTGGCGGAGGAAATAGACATGCGGGTGGCGGGAACACCCATCTCGGTCATCGTGTGCATGACGTCCTGCGCATGCCGCCGCGCCTCGTTCTGGGCCGCTTGTACTGCGGCGGCGGAGCCGCGGGTGGGAGAAACGCCCACCACATTGAAGGAGCCGCTTGGCTGTGCTTGCAGGGCTTGCTGCAGGGCGTTGTACAGCTGTTTCTGGTAGTTTGTGTTCTTGCGCGAAAAGCGGATGCTGACAATCGGGGCACCGCCGGATCCTAGGTTGACGGACGAAACCGGCGCTGCCGGTGCGGTTGAAACAGCGCGAGAGCCGCCGCTCGCATAGAGATCGCCCGCCTTGATGCTCTCTGCCATCTGCGAAAGCTTGGTCCGCTCGGTACCCAGTGCAGCAGCTTGCCGGCGGATATCGGCCGTCGCGTCACGCGAGAGCCGGTCCAGTACCACGATGGCCTGGTTGGCCTCATCTTCCAGGACAGCCAGCTGCCGGTGGTCCTCGTCCACGGCCCCTGGGAGGCTCACCGTCTGTTGAATCTGCGAGAGGTAGCCGCGCGTCCTGGCCACCTCGCCGTTGATCTGTGTCACCAGCGTGCTCAGTGCGTTGACGTTGGCGGTGACCTGATCGAGCGCTGCCTGCGCGGCGTTCCACTGGGAAACCAACTCGGGGTTCGCACGCGTGGTGCCGATCTGCAGCCGCGCGGATATCTGGGCCTGCGCCTGATAGTAGGCGGTGAGCTGTTGCGCGTTCGAGCGGCGCAGGTTCGTGAGCTGCTGGGCCGCACCCGCTACCCGGCTCGCAACGTCCTGAAGATTGGAGCGCAATCCGGCAATAGTCCGGTTCACAGTTGTCCCTGTATCCGGGCCGGGAGCGATGGGGACCACACTCGCGCTCGGGGCAGCCTGTGCCACAGCTGCCGTCGCGGGCGCCGCACTCGTGTTGGCTGAAGGTAGGGAGGCCGTCACCCCTGGTGTTTCGCTAGGGGGAGCGGCCGTGGGCTCGCCCTCAACGGGTGGAAGCGTACCCGCCATGCTTGCAGCCGTTTCCGAAGGCTGCGCCGGGGCAATCGCGCCCGATGGCGCCGGCTGGGCTGCCTCGTCGGAGTCCTCCGGGCTCTCCGGTGCCGGCGTGGTGCTCGGCTCATTGCCGGCCATGCTCGGCCCGCTGGCGCCGAAGAGCGATTGGTCAATGCTGGCACAGCCCGCGAGAGCCGCACTGGCGCAAATAGCCGCCGCCAGAAAAACTGAACGCATCCACCACTCCGCTTTCGAGGCTTTCTTGCTCAAGCGCCGACGCGCCCCCGGCTGCCCACAGCCGGCGCCCGGCGGCGCCAGTCTTAACCATGGTGTCCTGCAGGAACAAGCGGTTGTCGTTCTGCCGGCCGACAACGCCTTGCCATTGCCGGCTGCCGTCCCTAGGTTCTGCGCCCCCGCACGCACCCGTAGCTCAGCTGGATAGAGCACCAGACTACGAATCTGGGGGTCGGAGGTTCGAATCCTTCCGGGTGCGCCACTCCCGTATAAAACTGCGAACTTCGGTGGAGTCCATTTTCGGGGCCGAAATCGCCGCTGCCAGCGCCTGCTGACTCCCGGAAATCACCGCCTGCTCTTTGCCCACCACGACTCGGGAAACCAGCCCCTGTACATAGCGGCGCTTGGTTTGTGCGGGTGCCTCCAGCAATCGGCTTTTCAGCTGAGCCGCAACCGTGGCGGCTTGCGCTTTTGAGAGTGTCTTTCGAATCTGTAGAGGTTCGGCCTCTAGCGTGCTCAGCAGGCGGACTGTTTCTTCACGCTGGCTTTCCAGCTGCCTTAGGTAATCGCGCACACTGTCGAACTCGGCTGCACCGGCTGAGAAGGCGGCAAGCAACTTGTCGATTTTGCCTTGGATATCGGCATGGGTTCTCCGCAGCTGTGAGCGGCGGGAGAGTGTGTCCGCAAGCGCGGTGCGGCGGCTGCGATTGGCTTCATGCAAGAGGCGCGGCAAGCGCTCGGGCGTAAGCAGCCGGTCTGTGAGTGCGGTTAGAACAAGGCCGTTCAGTTCTGCTTCTGGAACAGCAATCGGGTTTGCACATTGCGAGCGGCCTTTGAGGCGATTGCCTGCACAGGCGTAATAGCGATAACGCCCGCCTTTGCCCGTGCGGATCATCATGGGGCCGCCGCAACTCTCACAGCGGACAAGGCCGGTCAGAAGGACATCACTCGACACGGTGCGCGGCGGCGTCATGGCGGGCCTGCGCTGATAGAGCCGTTCCTGCACGATGCGGAAATCGGCTTCGGAAATCAGTGCTGGAACGGAGATGGCAATCCATTCGGCCTTGGGCCGAAGCTTGTGGGTGCGGCTATCGTGCTGGTTGTAGTAATGCGTTCCGAAATAGGTGGAGCGGGTGAGTATCTTGTGCACGGTACCTAGGTAGAACGGCTTGCCTAGGCTGTGGGTGAGCCCGCGTGCATTCAGCCATGACGCGATGGCTTTGACCCCCATTGCGCCGCTTGTTCCGTCCCCTTCCAGAAACAGCCCGAATATCAGCCGCACCGTCTCAGCCGCCTTAGGCGCAATCTCCAGCCGCTTCTTTGTGCGTTGGCCGCGCTTTTCCACTTCAACCGTGCGATAACCGAAGGGTGGCGTTGCACCATTCCAGAATCCTTGCCGTGCGTTCTCCAGCATCGTGCGGGTGACATGCTTTGCAGTCTCCGCGCTGTGCAGCGCATCGGCGGCGGCAATCACCTGTTCGGCAAATTCAGCGGCGGGGCCTTGCCCGAAGTCCTGTGTCATGGAGACAAGAGCAATGCCATGCTTCGCCAGGCGGCGCTTCGTAAAGCCGTACTGCACCGGATCGCGAAAGAGCCGCGACTGGCTGTGAATGAGCAGAATGTCGAAGGGCGAAGGATCGATGCAGGCCGCTTCCATCATAGCCTGATACTGGGGCCGTTTGTCATCGAGAGCGCTTGCGCCTGCGTCAACAAATTCGCGAGCGATGATCCAGCTGCGCTGTTTGCAGTAGCCCCGCGCCTGCGCCAGCTGATCCGGTATAGAGATATCGTTCTCGGCTTGGCGCGTGGTGGAAACCCGCGCATAGACCGCAACACGCTTGCTCACGATTCTTCCTCCTGCCCATTGTCGTTATCGGGCGGCGGCAAAGACTCCAGCAATTCCGCAATCACTTCAACTTCGATCCGCATGGGAGAGCTGGGGACAAAGAGGTCCGCATAGACCTTGAGGCCAGGGCCGCTGCCATTGTCGTTTGCAGGCCGCATAAAGCGCGGCTTGGAGGTGCGGGCGCTCATAGCCCCAACTCCCGCCTGCGCATCTTCTCCCGCACTTCCCGCTCCCACAGCTCGGGCGAATGGTAGGGGGCAAAGAGGTGGGGCAGCCTTTGGAGAAGGGTCTCTAGGCTTACCGGCGTAAGGGCCTGACGTGCTTCGGCAGGGGGGTCCTCAAGGGGCTGGGGCGGCCCGCCCTTGTTTCGATAGGGCGGTCCGCCCAGCCCCTCACTAGCCTCATAGAGCGCGACTAAAGTGACAGCGTTCTGTTCGGAGAGCGTCGCTGCGAGACCCTTAAGGCTCCCCAGTACCGATTGAACCTGTTTGTAGAGGCTATAGGAGCCGCCCCTCAGGAGCGGGGGAGGAGCCTCTTCCAAAGGGTTGGTGAGTCTATCGGCAGAGGCAATGATGCCCTTCCACATAGGGTGCAGGGGCCAGCGCGAACGGTTGCTGTCCTGCGTAGGGCGTCTTAGCGAGGTGTGCGAGCGCGCGAGATGTTTCACCAGTAGGGGCAGATAGGCTTTGAGTTGATTGAGGTGAGCGATACCCGCCTCTTTGAGCCGTTCGCCCCTTATCTGAAACTCACACCGCCAAACGCCCTCGCGGCGGCCCCAGATATCGAACAGCCAATCCTTTTCACTCTGCTGCTCAATCTCGGCGACCTTGTCATACACGCGGCAGACAATTTGATCCTTTCCAAACTGCAAGCTTTGCGCCTTGGTATTCTCCCGCCAAGTTGCGTCTTTTCCTGCCTGCGACAGGAAATGCTCGGTTCGGAAATCGGGTGACGGAACATGGAAATCGAATGCTGCATCCACCCGGGAAACCACATGGGGCCGCGTCAATGTGCAGCCCAGGTTACGCCAGATGGCTTCGTACCGGTCGAGTGCTCCTTCCAGCCCGCTCAGCCACAACAGCTGGGAACGGAATTGCGCATGACAGCGCGGCTGAATGTTCTCGCCCAACTGAAGCTGAAAGGCCCTGTTGCTGAGAAGGAAGCTGTAGGGCCTGCATCCGCCGCGATGCAGCGCGAACTGTTCTCCCCCGAACTCTAGCTCGCTATGATCGCGTCCCGGCGATAGTCGAAGCTTCTCTTTTTCGAATCGGAGTGCTTCCCAGTCGATGCCAAGGCCATCGACGAAGCTGCTCAGGTAGAGGCTGTCTATTCCGACAGCCACGGGTTCAAAGGCTTCTTCTGGGCTGCGGGGGACTCTACGCACGGTGCTCTCCATTCAAAAAAACAGAGCACCGAATCGACCAAGGGGTATGGGGGAAGAACGGCAGCGCCTTGTCAAATCGGGCCGTATTCAGCCACGGGCTACGCACGGTATGGCCGAAAACGTGACTCCTTGCGGGTGAGTTGCACCCCTCCCTGTCTAAGAGATACACTTTCTTTTTGGGGAGGGGAGATGCTGTTTCCAGCGCGACTGTGGTCTATTGCGAGCGGCATAGCTTTGCTTTTCGCTACGGCTCAGATGGACGCCAATGCGGCCCAAGTATCCGTTTCTAGGCCTCGGGGCATCCCAAAATCGGAGTTAGGCTTGCGGGTACTGGCTACGGAGCTGGCGAAGCCATCCAGATTTATTTTGATCAACAACCCGTAACTGAACACCACGCCGATAGCAGCGGCAAATTCAGGATCAGGTTGAAAATACCTGCATCTGCGCTACCCGGCTCACATACTCTTGGGGCAACCGGCGAAACGACAGGGGCTTCCGCGTCGGTCCCATTCCTGGTTCGAACAGACTGGCCGCAGTTCCAAAACCAAGGCAGGCGCGAGAACACGTTCGAAAACGTTTTGGGGCCTGGAAACGTTGGCTCCATGAGCGAACTTTGGGCGACTGCCGTGAACACCATTGAGTATTCGGATATCGTCCTTTCGAACGGCATCGGCTATGTCGTGGACTTTGTACCTTCCGCTCTTTTGGCCTTCGATCTGACCAGCGGCAACATTCTATGGAGTGCCTCCCTTCAGTACTCTTCCACTGAGGCTACTCCAGCGGTTTCTAACGGACGCGTATTTGTGGCTGAGGATGATTTGTTTTGGGCGTTTGACGCACTCAGCGGGTCTCTATTGTGGACATCTGACGTCGAGCACGGGGAAGCTACCCCTGCCGCGTTCGACGGCGGGCTGGTTTTTTTTGGGGCGGGACGCACCCTTTACGCGTTCGATGAAGTCACCGGAC
>JAFAVP010000098.1 GCA_019242395.1 Alphaproteobacteria bacterium | reverse complement strand
ACATGGATGTCTTGCGCATTTGTTCTTTCCCGCGGTTCGATAAACGGAGTCTCGCAAAAAAGTTTTAAGGAAGAGGCAGTGCCGATACTCCGATCAACCACGCAAGAAAGAGACATGGAGCGCCTGTCATCGTGTCGCGGCCTGTCTCCGCCATACGCCCAGTTCCGAACATGCCGTAGAGCGTTGTCGCTCCGCCACCCATGAAGACGCGCACTTAAATGAAGGCCGTCCGGGCGACCCGCGAAAGGCCCCTACATTTTGTGCTTGACGGCTCCTGCGAACCAACATAGAACAATTACGGAATGTTGCGGCTTCGTTCTAGCTCGCCGTTGTCGGAGGAACCTGCATGCTGACGAAAAAGCAGTACGAGCTGTTGATGTTCATCCACGAGCGCGTGCGGGAAACCGGCATTCCGCCGTCCTTCGACGAGATGAAGGACGCGCTGGATCTGAAGTCAAAGTCGGGCATCCACCGGCTCATCACGGCGCTGGAAGAACGCGGGTTCATCAAGCGGCTGCAGAAGCGGGCGCGCGCGCTCGAAGTCGTGAAACTGCCGGAAAATCTGGCGGACACTTTGCGCCCCCCCACGAGCCGCAGCCAGGTGCAGCGGCTGATGCATGCGGCAGGCCCCCGCTCCTCTCGCGGAGAAGGCGCACGGATCTCGGGAGACACGCGAAGTGCGGGCAGCCCGCGCCGGGCCGACGGGGAGGGCGCGGCAAGCGTGGCTGTGCTGGGCCGCATCGCCGCCGGCACGCCCATCGAAGCCCTGCAGAACAAGGTGGCCGAGGTGCCTGTTCCGGCCAGCATGTTGGGCCGCGGCGATCACTATGCCCTGGAGGTTGCCGGAGACTCGATGATCAATGCCGGCATCCTCGACGGCGATACCGTCATCATCCAGCAGAGCGATACGGCCAACACCGGCGAGATCGTGGTGGCGCTGGTAGACCAAAGCGAAGCCACGCTGAAGCGATTGCGCCGCCGAGGCGATTCCATCGCGCTGGAAGCGGCCAACCCGGCGTATGAAACCAGGCTCTATGGCGCGGACCGGGTTCGCATTCAGGGGAAGCTGGTGGGCCTGATCCGCCGGTACTGACGGCGCGGAGGCGGCATGCTCCACGGCCGCTCTCCCCGTTCCTGCTGGGCGGTATCCACCTGGACGCCATTGTGCAGCCAAATTGCGTAGGCACCGTTTCGCGCCACATCGAAACGATCGATGACGAGCGGCGGCCCGGTGCAGTGGCGGCGCACCGGCACCGCGCTGATGACGATCTGGCTCGCCGCGCAGTCTTCCTCCAGTGCATCCGGCTTCAACACGGCCGCGACGCGCATTCCGTTCGCGCCGCGCATCACACAGCCGTAGGCATCACAGTTGACGCCGTCCCGGGCTTGGGCCAGCGCAACCGCTGGTGTGTGCGCGTCGCCGTCCCGCTTCAGCCATTCTTCGGCCGAGTACTTGTCGGCCGGCTTGCGAAGGAAGCGGAGTTGGCCGCCGGCCCCGCGAATGGCAATCGTGATCCCATCCCTCGCCACAAGCACATCAGGCGGCTGCGTGGTGACGATGAAGGCCGCAGCCAGGAGCACGGGAACCAGGCCAAGCCAGCGCCAGGGTGTTCGCCAGAGCGCGATCCACAATCCGCCTATGCTCAACAGAACGACTGCAGTTATCGGCCAGGCCGAAACGAGTGAAATGGAACCGGGCAGGCCTGAAACCCAACGGCCCATGGCGAGCATGAGTCCGATGCCCCATCCCATGACCTTCAGCGGAATGGCATCAAGCCCGAACGGCATCAGGAATAACGCCAGCGCCGCTGCCGGCATCGTCACGAACCCCATCACCGGCATGGCGAGCAGATTCCCAAGCACCGCATAGTGCGTGGCGCGGTCGAAATGGAATGCAGCGAACGGCGCGGTCGCGATGCTGCCCACAAAACTTGTGGTGGCGATTCCTCGGATGTATCGCCGCAGGCCGGGCAGCGGCAGGGTGCTTGTGGTGTGGCGGGTGCGTTCCCACTCTGCAATGGCAACCAGACTCACCACGGCGGAGAACGACATTTGGAAACCCGGCTCAATGATGGTTTCCGGCTGGAGGAACAGGATCACAGTTGCAGCGATGCCTAAAGAGCGCATCGAGATCGCTGGCCGTTCGAAGAGGATGGCGATCAGCATCGTGGCGAGCATGATATAAGCGCGCGTCGCAGGCGTCGCCGCGCCGCTGATCACCAGATAGAAGGTGGCACTTACCAAAGCCGCAACCGCCGCCCACTTCTTGATTGGCTGCGTCAGCGCGATAGCGGGAAACAGCGCGAGGAAGGCGCGCACCGTCCAGAACAGTCCCAACCCCACCAGCGCCATGTGCAATCCCGCAATGGCCAGGACATGCGCGAGTCCTGCGTCGCGAAGCGCCGACTCATCTCCATCCGATATGCCCCCACGGTCGCCGGTGATCAGCGCCGACGCGATCGCGCCTTTGCTGCCCGGCAGTTCGGCGCGAATTCGGGCCGAAACGCGCCATCGCAGTCTTTCGATCTGCAGTCCCATGTCTTCGAAGAACGTGGCGCGCCGAAGCGGCGCTATCCGGTTCGGGGCACCGAAGGTGAAACCCACCGCCCCAATCTGGCGAAAGAACGCGGCGCGGCCGAAATCGTAATCGCCCGGGGAGGCGGGCGGCGGGGGCGGCAACAGGACCACCCGTGCCTCGGCCCAATCGCCAGGCCTGAGCTTCTCGCCTCCACTGCGGACGAACACCCGGACCCGCTTCGGCAGCGCCTCTCCGCGAAAGCGCTGTGCATTCCCCAACGAGAGAACCGCACGCACACCCTTGCCGTGTTGCTGCACGAGATCCACGCGGCCCTGCAGCAGCATCGGACCGACCTTCTTTGTAAGCACCGGTGCGGCAACAGAATCGGCGCGATGCTTCGCCACGCCGAAGCCGATCAGAACGGCAGATGCGAAGGCCAGAGCTGCTCGTCCGAAGGATGCTTCCGTTCCTGCCGCGGCAATCGCCAGGAAGAACCCGGACACGCCCAAAGCGAGACCCAGCAGCGATGAAGGTTCGCGTGGCAGG
>JAFAVP010000158.1 GCA_019242395.1 Alphaproteobacteria bacterium | reverse complement strand
GGTTACGCCATTGGGGGCCTTGCCGTGGGTGAGGGGCAGTCCGCGATGTTCGGGATTCTGGATGCCACCGTCCCGCTGCTCCCTGCGGATCGCCCCCGTTACCTGATGGGAGTTGGTAAGCCCGACGACATTGTGGGGGCGGTCCTACGCGGGATCGATATGTTCGATTGTGTGCTGCCGACCCGCTCGGGCCGGAATGGACAGGCTTTTACCCGTCGCGGCACTCTCAATATGCGTAACGCGCGGTATGCCGAAGACAGCGGGCCGCTTGACCGGGAGTGCCGCTGTCCCGCATGCACCCAGTTCAGCCGAGCGTATCTGCACCACGTTGTAAAGGCGAACGAGATCGTCGCCTCGATACTGCTCACTTGGCACAATCTGACCTACTACCAAGACCTGATGCAGGGGCTGCGTGATGCAATCTCAACCGGAGCGCTTCGAGCGCATGCTGCGGCGCTGGCGCGCGGCTGGGAGGGGGGAGTTGGCAATGGTATGGATTGACCTGTTGTGCCGGGATACCTATGGTCCGATCGTTCTCTGGAGCCCGTAGCTCAGGGGTAGAGCATCTGACTTTTAATCAGAGGGTCGATGGTTCGATCCCATCCGGGCTCACCACAGTTTTCCCCGCCACATCCAATGCCCCACGCGTTCAACCCAGCGGCTTGAAGGAACCCGATCCTCAGAGTAAAACCCCAACGCCATTGAATTTCTTCATGGATTCAGAACAGCTGGGGTTTTGGTCGTGGTCAAAAGGTTTTGCGCTCTCGTAGGCGCGGCGGTGGTCGCGGTAACCTTAATTGCAACGTGGGGCACCCATGCACAGACCACGGTGAGCCCAGACGTACAGGGCATTCTAAACGCTATTAATGGGCAGCCTTCGGCCACCTCGTCATCGGCCGGCGCTCAAGTTCCCTCGACGACCAGCTTGCCTACACAGACGAGCATTTCCCCTGCGACCCAAGCTCCAGCACCCGGTACGCAAGCGATCGCGCCGGCACAGCCTGCACCTGTCACCCAATCCCATTTGGAGCAGCTTTTCTCGCAGCGGGCGGGGCGCACCCTAGTTCAATTCGGCTACGACACCTTCGGGGTTGGCGCAAGCGTACCAGTTGCCCAGGTGGGTGCCCTGCAGGATACCTATATCTTGGGCGTTGGCGATCAGATGAATGTCGTGCTGCGGGGACACGAGAATGTTGCCTACTCGGTCACAGTGGATCGTGATGGCCGCATCATCCTCCCGGAACTTCCGCCCATCGCCGCCGCAGGGCGTACTTTCGGGGAAGTACGCCAGGAAGTTTCGCAGCGTGTCGCCCATGCCCAGATCGGTACACAGGCCTTTGTTTCCATCGGAACTGTGCGGCAGGTCGCCGTCTTGGTTACGGGAGAGGTCGCGGCCCCAGGACTCCGAACGCTCACCGGTCTCAACACGCCTGTAGATGCCATTCTGTTGTCTGGGGGAATCAAAAAGACCGGAAGCCTCCGCAACGTTATATTGGTACGAG
The DNA here is from genome assembly GCA_019242395.1 of Alphaproteobacteria bacterium. Classification (GTDB taxonomy): domain Bacteria; phylum Pseudomonadota; class Alphaproteobacteria; order Micropepsales; family Micropepsaceae; genus Rhizomicrobium. The sequence goes on along the minus strand of JAFAVP010000158.1, from coordinate 24,134 downwards.
GGGGCAGGCGTACCCGGATCGACTTGTACGCGCTCATTGCTACAGGTGGCCCGGCAGCGATTGGGGGTTTGACGGAAGGCGATCGCATCATTGTGCCCGCCATTGGGCAGACTGTGGCTGTTGCCGGTATGGTCAAAAGGCCTGGAATTTATGAGCTAATCCCCGGTGCCAAGGCTATCACGCAGCAATCGCTGGTCGAATTGGCTGGCGGATCCGAGCTCGCCGGCGCCAAGCGCCTCACGAAGCTGGAGTTGCTGCCCGATGGACGGACGCAGATGGTCTCCGTGGGACGCGCCGGTATTGTTCGTGCTGGCGAAGTGATGTTTGTCGACTTCGAGCGTTCCGCCTCCAATGGCATAGTCACGTTGATGGGAGAAGTCAGCGTCCCCGGGCAACGGGCCCTTGGCAGCACACCGACGATGTCAAGCCTCATCCGTGATCCCGACGATCTTACTCAGCAGTCTTACACGCTTTTCGGCCTTGTTATCCGGCGAGAGCCCAGGTCAAATTTCCAGTCAGTAATTCCCTTCTCGATCGAGCGTACCTTCGCAAAAAAGGAAGATTTGAAGCTCACCGAGAACGATCTCATCTATGTCTTCAACCAGTCGGAAATTGCGACGTTGGCAGCGGCCGCCAATGCCGCGCTGGGAAGCACGTCTTCAGCTTCGCAGAATCCTTTGGCTGCCATTCACCCGTCCACCTCGTCCGGTTCACCACCAAGCGCAGCGCCAGCATCCGGTACCACGTCTGCAAGTCAGATGCCGACCGGCTCCGCCGGGCAGCCTACAAGCTCGGCGAGCGGAAGTTCCTCTCCAGCCACTACGTCACCATCCAGCCAGGCAACCACCTCCGCCGGAAACAGCAGCACCGCTGTCTTTGGGGCAACTCCTCCTGGCGGAGTGGCGACAGCATTGCAGGCCGGCAACGCGCCGGTACAGCCATCGGCCACGCCAACGGCATCTCTTCCCAGCACCGGCGCGCCTATAGCTGGACTGGGGCAAGCGCAAGCGACCGAAGGCGCCACCGGCGGCGCCGCGGCAACGGTGGCAACCAACAAGAGCGCTACTACAACGGTGTCGCTTGATCAGATCGCCGCCAATCTTGGTATACCCACCGTCGAGCTGGTGAATGCCTCCCGGGACTACTTGGTCACGATCAACGGAGAGGTCCGAAATCCGGGCTCCTATCTCGCGGTGGGCGATACCAGCCTTTCGTCTCTTGTCGCGGCAGCGGGTGGTATCCAGCGGGAAGCCGACCTGTCTGCCGTAGAAATCACTTCGACTCTGATCGACACGACAATGGGCACGTCACACACCGTGCGCAACACATTGCGAGTCACCGGCAGCGATTTCGCCAGCATCTCGCTAAAACCCTTCGATACCATTCGGTTGAGGCCGGTCTTCTCCGACCGGAACGGCGAAACGATCACCATTCTTGGCCAAGTTCGCTATCCCGGCACCTTCGACATCACGCGGGGGGAGCGGCTGTCGTCCGTACTGGCCCGTGCTGGCGGGTTGACCGACGAGGCTTACCCCTACGGAGCAGTCTTCACGCGACAAAGCGCAGCGATCCAGGAGGCATCCGGCAATCAGAGGACCGCGCAACTGCTGGAAGACAATGTTGCAACCGTTGCAACCCAACCCGCTACGGTGGTGAATCCATCCGGCCTCTCCTATGTGGAACAGATTGCGCAAACCTTGCGCACGATGCCAGCGCTTGGCCGCATCTCTGTAACCGCCGATCCTGTATTGCTCGCAACGCGTCCGGATGCCGACATCCTGCTGGAGGCCGGGGACACGATCTACCTGCCCAAACGGCCCTCCACGGTCAGCGTGACAGGCGAGGTGCTTAACAGCGGCGCTTTCGCCTATAAGGCAGGCCTCAATGCGGAAGATTACATCCGCATGGCCGGCGGGGAGAACGGGGCAGCGGACGACAGTCTGGTGTTTGTCGTCTTGCCTGACGGTACTGCCCGGCCTGAAGGCAGCAGCTGGTTCAGCTTCGGTCACAACCACGATATTCCTCCCGGATCTATGATTGTCGTTCCGCGTGATCCGCTGCCGTTCAACTGGACGGTTTTCGCTATCAACACGACGGACATCCTGAGCAAGATGGCGACCACGGCGGCCGCCCTGACGGTGATCGGAACGGCGAAAAGCAGTAGCAGCAGCAGTACCCATTAGCGCGGACGGTGTTAGGAGCGCGGCCTCTGTACGACGTGCGCCATGATCCGTAGCATGTCGCCGGCAAACTTCCTGCGGTCATAGTCCCGGGCCATGCGAAGCGCTCCTCGGCGGAAGCTGGCCTGCATCTCCGTCGCACTTCGTAACTTCGAGATCGCCGTGGCCAGAACGTCGGGCCGTTCTGGCTCAACAACGATCCCTGCTCCGTAGGATTGTACCAACTCGGCGGATGCACCCACGGCACTGACGATCATTGGCTTTCCCATGGCCGCAGCCTCGAACATTTTCGCCGGGATCGTGATGTGGATCTGATCGGTTCGCCTTAACGGGATCAGCACGGCATCGCAGAGCGCCAGATGGTCAGCAGCGGCCGCGCGGGACACGAGGCCTATAAACTGCACGTTGTTGAGGTGCAATTTCTCAGCGTAAGCGATTACGGCGTCCCGTCGGGCACCTTCTCCGACGAAAAGGAAATGGATTCCGCTGTCCTTCAGCAGACGGGCAGCATCGACGGCCACCTCCAGTCCTTGTGCCATTCCATGTGTGCCGACATAGCCGACAACAAATTTGTCCCTGAGACTAAGCGCGTCGCGAAGCGCCTCAACATCGGTTGCGGTATCCAATGAGCAAAGATCGACCCCGTTTGGCACCACCTCCAGCTTGGCTGCCGGTACGCCGCGCGCTTGGAGCCGGTCCCTAATCCCGGTGCTTACGGCTACAACTTTGGTGGCGTTACGATAGAGGCGCTGCTCCATACTTCTGAGCCCTCTAATGAGGAGATTGTCCTTCATCGCCCCGACGGACACGATGGAGTCAGGCCACAGGTCTCGCACCTCGAATATCCATGGTCGCCGTTTTAGGGCTGCCACCCACCGTCCCCCAAGGCCAGTTAGCAACTGCGGGGAACTGGCCAGAATGACATCGGCCCGCTGGAACAAACCGGCGCAGAATCCGGTCACCGCGAAACTCAAAAAATCGAGCGAGCGCCAAAATACTCCCCGATTTGGCGCCATCAGGGTCCAGACCCGGACCACGTTGATGCCCTCGATCAGCTCCCGCTGGTACAGCTGATTCCGATAAGGTGGCAGTGGCCGTCCCAGTGGAAAATTGGGTATCGAGGTAACGACGGTCACACGGTGTCCGGCTTCAACCCACTGGCGCGCGTGTTCATACGCTCTGAGAGCTGGACTATTTGTTTCCGGCACAAAATTGTCCGTAAGCAATAAAATATGCATTCGATGAGCCGGAGTGGTGGTTTGTATTCGACGGGGGCACCGCGAGTTGAGGAATGGGCGCCGACGGCACTTCCTGACGGCTTCTATGCTTAATGGCAAGTAAGCAGGCAACAGCTCGGTACCAGAGCCAGAATCTGCTGTTGTATGAGGCGTTTCGCCTTGTTAGGTTGCCCACGCGAGTAGTGGGATCTCACGCCTTTGGATCATGGTTCCGAGCAGGCGGCTTTGTCCAGCGCCTTTGCTTCGCCGGTGCTGGCGAAGCCGAAAGTGGCCGCTATCGGCTGCGGCCAGTGGGGCAAGAACATCGTCCGAAATCTCTCCCAGCTAGGCGCGCTTTCCGCAATCAGCGACTTAGCGCCTAGCGTGGCATCCGAGTTTTCCACCCGTTATGACGTTCCCGCCCGCCGCTTTGAAGAGTTGCTGGAGGACGAGGACATAGAAGCGCTGGCCATAGCCACCCCGGCAGCCTTCCATGCCGTCCACGCGCGGCAGGCGCTCGAAGCCGGAAAGCACGTCTTTGTCGAGAAGCCGCTCGCCATGAGCGTCCCGGATGGCCAGCTCCTAGGGCAGATGGCGCGCGAACGCCAACGGATCCTGATGGTTGGCCATGTCCTCCGTTACCATCCCGTGGTGAGGAAGCTACTCCAGGAGGTTCGGTCGGGGCGCTTGGGCACGGTGCGCCACATCTATTCGCGCCGGCTAAGCCTCGGCCGGTTCCGCACTGAAGAAGACGTCTTGTGGTCGCTAGCGCCGCACGACATCTCAATTATTCTGGCAATTTTCGGCGAGCTGCCGCAGAGGGTTTCTGCACACGGACGCCCGATTCTTAACTCCCATATCGCCGATATCGCGCGCGTGCATCTGGACTTTGACAACGGAGTAACAGCGGACGTCGCTGTTTCCTGGCTTAATCCGGTGAAAGAGCACAAGCTCGTGCTGATCGGCTCCCGCGCCCAGGCAGTGTTCGACGATGCCGCGAAATGGCCGGAGAAGCTGCAGATTTTCGATCACGGGATCGATGTCTCCTCCGGCGCCGTCCGCGTAGTGCGCGCAGAGCCCGTGTTGGTGCGCGTTGACGAGAAGGAACCGCTTCGGGAGGAGTGCGCGCACTTCCTCTCGTGTGTGGCAGGAAAGAAGACGCCGCGGACCGATAGCGTAGAGGGAATTCGGGTTCTCCGGGTTCTTGAAGCCGCAGCCAATTCCATGGCGCTTGGTGGCGAGGCAATCCGCACCCGGTCCACGGCGACAGGCCTGCCAAAACTCTCTTTCAATTAATTTTTGCCTGGTGCGCGTGTTTATGTGACCACCGGCTACAATAAGCGCTACCCTCCCCCATCATGAACGTGTGCATGATCGTTCATAACAGTGGTACGCGTGATGGGCGTGTCATGCGCGAAGCGCACACCCTGCAAGCCGCGGGACATCAGGTCACAATCATTGGTATTCCGGAGTCGAGTGCCCATAGCTCCGAGGAGCGGCTGGCAGATGGGGTCCGGATTTCGCGGGTGGAATGGTATCGGGAAGCACGGCGCCGCTTCCGGCGGTCGGGCATCCCTCGAGCGGCACTCTTCGCGGCTGTCTGCGCGGGGCTCGCATACGGTCTCTATCGGTTGGCGCGGGCGGCGATCCACCAGACAATCCCGCTCGTCCAACGCGTATTTCCGGCACTCGCAGCCTCCGATTTGCGACAGGGCGTGGCCATCGTAGCTGCGTCATCGGCCGTGCTTACGTTGTGGTATGCCGCAAGCGCCACGCACAAGAGGTCAGTGCGACGGTCGCAAAATAGAGAGCTGATGCGGCGCCGGATGATCTCGATCGACTCGGAACATGCCTCAAACTTTCCCCGGATCCAAACGCGCATACCCCATTGGATTCCAGATTGGGTGTTAGAGATGGGTCTAGAGCCGCTCGGTTGGCTAGGAGCTAAGACAGCTCGCTTCTCCTTTCATCGCTACCGCTCTGAGGAGTTGGCCGCTGCAGCCATTCGCTTGAAACCCGACGTGGTGCACTGCCATGACTGCCTCGCGCTCCCCACGGGATGGCTCGTGAAGAAGGCACTTGCTATTCCTCTTGTGTACGATGCTCACGAAATCTACGAGGCGGTTGCCAGCCGGCGTCCAGGCGTGACGGATTATTTCGGCCGCGTCCACGAAAAATATCTACCGCTCCTAGACGGATTCATCGCGGTGAACGACAGCGCGGCAAATTACTATCGTTACGCTTATCCGGGGTCACCACGCGCTGTCGTTATCCGGAACGCCATGGAGCGGGCCGAGCTTGGTCGTTACGACGGCCGGCTGCATTATGCGGCGGGGCTGCCGCTCGGGGAGAAGATTCTCATCTATCAAGGTGGGTTCAGCAAACTTCGCGGATTGGAGACGCTGGTTCGTGCGGGAGCGCTGCTGCCGGCGGGATGGTCGCTGGTCATGATGGGGTCAGGTGCTTTGGAAGCTGAACTTAAGCTTCTTGCAGCCGCCGGGGCTGGAGGCACTGTGAAGTTCCTTCCTGCAGTTCCTCAGCAAGATCTACTGTCGTGGACGCAAGGAGCCACGGCCGGGATCGTGCCTTATGAGGACAAGGTGCTGAACCACTGGATCGCAACACCGAACAAGCTCTGGGAATATCCAAATGCAGGGGTTCCAATGATTGTGCAGCCCTTCTTCGAAATGCGCCGCATCGTGGAGACGTATGGCTGCGGATGGCCGCTTCCTGAACAGTTCACGCCGGAGGGCATTGCAAATCTAGTGGGATCCCTGACAGAGGGAAAGTTGGCAGTCGCGCGGGACGGGTGCCGGCGGTTTATCGCCCAGGATAATTGGTCTTCCGTGTACCAGCCGCGGTTACTGCAGCTTTACAAGGACCTCGAAGGCCGGAACCAACGGAGACGTCAGAACCCAGACGCGATATTTCCATGAGACGTTCGGGGTCTCTAGCAGCAGCGAATTGCCCATGACCAACACTCATTGTTACGTACATCCAACAGCCATCGTCGACGACGACGTGGAGATCGGCGAGGGCACGAGGATCTGGCATTTCGCGCATATACTGTCGGGGGCCCGGATTGGGGCCGGGTGCGTCATTGGCCAGAACGCCATGATCGGGCCAAATGTGCAGATCGGCGACGGCTGCAAGATTCAAAACAACGTCTCTGTCTACCAAGGTGTAATCTTGGAAGAGAACGTGTTCTGTGGCCCTAGCATGGTATTCACGAACGTGCGGACGCCGCGGGCGCATGTCAGCCGCAAGGATGAATTCCTACCTACCCTGGTGAAACGTGGAGCCAGTATCGGGGCAAACGCTACCATTGTCTGCGGCAGCACAATCGGCGCCTTTGCCATGGTTGGAGCCGGAGCGGTTGTGACAAGAGACGTCCTGCCGCATGCACTGGTTGTTGGTAACCCGGCCCGACGTCGAGGCTGGGTTAGTCAGAGCGGAGACAAGCTGGGGCTGGACCTGATTTGCCCGCGAACCGGCGAAGTTTATCGGGTTGAAAATGATGGAACCCTCGTCCTGGTAGTTTGAGGGGCGGAGGGCTTGGCAAGGGGCGGCGAGAGTCTCTAAGGTCCAGCGATCACCGTGCCTCTAGGCTTGGGGAGCGGTCGTGCCTGCGCCATTTTCAGGGTATTTCGGATGAATTTCGCAGGACAGGACGAGGCGATCCGGATCGACGCACTGCGGGACGACGTCAGTTCGCGCATTGATAGAATTGTGATGAAGTTCCGCACCGGCAACGCCACTGTCGGGGTGGTTGGAATGGGGTATGTGGGCCAGCCGCTGGCGATTACGGCGCATCAGAAGGGTTTTAGAGTTATAGGTTTCGATATCGACTCGGCCCGTGTCGCAGCCTTAAACGAAGGCCGCTCCACCATCCGAACCATACCAGATGCCCTCATTGGTTCAATGCTGCGGGATCGCCGTTTCCGTGCCAGCAACAATCTTAGGGAAATCGCGAACGTCGACGTTGTTATCATCTGTGTGCCTACGCCCCTTAACAAGTATCGTGAACCCGATCTGAGCCATGTACGGCGTACGGCAGAGGCTGTAGGAGCGGCGCTGCGATTCGATCAGTTGGTCTGCCTTGAGTCCACCACCTATCCAGGCTGCACGAGCGAGATCGTAAGGCCAGCCATGGAGGCGAGTGGGCTGAAGGTCGGCTCAGATGTGTTCCTTGCCTATTCGCCAGAGCGCGAGGATCCCGGTTCGAAGTTTCGTACGTCCGAGATACCGAAGGTCGTCGGAGCGGACGACCCGCATAGCCGCATCCTGGCCGAAGCCTTTTACGGCCGGTTGGTAGACCATGTGGTGCCTGTGGCCAACACGGCAACCGCGGAGGCGGTGAAGCTTAGCGAAAACATATTTCGGTGTGTGAATATCGCCCTCGTGAACGAGTTGAAGCACATCTTCGCCCGAATGGAGATTGACGTCTGGGAAGTAATAGATGCCGCGGCCACCAAGCCGTTCGGCTACATGCCATTTTATCCCGGTCCGGGCCTGGGTGGGCACTGCGTGCCAATCGATCCGTTTTACCTATCGTGGAAGGCGCGGGAGCATGAGGTGCCGGCGCGCTTCATTGAGCTTGCAGGTGAAATCAACACCGCAGAGCCGTCTCAGGTGGTAAGTGCGCTGGCCTCGACCTTATCCTCTCGCAAGCAGATGAGCCTAAACGGCAGCCGCATCCTGCTAGTTGGAGTGGCGTACAAGCGCAACGTGGATGACCTGCGGGAAAGCCCGGCACTTACGATTTTTAAGCAGCTGGAGGCCAGAGGGGCAGCTGTGGATTATTACGATCCTTGGGTCCCGCGCATCCCTGAGACCCGCGATTTCCCACAACTGGCCGGCCGAACTTCGGTACCTTGGAATCCGATGGCGTTCGCGAACGATTTCGATGCAGCCCTCATCGTAACTGATCATTCAGATGTCGATTACAGGGCGCTCGCCCGCTCTCTCGATTTAATTGTTGATACGCGCAATGCAATGAACGGGATACCAGCGCCTCGCGGGATCGTAGTTAAGGCCTAGAGCGCAGCGGCGTGCTGCTTCCTCGACTGACTGCGGAGGCCTCTTATGGCTGGATATTGATGGTCGGTTCGGGAAGATAGCCATGGGCCGTGCCACAATGATCTATCTCCTGCTAGGAACGACGGTCGCCACCGCCGTGCTGTGCCTCTTTGCCAAGCCTCTGGCAAATTGGTTGATGGTTTACGATTACCCCAGGGGTGGCCGGAAGGCGCACGCCAATCCCACACCGCAAGTGGGTGGTTTTGCCATCCTCCTACCGTTTATGGTCGGGTTACACGCACTGTGGCTCCTGTGTGGGCAGCCGCCGCTTTATCTATCCTTACTTTTGTGCGGCGCCGGCGTAGGTTTGGTCGGCGTCATGGATGATCAGTCCCATTTGTCCGCCACGGGACGCCTGCTTGTGCTCGCGGTCTTCACCTTGACTGCGTTCGCTCTTGATCCTGACCTCGCTTCGCCGTCGATTCGGTGGGCTTCCTTTGGTGCCATGCCCTTGCCGCTGCCGCTATTCGTCGTAGGCGCAGTGCTCGCGACTGCGGGATTTGTCTCGTCTGTGAATATGGCTGATGGTATAGATGGGCTGGTTCCGGCCGCGCTGCTCATCTGGTGCCTTGGCTTCGCTATTTTCGGAGATGCGCTGATCCGGACCATCGCACTGGCTCTCACGTGCCCTTTGCTTGTTGTGCTCATTTTCAATTTGCGACGTCATGTTTTTCTTGGCGACTGCGGAACGTTTGGAATAGGCTTTGTGATGGCGCTTTTGGCCATCGCAAGCTTGCGCACCGGAAGGATCGCTCCTGAAACCCTCTTAGTCTGGTTTTTTCTGCCCGTTCTGGACTGTGTACGCGTCATCGTTTCACGGGTGCTGCGGCGCCGATCGCCGTTGCGCGGCGGCAAGGATCATTTCCATCACATCCTGACCGACGTGTTTGGAAAACGGAACGCCCTTCATGTTTACGTGCTCACCATCTTCTCGACGTCGCTTATTGCTACGATCATGCCTCGGTCCGGCCTGTACATTATGGTCGCGCTCCTGGCCATGTGCCTTGGATTCATTGCAGCGCGGCGTGTAATCCACAGAAGGCAGATGGCCCACCTCGCGCTTCGGCACGATCAGGCAGCGGCCGCAAGACTTCGACAGCGCCGATAGACTGAGCGCTGAACATGCACGCGGGATTACGCTCATTTAAGCCGGCATGCGAGTTGCCCCGCACACTCATTGATGTATCTTGGTGAAGGGGCGTCTTCAGCGGCAGCGGAAGGACACAGGGGCTGCTTCATGCTCGATAACGCCACGGCACTTCATCTAGCGACTCGGCTGGGTTTCGGACCTGCTCCTGGAGAGGTCGGCCGCATCCGTCAACTTGGACTGGAGAGCTACCTCGAACAGCAGTTGAACGCGAACGTTAATCAGTTGCCTCCGGCGCTCGCCGGACAGTTGCATAGTATTCCGGCATTTGGAAAAGACACATACGCTCTTTACCACGAGTACTGGTTCACCGCGATCGCGGATTTGCGGCCAGGTCAGCGCTTACCGAGGGAGGAAAAGGGGCTCTTAAGAAAAATCACCAATGGTGTTGGAGCGCAGGCGAGGATGGCCCGATTGGCTCGGGCCATTGCCAGCCCCCACCGGCTGCAGGAGGCCTTAGTCGACTTTTGGTTCAACCACTTCAATGTTTTTGAGCACAAGAAGTTCGTGCGGGTCTGGGTGGGCGCATACGAAGATGAGGCGATCCGGCCTCACACCTTGGGCAGGTTCAGCGATCTGCTGCTCGCCACGGCAAGGCACCCTGCCATGCTTGTGTACTTGGACAACTGGCAGAACGTGGCGCCCGGCGTTCGTGCCCATGGCAAGAATGCGGGAATCAATGAAAATTATGCGCGGGAGGTGATGGAGCTTCATACGCTGGGTGTCGACGGTGGCTACACCCAGGCGGATGTTACAGCACTGGCGCACATCCTTACGGGATGGAGCCTTGGAAGGGGATATGGCGGCGGGGGGCGCCGGCAACGAGATGAAGACCTGGCGATGCGAGGTGGCTTCGGATTTCATCCCGCGCTGCACGATAGGGCCCCACAAACGCTGCTAGGGCGCAAATTCGAAAATCATGGGGAGGAGGACGGAGAGGCGGCTCTTTTGATGCTGGCACGGCACCCATCTACCGCAAGGCACATCAGCTACAAGTTGGCGCAGTACTTTGTAGCGGATGAGCCGCCGCCGAAACTGACGAACCACATGGCTGATGTCTTCACCCGCACGGGCGGCGATCTCAGGGAGGTCACTAGAGCCATGTTGACTAGCGGCGAATTCCGTGACCCCGCGAACTACGGCCGTAAACTCAAGACACCCCTACAATACATTGTATCGGTGGCCCGTATCTCCGGGTTGGACCCTCGAAGGTCAGCACCGCTCGCCGAAGAGCTAAAGGCGCTGGGTCAGCCGATCTATGGATGTGTAACGCCTGATGGCTATGCCTGCACAGAGAGCGCGTGGCTGGACCCCGATGCCATGATGCGCCGCCTCTCTTTCGCGGTAAAATTTGGCTCCGGTGCGTATATGCGTGCGCTGCCCGACCAGTACGGCAGCATGAACAAACAGATCCACTTACAACCCGAAGCAGGCGGCACCCCGCTCGATTCAGACACTCTCGTCGCCGCGCTGGGTGGCGAACTCAGTATCAAAACACGTCAGGCCCTCGCCAAGGTCGAAAAGGCGGAGCGTGCCGGATTGGTGCTGGGCAGCCCCGAGTTCATGCGGGCGTGATGCGTAGGAGGTTCGATATGCGCCGTCGTGAATTGTTGCAGTCTGCCGCAGCGTTGGGCGGCTTAAGCGTGATGGGTGTCAACACCCGGGCCTGGGCGCTGAAAAATTCAGAAGAGGCGCCGCAGCGTCTGGTCGTGGTGTTCTTGCGCGGTGCGGTGGATGGGCTGAACGTTGTCGTCCCCCACGCTGATAAAGAATACTACGCGTTGCGGCCCACCATCGCCGTGCCGCCGCCGGGACATAAGGACGGTGCATTGGATCTCGACGGGCATTTCGGGCTGCACCCACAGCTCTCATCTCTCATGCCGATGTGGAAGGAGAAGAGCTTGGCATTTGTGCATGCCTCGGGCTCGCCTGATGAGTCGCGCTCCCATTTTCAAGCGCAGGCATACATGGAAACAGGAACGCCGGGGGTGGGCATCACGCCCGATGGCTGGCTGAACCGCACGCTTGCGGCACTCCCGGGATCTCACCCTGTCACGGAAGCGGTGAACTTCGGTCCCACTATGCCGCGTATCCTGCGTGGCACAATGCCCGCATCGAGCCTCGATAGCGCTGGCGGGGGCGGCTCAAGGAAGGCTCCGCCTGCTGCCGCGCCTCTGGTGCACTCGGGATTTGACAGCATGTATTCTGGCGTGGACTCCCTCAGCGTGGCCTACCGGCAAGGGCAGTTCGCACACGCACGGTTGATGTCCGAATTAGAGCAGGACATGAGCGAGGCTGCGGGCGGAGCGCCTTTGCCCATTGGATTCGCGCAAGATGCCTCGCATTTCTGCAAGCTGGCGCGCAAGGACCCCACTATTCAAGTCGGTTTCTTCGCTTTGAGCGGCTGGGATACGCACGTACGCGAGGGAAGCACCCACGGTGCCCTTTCAAACCACCTCCGGCTGCTTGGCCAGGGACTTGTCGAGCTTCGCAAGGGCCTTGGAGATGAGGGCTACGGCAAGACAGTGATCCTTGTGGTTTCGGAGTTTGGCCGAACCGCTCGGGAGAACGGCAACGCCGGGACCGATCACGGTCATGGTAACGTTATGTGGGTGATGGGTGGCCCGGTGCGTGGCGGCATGGTTTATGGAGAATGGCCCGGGCTGTCGGATGCCCATTTGCACCAAGGCCGTGATCTGGCGGTCACGACCGATTTTCGTGCGGTGATGGGGTCGGTGCTGAAAGCGCACCTCCGATTGTCAGACGCGGCGGTGAACAGGGTGTTTCCTGGCGCTCCCCCGCACTCCCTGCCCATCGTGTCGGCCTAAGAGGCCGTCCGGTATTGATCCCTACCGGCGCGCTGGCGCAAGCTGATGTGAGCATCCGTAGAGGCTGCGCGTGTGAAATCGCCCTATTCGACACTTCCAGACTCTGCCTTCTGGCAGCGATCGGTCGCAGGGTTGCAACCCGGTCAGGTCGATCCCGTAGATAGGCCGCCGGCCTTCCAGGTAAGTCCGTCTGACAAGGTAGTCACAGCGGGCAGCTGCTTCGCCCAACACATTGCCCGTTATCTGCGTGATGCCGGCTTCCAGGTTCTGGTGACCGAACCTGCGCATCCAATTGCTTCCCCGGAAATCGCGGAGGCCTACAACTACGGAATTTTCAGTGCCCGTTACGGCAACCTCTATACCGCGCGACAGCTGGTGCAGCTATTCCATCGGGCTTACGGAAATTTTCACCCCCACGAGGATGTTTGGGAGCAGGAAGGCCGCTATGTCGATCCCTTCCGCCCACGTATTCAGCCGGACGGGTTTGCCTCGCGCCGGGAATATGATGCCGACCAGCAGAAACACTTTGCCGCAGTTCGCCGTGCCTTCGAAGAACTCGAGCTCTTCGTCTTTACGTTAGGGCTAACCGAAGCGTGGCGTTCGAAGGCTGATGGTGCAGTTTTCCCGGTGTGCCCCGGAGTTGCGGGTGGGACTTTCGATCCGGAGCGGCACGAATTTCACAATTTTACCACTGAAGAAGTGAGTCTCGACCTGCTGGCATTCGTTGACGCGCTGCGAAACGTTAACCAAAGCGCAAAAGTTCTGCTCACCGTGTCTCCCGTACCGCTCGTGGCGACGGCGGCGCCCCGCCACGTGCTCGTCTCCACGGTTTATTCGAAGTCGGTGCTGCGTGTTGCAACGGAAGCGGTGTGCGGCGCACGGGCAGACGTCGTCTACTTTCCCTCTTACGAGATCATCACCGGAAACTTTTCGCGTGGCGCTTATTTTGCGCCCGATTGCCGATCCGTTACTGAGGACGGCGTAAGCCACGTGATGCGCACCTTCTTCCGGCACTTTGTGCGGGGGTCGAAGCAGCCGGCCGCGGCCAGCCAAATTGCTGCTCCTCCGGACCGGCACTTAGCCGAAGCTGAAAGCATCTTTTCGGTGCTCTGCGAGGAGGAAATGTTGGACAAGCGCGAGCGCAGACGGGCCGGACGCCGCGCGGAGCGGCGACGGCGGCGGTCCGAAGAGGCATCAACTGCGGAGTAGGACGTCGCCGCCTTCTGAGGCGCGGTTTTGAGTTGCTGGGGCAATGCGTTCGAAGCGGAGCGCTCAGATGGGTTTCTTTGGGCGCGCCGATGGTGCTAAGGAATCGCGTTTCCGGGCGGCACTTGTTATGGGAATTTCCCCCATCATCCTCTGTGGCGGCGAAGGTTCTCGGCTGTGGCCCGTTTCACGGCGGGACTTCCCTAAGCAATTTGCGCGTCTGGTGGGAAAAGCCTCCTGTTTTCAGCAGGCTGTTTTGCGGTTCTATAAGGTCAGCGGAGCCGGCACTCCTGTGATCGTGGCGGGGGAAACGCACGAGGCTGTTATAAGGGCTCAGCTTGAGGAAATCGGAGTTGAGGCAATCGTGCTCCTGGAGCCGGAGGGACGAGACTCGGCGCCGGCCACTGCGGCCGCAGCGGCCTATCTGCTAAGCGCTGGTCAGGATGGCCCGGCGATTATGCAGCCGGCCGATCATCACATCCCAGATGTGGCGCTCTTCCGGACGGCCGCGATACGGGCAGCCGAAGGCGCGGATAGCGGACTTATAGTGACCTTCGGGATCGCGCCCAACGGCCCCGACACGTCATACGGCTACATCAGCTCCGGACAGCAGGTGAATGGGTGCGCTGCCATTCATGCGGTCAGACGGTTCATCGAAAAGCCGTCTCGTGAAAATGCCATCGAATACCTGGCGCAAGGCTTCCTCTGGAACAGCGGCATGTTCGCGTTCCGGCCATCTGTGTTGCTTGGCGAAATGCGAGCGTTTGAGCCGGCAATTGCAGATGCAGTGGAACGCGCCGTCGCCAATGGCGCGCGTGACGGCAATGTGGTGCGGCTCGATCCATTCGCCTTTGGGCAGTCGCCCAAAAAATCGCTCGATTATGCGGTCATGGAACGGACAAAAAGGGCCGCGGTGGTTTCCGGCGATTTTCCTTGGTCAGATCTCGGCGCCTGGAGCGCCATCTATGGCGCCCACGACAAGGACGTGCACGGCAATGTGGTTTCGGGCGATCACGCCATCGCCGTGCAATCCGAGCGCTGCTTCATCCGCACCGCGGATATTCCGCTCGCGGTTATCGGATTGTCGGATGTCGGCGTGATCGCCGAACCTGACGGCATCATAGTCTGCAAGCTGGACGCAAGTCCCTCGGTGAAAATCGCCGTCGAAACCCTGCGATCGCGCGCCAGGCCCGAAGCCTTGCGGCGCACCAAGATGGCCGAGCGTCCGCGGGACTACCCCGATCTCAAAAGTGCTGCGGAGCGGCTTTGCCGCTGGCTGGACAATTCCGCTTTGCCGTTGTGGTGGACCGCGGGTGCCGATCACACGCGCGGGGGCTTCTTCGAGCTGCTGGATGAGCAGGCGCGAGCAGTCCCCAGCGCCCGGCGGATTCGGGTGCAAGCACGTCAGACATATGTCTACGCAACCGCTGGCCTGACCGGCTGGGCCGGGCCGTGGCGAACCGCAGTCGTGCATGGGCTCAACGCCTTGGCCGGTCAGTATCGCCGCCCGGACGGTTTATACCGCACCCAAGTGGACGATAACGGAGCATCGTTGGACGAGCGGGCTTTTCTCTACGATCAGGCCTTCGTCTTGTTGGCGCTGGCTACTGCTGCAAAAGCCGGGGTCGAGGCGCGCCGCTGCACGGCCGATGCTGTAGAATTGCGCACCATTCTTCTGGACCGGTTCGCGCGGCCGAACGGAGGTTTTCGCGAAGAAGCGATGCGAGGATCGACGTTCCAATCCAATCCGCACATGCATTTTCTGGAAGCGGCACTTGCCTGGCGCGAAGCGAGCGATGACCCGGAATGGGAAGCGCTGGCGGAATCCATCGTGCGGGTCTGCCTCGACCACTTCGTGGATGCCGAGAGCGGAATGTTGCGTGAATTCTTCGATGAAACAGGGTCGCCATTTGATGGTTTGCCCGGAAGCATCATCGAACCGGGTCATCAGTTTGAGTGGGCCTGGCTGCTTTCACGCTGGGCGCAGATACGCCGTGACGATGCGGCGGCGGGGGCGGCGTCACGTCTTTTCGAGATCGGCGAACGCTATGGCGTGGACCCTATCCGCGGCGTTGCCATCGACGTGCTTTTGGCCGACATGTCGCCGCATTCGCGGCAGGCGCGCCTGTGGCCGCAGACCGAACGCCTGAAGGGAGCGCTGGCGCTTGCCGCGCGCGCTGCGAACAAGGAGCAGACCGCCGCGTTCGAACGCACAGCCTTGCTGGCCGCGGAAGGACTCTCCCACTATTTGCACACATCTGTTCCCGGATTGTGGCATGACAAGATGCGCGCGGACGGCACCTTCGTGATCGAACCTTCGCCCGCCAGTTCGCTGTACCATATCGCTTGTGCCACCGATATGTTGCGCAAACACGCCGGCTGCTAATCCTGCATGGCCAAGAGCAAACGATTGGTAACGATTGCAGGCGCCCGGCCGCAATTCATCAAGGCGTTCGCGCTGTCTCGCGCGCTTGCAGCGGCTGATGATTTCGAAGAAATTCTCGTCCACACGGGGCAGCATTTCGACGACAATATGTCGAATGTGTTCTTCGAAGAATTGGGGTTGCGGCAACCCAAATACCATTTCGCTGCCGCGCCTTCTGCGCAATTCGCTCCGCTGGCACGGATGATTACGAGCATCGAGGAGGCGCTTGAGACAGAAAGACCGGACGCCGTGCTGGTGTACGGCGACACAGACTCAACGCTGGCCGGGGCTTTGGCCGCCACGAAGAAGAATATCCCGCTCGTCCATGTGGAAGCGGGCATGCGCTCCTTCGATCGCCGCATGCCGGAAGAGACGAACCGGATCGTTGCAGACCATCTAAGCGAGATGCTGCTGTGCGTGACGCCAACGGCAGTCGAGAATCTCTCGCGCGAAGGGATTGTGCGGAATGTGCACCTGGTCGGGGACCTCATGTATGACGCGACGCTACTCGCAGCCGCCGTGGCGGAGCGGCGCTCAAACGTTCTCGACCGGCTGCAGCTCAAGGGGAAACAATATGGTGTTGCCACGGTGCACCGCGCGGCCAACACCGACGAGCCTGAGATGCTCGCACGCGTGCTGAACTTCATCGCGGCGGAGGCCGAGCAACAGCCGATCGTGTTTCCCATGCACCCGCGAACAGCGCGCGCAGCAGCATCGGCGGGCCTTGACGTGAACAGGCCGGGCGTGAAAGTGGTCGAGCCGCTTGGTTATTTGGGCATGTCCAAGCTGTTGCATCACGCAAAAATTGTGCTGACGGATTCTGGTGGGCTCCAGAAGGAGGCCTATTTTCACCGCGTGCCTTGTGTGACGCTGCGCGACGAAACCGAATGGGTGGAGACGATCGATAGCGGCTGGAACCGGCTGTGGACCGAACCTGAGTATCGTGAGCGGCAAAACATCCCTGTTTATGGAGAGGGAAACGCGGCGGCGGCGATTATTGAACGCCTGCGAGAGTGGCAGCCCCCGCCACGTAAGTATCAGGCTACGTCTTGATAGCTGCGCGTGTGTATTCCCATCCACGAATCGAAAATGCTACCGAGATCCAGCACAATTCCACCTCGTTTCTTCGCCTCGCCAATGATGATCTTGCCCGAATATCCTGCACCAACGAGCACCAGGCGCCCATGCATGCTGTCGCCGAGCGCTTCGAGAGTGCGATAGATACTTTGCGGCGGCATCTCCTGATCAGTAAGGGAGCGGTGTTGCATTTCGCGGATGGAGTCCCCGGGAGGTGTCAGAACGTGTTTTGTAACGCGTACACCGAAGCGTTCCAGCAACAGGTTGGGAAGCGCCGCGTGGCAGGAAACAAGAAGCGCATCGCCGATACCCTGAAACAATTCAGGATACAGGTTCCAGCGCTGCAGATCCTGCGGCAGATGCGCTGACACGAAGATCCGGCGGCGCAGCTCCGTGTCGGACATCGTTTCCACCATGCGAAGAATCGTCAGGAGACCTCTCCCTGAGCGCGTCGTAGCGAGCGGCCGCCCTGTATCCAGCCGCACATCGCGCAGAAAACGATCACGGGTCGGAATTCCCCACACGTCTGCACCGTCAGCCGCTGCACGGACTCCTGCGGCCACCTCGGCACGCGTGCTGGTGTCGGGTGTTCGTCCCCACCAGACGTTCTCCCGTTCGGCCGCATCTGCGTCAAAGTATGTCGCATATGAGGGCTCATACGCGAGGGCGTTCGCCTCGCCATCGCCCAGGCGGATGAGCGAGAAAGCACGTGCACCTTTGACGCGCTGATGGACGGTGCGAATAAATTGGCGGCACTGTCCGGCATCGATATCTGTATCGAAAAGGCAGCTCGCGCCACTCTTGATGAGGCGATCCTCCAGCGCGGCGATTCTTTCAAGCATCTCGCCAGCGTTCCCCGCCTGGGCGCCACGCACCATCCGGACAAAGCGCGGCGCATTGCGGGAAACGGCGACAGCCGCGCCGGTGCTCCTGGGAAAACTAGCGAGAATCACGCGGTGGAGGCGAACGGCTGCCGCGCGATACCCGGGATGCTCGCGCAGGCCGCCCAGGAAATCGCGGACCGTCTGCCGAAGCGCCATCTTCTGGTCTCGTTCGAAATAGCTCTGGGCGAGGCCGGTCACATAATCGGCGTCGCTCGCGCGCAGCTGATTGAGATCGAGCAGTCGTTGAAATGCGGCGTGCGCCTGTTCGAATTGCCGCGCCCGCAGCGCGGCATCCAGGACACTGCGCACCATGCCCGCATTGTCCGGCAGTTCGGCGCTCGCGGCCTGCCAGAATTGCGTTTGGTCCTGATAGGGGCACCGCTTGGAAAGCACCATGCCTTGCAGACGGATCGCCCCATAAGGGTCCAGGTTGCGCAAGCGCCGTGCGACCGCGAGGCATTCCTCGTATTCTCCCGCCGCGATAAGGGCACGCCCATAGGCGCGAAGGAAGTCGGCATTGGTTGCGAATTTGTCCGCCGCTTGCCGCCACAGGCGAGAGGCCTCCGGGTAGCCGTTTGCCCGTTGAACAATCTGCGCGCGCAGGACGGCCGCGTACGGTTTCGCCGGATGACGCCTTTTCAACTCGGCTACACAGATTTCGGCTTCCGTAAAGCGGCGCTCGGCAATCAGGGCGATCCCTAAACGGATGAGCGGCTGAAGCGTGCCGGGAACCAGGGCCAGAGCGCGGCGCCATTCATCGATCGCCCGGCCCAGATCGCCTTGGACCTCGGCGATACGGGCGAGCAGCATGGGGCCGTTCTCGTCGGTCGTCCATCGCCGGACAAAACTCTCTGCCCTTCGCCGCGCCTCTGGAACAGCGCCAACATAAATGAGAACGCCAGTGTAGCCTGCTGCGGCCGTGGGATTGCCGGGCGCCTTTTCGACGGAAGTACGCCAGAGTTCCAGCGCAGCGCGCCAGTTCTTGTGCCGCTGTGCAAGCCTGGCCTTCTGCATCAAAAGGCTCAATTCCGCCTTTTGAGGGCCGGATTTAAGCAACCATTGAGGTAGGTGGAACAGGGCGCGCATCTGGGCTAGGAAATCCGACCGTGGCAGGTTAAGAGGCAGGACCATTGCCATGCCGCTCCAGGCCACAGGGGCTGGGGGACGCTCATCCTTCGGCGAAGCTTAGGCGCGGCCTCGCTTTGATTGCAACGCATTGTTCAGGTTAGAGATATGCAGCAGTTCGCAGGGGCGGCGCGCCCGCAGGAGTTCGGGGTGGCAGAGGTGGAGCGTGATCCGCACCTTTCCCATCTAAAGCGGCTGGAGGCGGAGAGCATTCATATCATCCGGGAGGTGGCGGCGGAGTTCCGTAACCCGGTGATGCTATATTCTATCGGCAAAGATTCGTCGGTGATGCTCCACCTGGCGTTGAAAGCCTTCTACCCTTCCAAACCTCCGTTCCCGCTCTTGCACGTGGACACCACCTGGAAATTCCGGGAGATGATCCAGTTCCGTGACGACACGGCGAAGCGGCTAGGCCTTAACCTGCTAGTGCATATTAATCAGGAGGGACTGACGCGGGGTATCAATCCATTCGACTCCGGCTCATCTTTGCATACTCAAGTAATGAAGACGGAATCGCTGAAACAGGCGCTTGACAAGCACGGCTTCGATGCCGCCTTTGGTGGTGCCCGCCGCGATGAAGAAAAATCTCGCGCAAAGGAGCGGGTATTTTCCTTCCGTACGGCCAGTCACACATGGGATCCGAAAAACCAGCGTCCGGAACTCTGGCGCACCTACAATACGCGCATCAACAAGGGCGAATCGATCCGGGTGTTTCCGCTCTCCAACTGGACCGAACTGGATGTTTGGCAGTACGTGATGAAGGAGAACATCCCCATCGTGCCGCTGTACTTCGCCAAGCAGCGGCCGATTGTCGAGCGCGACGGCACGTTGATCATGGTGGATGACGAGCGCATGAAACTTGCAGACGGCGAGCAGCCCGAGATGCGAATGGTCCGGTTCCGTACACTGGGCTGCTATCCGCTCACCGGCGCGATCGAATCTACCGCTGACACGCTCGAAGGCATTGTCACCGAGATGTTCACGGCGCGGACCTCCGAGCGGCAGGGCCGCCTCATCGATAGCGACGAGAAGGCTTCGATGGAGAAGAAGAAGCGCGAGGGTTATTTCTGATGAACGACATCACCCTCCATCGCGACCTGGCGAAATTCCTCGCCGAGCAGGAAGGCAAATCGCTCTTGCGCTTCCTCACTTGCGGTAGCGTCGACGACGGCAAGTCCACGCTCATAGGGCGGTTGCTTTACGATTCCAAGTTGCTGTTCGACGATCACCTGTCGGCGCTCGAGAAGGACTCAAAGAAGCATGGCACCACTGGCGGTGATATCGATTTCGCGCTGCTGGTTGACGGGTTGGAAGCGGAACGGGAGCAGGGCATCACCATTGATGTCGCATATCGCTTCTTCGCCACCGAGAAACGCCGATTCATTGTCGCCGACTGCCCGGGCCATGAACAGTACACCCGCAACATGGCGACCGGCGCCTCGAACTCCGAACTTGCCGTCATTCTGATCGACGCGCGCAAAGGCGTGCTCACGCAGACGCGGCGTCACGCCTATATCGCATCCTTGCTAGGCATCCGGCATGTGGTTCTGGCGATCAACAAGGTCGATCTGGTCGATTACAAGCAGAAGGTGTTCGAACCTATCGTCGCGGAGTTCAAGGAATTCGCGAAGGATCTGGGCTTCAGCAACCTGGTGGCCATTCCCATGTCTGCGCGCTTCGGCGACAACGTCATTGAAGAGAGTCCGAATACGCCTTGGTACAACGGCCCCACCTTCCTCTCGCATCTCGAAACCGTGGACGTCGAGACAGCGCTGGCGGCGCAGCCCTTTCGCATGCCGGTCCAGTGGGTGAACCGCCCCAATCTCGATTTCCGCGGCTTCTCCGGCACTGTCGTTAGCGGGCGCGTACGGAAGGGCGACAAGGTTGTCGTGGCGAAATCCGGCCGGGAAAGCACGGTGAAGCGGATCGCCACTATGGACGGCGATCTGGAGGAGGCGGTGGCTGGTGCTGCCATTACCCTGTGCCTCGCCGACGAAGTCGACATCTCGCGCGGCGACGTACTGTGCGAACCCACGGCCCGGCCAGAGGTGTCGGATCAGTTCGCCGCCCACGTGTTGTGGATGATGGACGACGAGATGCTGCCTGGACGTCAGTACCTGTTGAAGGTCGGTACTGCGACCGTTCCCGCTACGATCAGCGAGCTCAAGCACAAGGTCGACGTGAACACGCTGGAACACCTAGCCGCGAAGACTTTAGGCCTGAACGAAGTGGGTTACGTCAACATCTCCACGTCGCGGCCCATCGCCTTCGATCCCTACGCAGAGAATCGCGACACCGGTGGGTTCATCGTTATCGACCGCTTTACCAATGCCACGGCCGGCGCCGGTATGATCGATTTCGGCCTGCGCCGGGCGACCAATGTGCACTGGCAGGCGATGACCACCAACAAGCGCCTGCGCTCCGCCATTAAGGGTCAGCGTCCGGCCGTTCTGTGGTTCACGGGGCTTTCCGGCTCGGGAAAGTCCACCATTGCCAATCTGGTGGAGCAGAAACTGTGCAATCTGGGCCGTCACACCTACATGCTCGACGGTGACAACGTGCGTCATGGCCTGAACCGGGATCTTGGCTTCACCGATGCCGACCGCGTGGAGAACATCCGCCGGGTGGGGGAAGCCGCAAAGCTGTTCGTTGATGCCGGCCAGATCGTGCTAGTCTCGTTCATCTCGCCTTTCCGTTCCGAGAGGCGCATGGCGCGCGAACTGCTGGAGCCTGGTGAGTTCATCGAGATCTTCGTGGACACGCCAATCGAAGTATGCATGCAGCGGGATCCCAAGGGACTCTACGAGAAAGCGAAGGCGGGAGAGATCAAGAACTTCACCGGCATCGATAGCCCTTATGAACCGCCGGAGCTTGCCGACATCACCCTGCCTACGGTCGAGCGTCCCCCAGAGGAATCGGCCGAGGAAGTCATCGAATTTTTGCGCGAGCGCGGCTTTATCTTTTAGCGGGGGCCGTCACTTTGATGGCGGGCGTAGCAGTTCGATCGTCAGGGGATCGGACTTTGGGCTGATGTATTGAATGGAGCGCCAGGTCTGCCCGTCCTTCGGGGAAATCCAGTAGCTGTTCGTGAAAGACCAGTCGAGTTGATCGCTGTGGCAGTCTTCATCGATGCGAACGGTTGGGATCACCGATGTGAAGTTCTGCACGCCCTCCGCTCCCTTGGCCGTGCTGTGGCAGGTTACCAGCACTGAATAGCGGTGAAGATCGCCAAAATCCTCCTGCCAGACGGTGTCTGCGCTCCCCTGTAGTGCTGGCGCCCCGCCTTCGCCGCGTATAAGGCGAATGTCAGTGCGGTTGTGCGGCAATCCTGCGGTCCGGAGCACGCGGCCGTCCCGCGTCTGCACCACGATATGTGAGGCGGATGTCCATAGGCGCTCGCCATTATTCGTACTGGCAAGAACCAGAATCCCTTCCGTGCTATCCCCCAACCGGATGCCGATGGTGGCAAAGGGAATGGCCGCGGCCTGCTGCATCGTAACCCCAGGGCCACGTCCGAAAGCGGCCGACACGATATCGAGGACTTGGCCCCAATCGCCCTGCTGGGAACTGCAGGCCACGAGCCCAATCGCTGACGCACCCAGCAAAGCAATGCCTCCTGCAGAGGCTCGGCTTTTACGGCGAGATGATCTCATCGAGATGCCTGTCGAGTTCGCCATAGCTAAAGCGCGTGGTTTCGTCATATAGCGAGTCGTCGCCTATCAGGCGTTGCCCGCCATCGCGACTCAGCGGCCGGAAATCGAGATTGGCCTGTGACTGCGTGTTGAGCGGCAGGGCCCATTCCAGCGGTATGCGTACGATCACACCTTTGTCGAAGCTGCCTTCCCCAAACTGGGAGAAGGGAACGTTGGTGAAAGTGGCGAAGGCCCCGACCTCAATTCCCGTTTCGAATCGCCGGGAGATCTGCAAGGTGCCGCCCCAGTCGCCGGCTAGGTACCGGCCACCATGCGCCTGAAAATTCAGGCCGTACCAGGGCGATTCGTAGTAGATCGTCACGTGACCACTGGTCACGTGATAATCTTGGGCGCCGAAGAGGCGGTCGAAATCGCGCTTCCAGACTTGGTAGATGTCGCCACCTAACGCCCAGCGCTGCCCGTTGGGACGCCAAAGCATTTGTCCCCCCACGCCCATGAACATGTCCTCGAGGTATCCCCCCTTCACTTCTGTGTAGACATCAGGCGCTAGGCGCGCGCGATAAACCGCGTCCAGAGACGAGATGCCATTCGCCCCGTGCTGGTAGTACAGATTGAAGTCGCTGCGCACGTGGGGAAGCAAGCTGTTGCTGGGCGACGCATTTCCCAGATCATTATAGATGTTGCCTTCCAAGACCGTTTCGAGCGTGAAGCCTGGGAGTAGTTCCGCATAGCCGCTGAGGTCCGCGAACAAGCCGAAGCGGGCGGGCGCTTTTGGATCAAAGAAGGAGCGGGCAAGCCGCGGCGCAAGGGACCATCCAAATCGCGGATACTCGTCCTGTTGTTGATCAAGCACTGGATTATCCCACGGCGCGTCGAGAATCGTCATGGCATCGCGAATCTCCGCCGCCGAACCGTAAAGATTTATTACCCGTTCTAGATCTCCGCGGAGGAGGCGCGTCTCGCGCACAGGAACCCCGTGGTAAATCGATATCAGGCGGAAGATTTCGACCTCGGGCGGAGAATCGGACAGCAGAATGCGGGCCACCCGACCCAGTGCCTCGGCTTCCATGAAGTATTTCGTATTGGAGAAGTACACCATCGCCGTGGTGCCTTTGACGGAAACGGCGTCAATCTCCAGGTTCTGGGATGCCGCATCGGCCCGTATCTGTTGTTCCGCTTGTTTGGGATCGGTGACGGTGGGCCGGAACTGTAAGGTTTGCTCGTCCAGCAATGGGGCGCCGTTTGACCCAGGGGCTTGGGTCGAAGCTCCGGTTGCAGATGGGGTCGCGCTTGAAGCTGTCTGTCCCCGTCGC
>JAFAVP010000232.1 GCA_019242395.1 Alphaproteobacteria bacterium | reverse complement strand
CTATTGCTGTTCCTGCTTCCAGCTCAGCGCGATGCCGACATCGCCCGGCATGCCGTGCGGCCAGTCCACGATCCGCGCATGAATCTTGTAACCGAGCGGCGCCAGATGCTTTTGCCAGAATTGATAAAGCTCCCTTGGCAATCCGGTCAGGGTATCTTCCCAACCGGGTTCTGCTTGGATGATGGCACGGCCGCGATCGGTACAGAGCTGGTTCGGAAATCGGCCGATCTCGACTTCAGTCAGTTTGTTGCGAATGGCGCTCTTGATGATGCCTGCCGCGCGCTTCAAACGATCCTCGTCGGAGACGCCTGAGGGCTTCGAGAACTGCTCTAGCAGCCTCTTTTTTTCGAGTTCGCCCTTGTCCAGCTTGCGAGCCTCCGCGGCTTCGGCGCGGACAACGTCGCGGAAGCAGTCTTTTGCCGAAGGCAGCAGGTTTTCGGTCAGTGGGGAGGCGACATTTATTGAATTCATCGCGGGGACTCCGCATTCGGGTGTGCAGATGCGCGGTTGATATATGCAGGCTAGTCCGCCGGTCAGAAGCAGGTATCAGGGCTTGTCCTGAAAGCGGCTCGGGGTTTTGCCAGCTCTATCCCGCCCCGCCTATCTCACCGTCACGTTGTAGGTCACGGTCGAAGTGCCGGTGCCGCGCGTGTCGCTTCCTGTAGCTTCAATGACGAACGCGTCCGGGCCGGTGTAGCCAGGCTGGGATCGGTATTCGAACGAGGAGTTGTTGAGTAACCGGACGCTGCCGTGTTGCGGTTGCTGGGAAACCTTTGCATTTTGCACCATGCCACCCGCGGTATAGCCGGAGGTGCAGGCTGTGCCGGACTTGATATTGAAGCCCGCGTTCATGGCCACGCCGAACACGGCTCGATTGCCCCTGACGTTGCATTCGACTGCCTGCGCGGCGCTGACTGCGGCGAGTGTTGCGACCGCGGTGAGGGCGATCAGCGCTGAGAACGGTGTGGACGGTTTCATGGCCTCATATCCTTTATTCAAATGAGAGTTGAGTGCGGGCGCTCATCGCGGCATCCACAAAAACCCGCGCTCATTACCTGGCAGGTCACGCACAGACCGGCTGCGCCCATTAAAGTTAGAGTTCGGCGCGCCGCTGATGCGACGGGCGGCTCACCAATAGCTGTCGCAGGAGCGCGTCCAGACGACGCGCCAGCTGAAGCCATCCCAAACCGTCTGCTGAACCGGCGGACAATCGTAGGCGAACGAATTCACCGCAGCGAAGCCGAGAGCGCCGGCGGCGACCCACGGCCAGACCGGCCGACGCCAGCCCCATCCGCGATTCCATCCCCAACCTGTACGCCAGGCCAAGCCGGGCCGCACGCCCCAGCCGGGCCGCACACCGCCGGCCCAACGCATGCCGCCGCCGTGCCAGCCTCCGGCGAAACCGGGCGCGAAGCCCGCGCGGGCGAAGCCGCCGCGAAATCCTCCGAAACCGGCGCCGTGAAAGCCGCCAAAGCCGCCGCGGAACCCGCCACCGCCAAATCCGCCGCGCGCGGCCGCGTCGTTGACCTGAGGCATGATCGCGAGCAGCCCCGCAAAGCCCAGCACGAGAAGTCGGCGCATCTGACTCTCCTTCGATGCTTATTGGTTTGGCAGCAAGGTTAGATGGGCGCGACGCAGCAACGCACTCCGCCCAAATCCTGATTCTCGGGGGCGAACCTACGGAGATTGCCGATCACGGTGTGACGGCAGGAAGGTGGGGCTGGCCCTCGGGGAAAAGCCAGCCCCTGCGATCCGGTGCTTGGGGGGGAGGACGAGCTGACCGGGTCACATGTTCACCGGCACGAAGACTAGGCGAGGTCGGCCCGGCGGTCCCTCCGGCCGAATCCTGATTTGCGGGCGTTGATCGCCGGAAGGTGTTCTCCGTAACAGCCCGGTGCTCGCCGGCGATTCAAGGTCCATCCACGGTTCAGTGTCCCTCCATGAAGAAGTAATTTTCCCAGCTTCGCATCCGAAGCAGGATCCTCCGCAGCAACGCGATGTGACGCCAGTGCTGGGTGTAGATGGCAACCTCGGCAGCGGCGCCGGCCGGCAGTTGATAGGCAGAGACATCCTCCTCAAGCTCGATCGTCGCCAGTGCGCGACCGCCATCCGGATGGGGCGCGCCAAAGTCCTGCAGAATACCGGTCGGCTGCACCTGGCCGGCGGCAATGGCGTCGATCAGTTCGCGAACCCTGGCCTTG
>JAFAVP010000229.1 GCA_019242395.1 Alphaproteobacteria bacterium | reverse complement strand
CTTGGCTACATCAACAATCCGCCGACTGCCAATGTGTTCGTGCCGACGCCGAACCACAGCCATCTTCTGGCAGATGACGATATCAACAAAAAGCCTGAATGGTGGCAGGTGCTTCCGGTTCTGGTGCTGAACCAGAAGGACTGGCCGTCGCAGGATGGCAGCAGCGGTATCACTTCCGAAGCAGCTTTGAACGCCGCCGAACAAGCTGGGGATGCTGTCGAAGCACCTTCCAATTTCTTCCTATATTTTGGATCTTATGTGGAGAAATCCGGCCAGCACATGCACTAGCTTTCGTGGCGAACCGGGGAGAAGATGATCTCTCTCCGGTTCAATTACTGCTTGCGAATAGTGTGATAAACGGCGGGCCTGTGAGCGTTGGGCCGCTGTCTATTCCAAATACTCTTTTCGGCACAGGCCAGCCTTGACCAGCCCCCGCTTGATCTTGAGTTCAGAGTAGCCGATGGGAAATGCGGCGCGGCCACACATATGAAGTGTACGCGGGCCGCACCCCGCTGGACGGAGAGGTTTGAATGCCAGAAGCAGGTTTGCCTCCACACGTTCAGCAGACGGTTCACGCGGTTGAGAAACTTCATGTGGAGCATCGAGAGGGCGCTACCGCTGGTGACCGCCTGTTGGATTTCGTCAAGGCTACGATCAGCCGGCCATCGTTTCTGGCGCTGCTGTTCGTTATTGCAGTCGGATGGATCATGGCGAATTTGCTGCTCCCTGAGCGGTTGCGCCCTGATCCGTTCCCGTTTGTCTACCTCACACTCGTTCTCTCGCTAGGTGCGCTTTGCCTGACTGTGCTGATCCTCTCGACACAATGGCGCGCAGACCGGCTCGCAGAACACCGCGAAAAACTAATCCTGCAACTTACATTCGTCAGCGAGCAAAAGACGGCAAAACTCATAGCGCTCCTGGAGGAACTCCGCCGTGATCTGCCCCACGTCAGGGATCGCGTGGATACCGAAGCGCAGCAGATGACTGAAACCGTGAACGTTACTGCGGTGGCCGAAGCGTTAAGACCTGATACTACATTGGATAAGCGACCCGTCCTGTAAAACAGCGACTCCTCCGGACTTTGGGCCGGCGAACCTGTTCCCCGCGATGCACATAGGTGTTGGCCTGCAATGTCGCCGACTAGGGCTGTAATTGGGGATCGAGCCGATCCGCTGACTGCGGGCAATGCAGTTGAGCACTTTGCACCGAGCGGCAGGGAGTGGCCCGGCGGGGCCGGTAAGGGCACGGTCACCATCACCACCACGGGCTGATGTGACGCCCACTACCGGACGCGGTGCAATCCAAGGTCCTGATAGTCGTAACTGGGGTCGGCTGCGGGTGAGGCTCGTTGCAGTTTGGCGGCTGTGATTTCGCGGCCAGCTGCTTGCTCAAACGTGACCAGCGCATTTTCCACATCCCGGTCTGGGAATTGCGTCAGGAAAGTCTGCCCGTTCCAAGGGACGAGCGGTCCCTTCATGGCGGGCGTGCGGCTGAAGTCGATCATCAGGCTACCGCGGAGCTGCTTCACGATAACATCGCCATACCAGTCGCTGCGATATGTTGCTACGTAGGCTGACAAGGGAAGCGGAGGCGGTGTGGCGCCGATTGGCCGAACCAGCGTGGCGGTTTCGGCGCGCTTTCGCATGCGCGCGCGGCGAGCTTCGTCCCGTGCCTTGCCTTCCGCGAAATAATCTTTCGACGGCAGCCCCAATTGAGCGTCGAGGATGCTGTACGCAAATGCCTCGTGCAGCGTCTCCTCTTCCGAATTCAGCGCGATGTACAAGCCAAACTTTCGGGAGGGCACCAGCATCAATCGCGAGCACATCCCCGGCTCCTGCCCGCTGTGCATCACAACCGGCACGCCACGATAATCCAGCACAGCCCAGCCGGGAGCGCTCAGCACAAAGTGCGGGTCGGTAGCCGGGTCCACGGCTCCAGGGGAGACATCCACCACCGCCAACGGCCGCCACATCGTGTCGGCACTGTCTTGGCTCCACAGACGCCGTCCATCGGGCAAGGCGCCCCCTGCCAGTTGCAACCCCATCCATTCCGCCATATCGCGTGCACTGGCGCGGATACCTCCTGCCGGATTCGTGAGGTCGGTTTCCGCCGGTGCCGGCAACGGCTGCACGGGACCAAGTCCTCGAACCGGCCCTGCAATGCGCGCGTGCAGCGAGACTTGATCGCCACGACTTGCCATGCGCGCTGAGGTGACGCTGTCGTTCATCCCGGCCGGAACTAGGATGCGGTCCCGGACGAAGGTTTCCCACGGCTGCCCCGACACATGTCCGATCAGCTCTCCGGCCGCGATGTACAGCACATTATCGTAGTTGAAAGCGTTGCGAAACTCGTCAGCCGGTTTCAGATAACGAAGGCTGGATACCACTTCCGGTCGCGTGAATGTTGTCGGCGGGAACAACATCAGGTCGCCTTCCCCGACGCCGAGCCCGCTGCGGTGGCTGAGCAAATCCTTGATGTTCATTTCCCGTGTCGCGACGGGATCGTAAAGCTGAAAGTTGGGGAGCCGGTCAGAGACTTTATCGCCCCAGTTGAGCTTTCCGTCGGCCACCAGCACCGCGATAGCGGCCGAGGTGAATCCCTTGGTCAACGAGGCAATCGGAAACAGCGTTGAATCGCTCACCAACGCGCTGGAGCCCTGCCGTTCCACGCCGTAGCCGCGGGTCACTGCGGGCGTGCCATTCTCCACAATCGCGAGGCTCAGCGCCGGCGTGTCGAACAATGACAAACCGCGCTTGGCCATTGCGTCGAGCTGAGGCACCGTTGTGGCACGCGCGCGTGATATGTAGAGCGAGGTCGGCATCAGGGCCGCGGCGGCAGTCCCCAGTATCGCAGAGCGGCGCGTAGGACCGGAAGGATAAGTCGTAAACGAGGGTGCGTTGTTCATCTGCTAGCCGTGGGCTGACCAGACGTCTATCTCAATCATACGGAAAACGACACGGTCGATTTTGCCGCGTTGTTGGCCGACGAGGTTCGGCAAAAAGCCGCTTCCCGCAAGAACGACCGATGGACCTCCGCTATGGAGTTGTTTTGGACAGACGACGATAGCGCGATGGAGATCGACATTGACGATCTACCCGCGTGAACCGTCATGATAATTACCGCACCGGCACTGTCGACGGCTCTGGTTGAGACGGGGGGCCTGCAGTCGTCACCCGCCTTCAGTTTTGCCGGGATGGCAAGGGAGTAACTGATGCTGACGCCCCATCATTTGAAACCCATCGGATCGGACGCTGCCGAAGAACGGTCAGCGTTCGCCAGCTGTGCGTCCAAGCACGCGCAATGGCCAAAATTGTCTTTACAGAAAGGGCATCGGTATGATGGCTCAGCTTGTGCGGGTGAAGGTGTCAGATCGAGCGCGACGAGGAATCGGTCACGGTTCCCTTCAAATATCCATCCTACAGTCATTTGCCCGACCAATGTCCCCTATGCTGCTCCTTTGCGGAACTGCTTCAGTTTCAACCAACCATTTCTTAATTTAACTGGCGCATCAGGTCCGTGCGGGCCGGGCTTGGCCTTTGGCGATCCTGATGGGCATGTCGGAATAGGTTTCCACCGAGCCCATGCCGTGCGCACAACGATCATGATGTCGTCGCGCTACAGAATGGCGCCCGTGGCGGGATGGGGCCTCCGCTCATTTCGTTCTTGATGAAGAAGTCCTTGCCAACCTTGGCGCGGCCCGTCTGCTCCCTATCCGCCACTCATCTCTGGTCTTGTCATTTCCGTCGCAGCTTCCGCTCCCTTTTCGGCCGCCGCCCCGCCCCCGTCGATTTTTCTCCCGAATGGCCTCCAGCGCCTCTGCCCCCTCCAACATCTCCTTTTCGCCAGTGCGGCACACCGTCAGCTGCCGTAGCATCTCCGAAGCAACAATCTGAAGGGAGCCTCGCACGATCTGGCGTTCAGCCGCGTACCACTCGTCGTAAATTGCGCCGGGATGTTCATGATAGTCGCACAGCCGAATGGTCTCGGCAAACAACTCTGGCTCAGGATAATGACCTTCGCGTTCGTGATACTCCATGATGCTCGTGAGAAATCGTTGAGCCTGCAGAGGAAGGTCAACTGGTTTTCCGGCACCCCGCACAACGCGAAGTATGTTGGCAGCAAGCGCCTTCAGAGCATGCTCAATCTCTTGCCCGGCCTCCTTACTCATCCCGAGTGTCACCCTGAGTGCGTGTGCATCTGACTTCAGAAACCCACTCTTTCCGCATCCACTTACGGATCGCCGTTGCGCCCAGTGACTCCCACGGCAGCACATTCAGCTCATTGAAGCTGTATTTGTCAGTCGTCAGCTCTGTCTCGATCCTGCGATAGACACTGGGCGGAACGAGATCAGCCGATCCGGCCACTATGAGCTTGCGCGGCTTGATGCTCGCGGGCTGGGCAATCTTCCGGAGTAACTCAATGTCCTTATCCGCGGCGCCATGAAGCACCAGCGGCTGAACATTGGTCTCCCCCAAGATCTCGAGCAGCTCACGGGGATCAGTGAACGACCAGACCGGCATGACTGTGGGATTTATAGGAGAGGACATGCGCGAAAGCATGACCGCGTAATCCACGAGTTTCGGGGATTCCTTGATGAAGAAGATGCCGGCATCGGGCTTCGGGAAGGGCATCATGGCGCGAACAAGAGCATCGTCCTGCAGCGCCATGAACATGTCCCAATGCCGATCGTTAGGGATCGGCGGAGCGAGCCCAATTTGGTGATTACAGTGCCGCCGGCCGCTACTGAGCCGGACGGTGAAAGGGCTCCTGTCTTTGCGCCCTATCGCGTTAGTGCCCCCGCGACCCTGCTCGAGCCACCCGACCTTGTTCTCGCCAAAATGAATCCCGTAGTGCGTAACCAAGCTCATATTCTTCTCCTGGAAGTTGGCCGGAGGCGTCACACGGTCAGCAGCTGACGGTGTGGCTCAGGTCGTCGCAGGGGGAAGAATCACAGCCGATTCGACGGGGCCAGGCGGCAGATTGACTCTGGGGCGCGTCGACTCTGTGACATCGGGACTCATGTACTTTGTGGGTTGGCCCACTACGGCAAGGCGCTGCAACACAGCCGCCGACCACATACCAAGGTCGGAGTGGACCGGCGTGTTCTAAGGTCGAGGATGTAGCTTCACTCTTTTTGGCGCGGTGGTGCCGCGCTCGCGCTCGATTGAGGACCCGCTCCTT
>JAFAVP010000156.1 GCA_019242395.1 Alphaproteobacteria bacterium | reverse complement strand
GTCGCCAATCCGCCGAGCAGCCCCGCTGAGATCATCATCTGCGGTTATCTGGTGATGTCCGGGGCAGGCGACACGTTCACGAACACCACTGGGTTTTCTCCGCTCACGCAGGTTTCCAACTCAGCGACCCTGAATTGGGAATACAAGATCATTTCCGATTTCAGCCAGCAGACCTGTGCGCCGACGCTCGGAACGTCACGGACGTGGGGTGCGAACGGGCGCGGCTTTATTCAGGCACAAGGCTTTCGCTCGCTCTTGGGCGTTGGGCAGTGAGCCGCGCACGAAACCTCTGAAAAAGCAGGAAAATCGATGATGGCCTTCACGCAAGCCTGGAAACCACGCGAGGCCCGCAACCGTTGTCGATCTATGCACGGTGACTTTGATTGCTTCACTCAACCGGGCTTCTGGATCGCGCTCGGTGTACTTGCCGCGCTGGAAGCCATTGGGGCCGCTGTCATCATACACGCCAGTTTCTAAAAGAAGAGAGAACGGCCCGGCAGCGGAGGGGCTGTTAAACCGGGCCGCTCTCAAGTGCGGCGGGGGCTACTATTCCAGGAAAGTATCGCCACAAGGTATGCCGCACTGCGAGCGCACAGTGCCTTGGCGGAGGAGCATGGGGCTTTCTGTGCGGTTGCCACGCAAGCCGTGAAACGCATCAAATATCAAGCTGGTTCCATTTCCAATTTCGTTCAGGAACCTGAACGGGTTTCACGATTCTCTCTTGGATGACGGCCGATGATCTGCGTGAGGAGCGCATCCTGACCTATCAGGTGAGAGCCGAGGAAGCGCGCCAGCAAGCCCTCACAGCAAAAGACCCGCTAGCCCGAAAGACATTCGAGCGGCTAGCGGTGGCTTGGGAGGAACTGGCGGTTCGGCTTAAGCATCTGGGCCCATGAACAAGCGCCAGCGGGCACTAGGAAGCCCCAGGCGCCCAGCCATCGAAGGACCATCAAGCAGCGGCGACAAACAGCATGGCTATGCCGAGTGCGAAGAGTGGCGCCTTCAGGATGGTATCGCCTAATTCGCTGGAGCGGCCCAATACGCTAGCGACGCAATTTGTACGTACCGCTTTGGTAGAGCTTCATCTGATATCCGTCGGTTGTGTAGTACATGGACCACGTTCCGCCGCTTACCAGGGGATAAGACACCTCCAGTAGGAACTGACTGTCCGGCTGGTCTCTCATTTGTATGCTGGCAATCACGGACCGCGCAGAGGCTCTCCGCAGTGTTCCTATAGCCCCAATAAAATTGCCCGTGCGGCAGGTGTAATGAGAAAACCCGTTCACCTGCCCATGCTGGACCTGAATCATCAGCAGGTGGCAAACGTCGCCCAGATCGAGCACCGGAATTTTGGCACTGGCAGCAGTGGGCAGAAGCAATAGAGCGCTGGCAACCGCAATCGGAAGTCTCATGATCTCCCTCCCGTGAGCAGATCGCCGGGGAGCCTACGTCTGCAATAGCAGTTTAACAACTAGCCATTGCCGGTCCCCCACGCGCAGAGGCTGCCGTCGCTTCCACCTTTCCAGCGCCCTCTAGGTGGGCTCTTGACGAAATCTGAGGTTCTTAGAAAACGATCCGCGTGCGGGCTTCGTCTTTGTGACGCCCGTGGACCAAAGCAGATGACCCTCGGCAGAACGGATTACGAGGGCGCCGTCGCTCTGTAGCCTCAGCACGGCTCCGGGATTGCCTTCGGTATTGCTGGCCCACAATGGTGCATCGTCTACCGCATAGATCACAAGATTGCCGTCAGCTTGCATGGCAAGCTTGGCGCCACCCGAAGTTCCGCTTTCCCAAATGAGGCGGCCTGACGAGTTCTCCCGTAGCTCAAGATTCCCCACCACGGAGAAACACAGGTTGAAGGTGCCAGCGTTCCATTTGTGCCCCCGCTTGAAAAGAACATCTCCGGTGACGCTCATCGCCGCTTCCGCCTATTCGCGATGTTGCAGCAGCAACAACCGTTTCTCAATGCTGCAAATCCGCTGGTTTCAGACCTTCAGCCAGACCAAAGGTGAGGTTGTCCGCTTCGGTTATTGCCTCTTCTGATTGGCTGCTGTCCCCCCTGAAGCTCCCAGCACCCGATAGGAATTGAGCAAACTCGGTCCGGGTGGCAACACCTTTTTGTTCAAGCAGCACCGCAAGGGTCACCGTAAGTCTCTGAAACATGATGCGCGTTGCCTCATCCATTTGTTCTCACCTGTGTTTCTTAGGTTGCTAATATCGTGACAGGCGAGCCCAGTAAGCAATGAGTTTTCGCAGAGCTTCGGGCTGTTATTGTTTTTTCTTCTTTGTTCCCACGTTTTCAGCGGACGCAAGCGCTTCCTCCAGCAAGCGTCGAATAGCTTCAGGACGTGAAAGCGAAAGCCTCTGACGTTGAATCCAGGCTTCAAGTCGCAACGCAAGGTCAGGATAGAGGCGAAGGCCAATCGCGGGGCCAATGCCAGTGGGCGGCCGTCCCCGTTTCTTTTTTTTGCTATCCGATATTGACGCCATTTCCGATAGCTGATAGCAGATAAATGCAGGCCGGACAAGCGTCATCACCGCTGGCCCGGCCCTAACCGGCAACATGGAGGGTAAATCCATGCCACAGGCTAATAGCCATTCTATCACACCGGAACGGCGTAAGCGCATCGAGGACCGGATCGAGCTGTTGATCGGCGTTCTCGATGCGCAGGACGCACCTACAGAAGAGCTAGAAGACATCGGCGACCAGGAGCCGGATAACGATGGCGAGGGTGACGATTGCGATGCGGAACCCTCCCTTGGCTCGCGTGGCAGCACGTACGATGCCGACTACTTCGATCAGCGCCACTGGGCCGGTGGTGCCATGAACGATGCCGAAGGCGATGAGCACGACGGCAGAGAGCCCGATGAAGACGGCGAGCAAGAGATAGGCTGGCCGGAGATGGTCAATCAGGAACGTGCTCTGAACCATTGCCGAGACGGCGGAGGCTGGGGTGGTGAACCCTCGCTGGGCTCCGTGGAATGTGTGGATCAACGGCGCTGGGCTGCCGGTGGCACGGCAGAGAGCCGCGTCGATCTCGAAGAGCAATGCGAAGACGAAGGCCACGACAGCGACAGCGAGCCCGACACTGCCGCTGATCTGGAGGCGCCCTGCGCGCCGTTCCAACTCGTGCAGGACGGTGCGAAATGAGCAAGTTCAGCGAAATCGATCTGCTCGACTCCCTTGGTATTGATGCGCGCGTCTCCCTCGGCATCGTGCATGGCTCACGGGTGGCCCTAGAGCGGCCGGGTGAGTGCAATCCTAAGACCGTTGCCCCTGCGCTGGGGTACGTAGAGACAGCGCTGGAGCGCATCGTGGACAACGTCCTAAGGCTTGATGCGATGCGGGCCGAGCGCAAGCGCAGCAGCGCTGATCCCGCGACACCTGCAAAGGTGAAGAACTAGGCGCTGCTACTTCCGGGAAGGGGCCCGCTGGCGACGGCGGGCCTTTTTCTTTGGATCGGCTCCAGAGACCAGAAAGAACGAGCCCGATCACAGCCGACGCGCAGTGTGGCACCGGCGTTCTTCTAACCCGCGATCGCGGTCCTTTCGCGCCATTTCCCACCATCCACGCCGCGAATGACCAGCCAACCCGCGAGGACAAGCATCGCGATCGCCATCGGTGCCAGGAAAAGGTCTGAAGAATACGCGGGAGCCAGAATCAGCCCGAAGTTTTCAACAACGAAGCACGCCCCGGCAAAGGCCATCAGCATGCCGAGCCATTTCGGAAGATAGCGCGAGACGTAAATGAGATACCCAAGCACCATCCAGCTCACACCGTAGAACAGCGTCGGCACCATGCCCCCGACCACCGAGAATTTGAGAGAGATCAGCGCGAGGGAGTCGAG
Organism: Alphaproteobacteria bacterium; assembly: GCA_019242395.1. Taxonomy (GTDB): domain Bacteria; phylum Pseudomonadota; class Alphaproteobacteria; order Micropepsales; family Micropepsaceae; genus Rhizomicrobium. Next base: position 871 of record JAFAVP010000156.1, on the reverse strand, counting down.
CTGACCGGGAGGGAATTGTAGGTATGGGGCGCCCTTCAGGATCGGCAGAGCGGCAAAATAGAAAGTCTGTGCGGAAGCGAACGCTGCCGTCGAGACGATGCGAAAGAACGCTGCTATCAGCGCAAGCTCGCGGCCGGCGGGCTTTAGCAGAAGGTACAGCAGCGCGGTCAGTGCTGCGTCGCAGAGGCCTTCGATCACATAACTGGCAAAGCCCAGGCGGAACAGGACGTGAGATTGGAGGACGTTGGTGGCGGTGGCCAGAGGGTCCCTCGCAGCTATGAGTTTGGAGGGCACATACGCTTCACCGAAGCCGCCCGCGACCATGGTGATCAGCACGAGAACCGCAATCCACTTTGCCAGCCGCTCAGGCGGCCAGGCCTCGTGATGAACCATTTGTTTCCCCCGCCAAAGGCGTGCGTCTGCAGAGAGATATGGTTTGCCATGCGGCGTACTCAATGGCTCTGGTTTAGAAATCCGGGAGCAGCATCAAATCCAACGCTGGCGACGGCGGGCCCGCTCCTTCGTGCAGATAACATGGCGTGCGGATTACTTCTCGGCCATTGTCCTCTGCATTAGCTCATCAGCATTGTAAAAGGCTTCCGAGCTCCGTTATGGTCGTCGAAGAGGTCTGCTGAGAGGGGGCATACGTGTTCTCATCGAAATCAAGCAGGGTTACTTGTGTTGGTACCGCAATTGGCATGGGGTTACTGATCGCACTCGTGAAGACTGCTATCGCGCGCCCGCCGACACCAATCACATCAGTAGATTTCGAGATGCGTGGCGCGGTTCAAAGCGCTCCAATCGCGGACCCTCAAGGCGGTGAGTTTTTTAATCAGGCCGATGTCGCGAATCCGAGTGAACATCCAACTCA
>JAFAVP010000203.1 GCA_019242395.1 Alphaproteobacteria bacterium | reverse complement strand
TGCTCGAAGTGGGCGGCGGCATCGTGGTGGTGCCGATTCTGTATCATGTGCTGGCGGCGCTCGGCGTGGATCCTTCTGTGCGCATGCATGTCGCGGTGGGCGCGTCGCTCGCCACCATCATCCCCACATCCTTCTCGTCGGTCACGGCGCACAACAAAAAAGGCGCGGTGGATTGGGATTTGCTGCGGCGGTGGTGGCTCCCGATGCTGGCAGGCGTACTCGCCGGCAGCGCGCTCGCCGCTTACGTGCGCGGGCAGACGCTCTCCTTGATCTTCGCCGGCGTGGCGTTGCCGGTGGCGCTGCACTTCGCCGTGTGGGGCGACAAGAAAAGGCTTGCCGATCGCCTGCCGCGCGGGCTGGGTGGATTGGTGCTGCCGTTCGGCATCGGCGGCGTGTCCACCATGATGGGCATCGGCGGCGGCACGGTCGGCGTGCCGACGATGACATTGTGCGGATTTCCCATACACCGTGCAGTAGGCACCGCCAGCGCGTTCGGCGCCATTATCTCCGTGCCGGGCACCATCGCCGCGATTCTCGCCGGCTGGTATGCCGGCGGGTTGCCGCCGTATTCGCTGGGTTATGTGAATCTGCTCGGGGTGCTGCTGATAGCGCCGGGATCATATTTCGCCGCGCCGGCCGGCGCGCACCTCGCGCACATAACCGACAAGAACCGGCTGCGGATCGTGTTCGCACTCTTCATCGCCATCACCGCCGCCCGCATGCTGTGGGACACCGTGGGGTGACCTATGCGTGACGCAATCTGGATTATTGGTGTGTGCGCTATCTGGTTGGGCGCAGCTAACCTCTTTAGGCGCTATCGAAGAACAACTCGCAGCTATGCAAACTGGAATGCATATAAAGCCAGCATGCCCGCTTGGGCGAGATTATTCGAACGGGTGCTTCTGCTAATTATTTTCGTGCCACTCGCGATAACCATCCTCGTGATTTTAACAAGACTGAGTGCGCTATTTCATCCAAACCGCCCAACGGGGAGCGCCGCCGGGGCCGTAATCGTCTTTTCAAGTTTTCTCGCCGCTGTGGCTCCTGCTGCTCTGATTGCTAACGGAATAAGCTGGCTAATTCCGCAGGTGAGAGAGGCCAACCTTGCAGCAATGAAAGCAACTGACGGCGTATCATTCGGTTCAGCCAATCGTGGTTTGCTATTGTTTGCTGCCGTCGTGACAACGCTTGCATTTGCACAAGGCCTGCTTGCCTCATTAGTCTAGAACCGTGGTCGGACTAAATCTTTTGGTCGTACTCACCCACTTCGGAGTGTTTGGAGAGGCGGCCGTCGAGGTCTGCAAACATGGCGCGCATGTTCGCTTCCGACGCCGGGCTTTCCACCACCACCACCAGCGACGGCTTGTTGGAGGATGCGCGCACCAAGCCCCAGGTGCCGTCTTCCAGCACCACCCGCACGCCATTCACCGTGATGAGGTGCACGATGGTCTGGCCGAAAATCTTTTCGCCGCGTCGCTGCGCGTCCGCGTACTCGTTCGTCAGCGCCTCGACCACTGCGTATTTCTTCTCGTCAGGACAGTAGGGCGCCATGGTCGGCGAGCTCCAGGTTTTGGGCAGGCTCGCCACCAGTTCCGACATCGTCTTCCCGCCGGCCCGATCCAGCATCTCGAGCACCGCGATGGCGGCTACCACGCCGTCGTCGTAGCCGCGGCCGATCGGCGGATTGAAAAAGTAGTGGCCCGATTTTTCGAACCCCGCGACGGCGCCCAATTCCGCGGTACGGCGCTTGATGTAGGAGTGGCCGGTCTTCCAGTAATCGACCGACGCGCCGTTCGCCTTCAGCACCGGATCGGTTTCGTACAAGCCGGTAGATTTCACATCCACCACGAATTTCGCGCCCTTCTGCCGGGACGAGAGATCGCGCGCCAGCAGCACACCAACCTTGTCGGCAAAGATCTCCTCGCCCTTGTCGTCCACCACGCCGCAGCGGTCGCCATCGCCGTCGAAGCCGAGGCACAGATCGGCGCCATGCTCGCGCACCGCATCGGCCATCGCATGCAGCATGTGCAGGTCTTCGGGGTTCGGATTGTATTTGGGAAAGGTGTAATCGAGCGTGGTGTCCATCTCGATCACCTCCGCGCCGGTGCGCTTCAAGGCTTCCGGCGCCACAATGCCTGCGGTGCCATTGCCGCACGCCGCCACCACACGAATCGGCCGCGACAGCCGATGGCCCCCGGTGGCGGCCTCCAGATACTGCTCGCGAAAATCTTTTACCCGGCGGTAGTTGCCGCCGCCGCGCGGTTTGCCTTCGCCGCCGAGCACAATGGCTTTCAGCCGGCTCATTTCATCCGGACCGAAGGTGAGCGGCTTCTGCGCGCCCATCTTCACGCCGGTCCAGCCGTTCTCGTTATGGCTGGCAGTGACCATCGCTACCGCCGGGCAATCCAGCGCGAATTGCGCGAAGTAGCACACCGGCGTCGTGGCTAGGCCGACATCCACCACCTCGCAGCCGGCATTCATCAGCCCAAGGATGAGCGCCTGCTGCACGCTTTGCGAATAGGAGCGGTAATCGTGGCCGGTGGCGACGCGCGGCTTAATCCCAAGCTCGTGAAAGTAGGTGCCGAGACCGAGGCCCAGCGCCTGCATACCGAGCAGGTTGATCTCCTTCGGAAACAGCCAGCGCGCGTCGTACTCGCGGAAGCCGTTGGGTGAAACCAGCGGCTGGGTCTCGAACTCATACGTGTTGGGTTGCAAGTCGCTGCGCGGCTTCAGCATGCGTCACCGGACAAGAGGGATGCCGCGCGCCCTTACGGGAGCGTCATGCTGCCGTCAATGCCGTGAAGGCTGGGGTGCCTCGAACTGCCCTTCCGCCGCGTCGCGCGTCTGATCGGGATTGAGCTCGGGCTGCGGCACGCGCGGATTGTAGATGTCGAAGGTATCGAAACCGCATTTGGGACAGGTGGGAATGAGGTCGCCCGCACGCAGCTTCATAAGAGCTTCACATTGCTCGCAGCGGTACTCGGCATTTTCCCGCGCCGTCTCCCCCGTTTTTTCCGTCATACTGCGCGCTCTATCCAGGCTGCAGAGCGGTGAACGTGGGCCTGCCACTTGCGTTCCGTGCAAATGACGATTCCATGGAGAATTGTGCGGGCGGCTTTGCGGACAGGCTTAGACGTCGCCCTCGACCCCGGCCAGCAAGTCCTGCGCGTCGTGCGCCAGTTGAACGAGATCGGTCGGCATCTCCTCGCCAGAGTTGCGCGCCCATTCCACCAGTTCGGTTGCCATGCCGGCGAGCCGCGGCGCGCTGGCGATGAGGCGGGCCTGCCGCTCTACTTTCTCAGGCGACAAATCATATTCCGCGCCGGGCACGCGCCAGCCGCCCCATTCCGCATCGCCTGTGACAATCACCGGGTAGGTGCCGGGCACGGGATGCCGCGCGCAATCCTCTGCCGGCTGCCATTTATTCCGTGCACGGATGATACGCCAATGTTCGCTGCCATTCGAGCGGGCATGAGCCAGGGGCTGCTCGGCTTGCAATTCGTCCGCTGCGAACTCGCGCCCCAGCCCGACGTCGTAGAAGATCCGGATGGGTTCATCGAGGCCTTTGGCCCAGTGCGGGATAAGTCGCTCGACCAGCGCCCAGGTGCCGACCGGCTTTACATAGACGCGCTGGTTCTTGTGGAATTGTGCTTTGGCCATGACGCTCTTGTCCCGCCCGTACCGGGTAAAGGTAAGCGGGTTTGCTTAAGCGCGGGTTAAGCCCGAAGGGCCGCTTGCCGTCTGCTGAAATCTTCCTTCGCATTCATCATCTTGCGAACCATTGCTTTACCGAAGTGGGGGAAAGATGGCCCGTGCCGCGCCGCGCGCTGGTACAAAGAGAGACAGATGGAGCCCACGCGTATGGCGCAGCGCGTCACCGGATTTGCCAGGCGGCCGGCAAACATGCGCGCGGCGGAACGCGCCCGCGTGAGCACGGAGCCGACTGGCGAGCCCGTACCGCTCGATCTTCTTTCCCTCGTCGCTCCCTATCGGCGCTACCGCGGCCTCTCCATCCGTGTTGAGCGGCTGGCCCATGGCGCGCGCTTGTCGCAGGGCCGGAACAATGGCGACCGCTCGTGGTCGCTGGCGCCCGATGAGCTGGATGGCCTCGAATACCTGCCCCCAAGCAGCTACGACGCCCACACGCTGAGCGTGCGTATCATCAGCCTCGACGGCGGCGATGGCGAGACGATGGCGGTCGTCGACGTGCCGATCGCCGCGAGGCCGGCCAAGGAAGATGATCACGAGCCAGACCTCGCTCCCGATGAGACATTCCGGGCTGAGCTGCAACGGCTGCGCCATGAACTGGTAAAGGTCAAATCCTCGCTTGCGGCGCGCGAAGCGGAACTCGCCGCCGCACGGCGCTCAGCAGACGATGCCGAACGGTCCCGCCAATCGCTGAAGACAGAATTCTCGGAAGCGGAAGCCTCATGGGATCGGGAGCTGCGCGAGCAACTGGCGTCTGCTGCGTCCGAAGCGGAGGCGCGGCTGGCACAGGCGCGAGCCGCCTGGGAAAGCGAAAACAGCGCGCGACTCTCCCGCAGCGAACTCGGCGTTCAAAAGAGCATCGAAGAGGCGCGCAAGCGCTGGCAGCAGGAGGCCCAGGCCGCGCTCACCAAGGCGCAAGCCGAATGGAAGGTCGCAGAGCTCGCCCGGCTGGCAAACGCAGAGGCTTCCTGGCGGGACAAATCGGAGAAAGCCCTCGCCGACCTGCAGCTTCGGGCCGAACAAGCCGAAGCAGCGCTTGCCGCGGCCGCCGCCAACAGCCGCAGTTCCGGCAAAGGGAGCGACATCGAAATCCGGCGCCTGCGCGAGCAATTGGCGTCTGCCCAAACAGCCCTTGCAGCCCGCGGCAGAGAGCTTGGCGAGATGCGCGCGGCGGGCGATGCCGAAATCGCCCGTTTGCAGGACGAGCTGGGCACGGCAAGAGCGGAAGTTGCGGCTCGCCACGCTGAACTCACCGACGGCCGGACCTCGTGGGAAGCAGAGATGCGCCGGCTGCGCGAACAGCTGGCCACAACGCAGGCCACGCTTTCCGCGCGGACGGTTGAGCTGGCGGAAGCGAAAGCCGCCGCCGATCTTGCGCGCGATAAGGCACAGGAAGCATCGGCAAGCCTGTCCAAAGCCGAACAAAGCTGGAAGTCCAGCGAGAGCTCCAGGCTGGCTGCGGCGGAGAAGCGGTGGAAGGAACAGCTCGCAAAGGCCTCTGAGGAGGCCAACACGCGCGTCGAGCAGGCCGAAACGGCCGCTTCCGAAGCACGCGCCCAAGCTGAAGCACGATCGCACCAGCTTGCCGCTGCGCAGGCATCGCTGTCGGCCCGCGAGAACGAATTCTCGCAGATGCGCAGCGCTTTGGAAGATGCGCGCGAGCGTTCATCCGACGATGCCGAGCAGGCGCGCGATCGCTGGCAGCAGGAAATGCAGAACGCACTGGCCAAGGCGCAGGAGAGCTTCAAGGCGGGCGAAGCCGCGCGCATTGCTGCTGCGGAAGCAAAATGGAAGGCGCAATTTGCAAGCACGCTGGCGGAAACCACGTCCCGGCTAGAGCGTGCCGAAGCGGAGCTCGCGGCAACGCGCGAAGAGGCTCACGCCAGCACGGCCAGCGCCACAGATGAGATTCGTCAGCTGCGCGATGAGCTCGCCGCCGCACAAACGGCCCTCGCCGCTCGTGAAACCGAACTGAGCGAGGTCCGCAGCGCGACCGAACAGGCGCGAGCGACCGCCGATCAGTCGCTCAAAAGCGTCGCGGCGGAAATCGAAAAGGCGCGGCAGAAGTGGAAAAAGGAAGCGGACGCCGCGCTGGCCAAGGCGGAGCAGAAATGGCGTGCGGAAGAAGCGCCGCGCCTGGCCGCGGCAGAAGTGCAATGGCATCAGCAAATCGCCGCACAGATCGAGGACCTGCAGAGCCGGCTGGAAAAGCGGGAAGCCGCGCTATCCACCGAGCAGGAGTGCTCGGAAGCCTTACGCCATGAGCTAACGGCGGCACAATCGAGCCTTGCGCATCGTGAAGTGGAACTGGCCGAAGCACGTGCCCTGCTGGAGCAGGAAAAGGAGCGGGCGGCACAGGTTCCTATCAGCCTCCAAGAGCGCAAACCCACTTGGCAAATGGATGAGGAAGAAAAAAAGGCCCGTTTCCGCCGCCGCCTCTTCCGCGACCTGGCGATCATCGGCTGCCTTTTCGGGCTCGCCTTCATGCTGATCCCGAGAGTCCAACCCGTAGTTGCGAATGTCTTCCCGCAGGATCTTTCGCTCAGGAGCGACCTAGAGCCTCTGCTAAAGCTGGCGGGGCTCTCCGGCCGCAACGCAGCTGCGCAGGCTCCAGCGAGCACCGAGGCGGCGCATGCACTCGTGAACGTTCGTGTGGCGAACCTCCGGGCAAATCCCTCGACCGCTGCATCGGTGGTCGTGAAACTCGCTCGCAATGTCGAGGTGGTGCCGGTGGAACGACGCGGGGACTGGGTGTTCGTACGCATCGGCCAAGGCAGCGACCAACGGGAGGGTTGGGTTTCCAGCTCGGTCCTCAAGGACGTCGCAACCGGCAAATGACTGCCATCTCTGTTGACCATTGCGGCGTCATGGTTCAGCAATGCGCCGCAAATTTCCACTCTTCTCGAGATGTTCTACTTCCTACACGTCAGCAAGAGCGCAGGTTCGTCCTTCATCTCCCTCGCCCGGAACAATCTCTCCCTCTATTCGCCTAATGCAAACGGCAACCCGATCAATCTCATCACGGGAGAGCGGCTGAAATTCTGGAAATGGAGTGAGGCCGAGCAACAGCATTTCCTGTCCTCACCGCACTGGCAGCTTGTCGCCAATGAGAACCAGATGGGCCGGGAAGCCTATTTCTTCGAGAACGTCGTTTATATCACTATCGTGCGCGAGCCGCTCGACCGCTTATTCTCGGCCTGGCAGTTTGCTATCGAGAAGCCTGCCAAGGATGAACCGTTGGACGAAAGAGGGCGAAAGTTCGCCCGCTTCCTCCGCCGCGACGGCGGGCTTGAATGGCGCCGCAATTATCTGCTTTCGACTGTGATGTACCAAGATCGCGACCACCCACGGGAGCGGCTGGAACTCGCCAAGGAGCGGCTTGCGCAATTCGATCACGTGCTGCTCATGGAAAATCTTGGGAACGACGTGCGGGCACTGGCCCGGAATGGCTGGACAGATCTCGATTTGCCGTGGCGGAACACGGCAGCGCCTGGGGAAGCGGACTGGTCCGCAGCACGCGCAGCGCTAAAGGCGTACCCGGATGTGCTCGAGAAGGTGACAGAGGCCAACGAGCACGATATCGAGCTTTACAAATTCGCACGAGAACTCGTGGAGCGGCGAAAATCGGAGCCGCCACGGCTGGAGCGGATCCCCGGCAAGCAACGGCGCATCCCGCACAGCAAGAACTTCGAATTCATCGTCACCTGCGCGTACGAAGCACATCTTCAAGGCGATGAAGCCGGTCGCGCCAAGCTGTTGGACCGCGCGGCGGCCCTGCCCGAGGCGAGTGAGATTGCCAGCCAGCGGCGCAATTTCCTGGAGTTCGCCCTGCGCCGCTTCGATGCGCCGAAGCGGGCGGAGAAAGAGCACCGCCGCAAGGCGCGCGAGAAGAAGGCTCAAGCGCGAGCCGCTGGGATACTCTAGGGAGCAAAGAGGCGCGTTGCCCGGTTTGCCGCGGGTGGTTTATCGTGACCGACCGCTGCTGGGCCCGGGCCATGAATTTCGATTTTTCCGACGAACAGAAGATGCTGCGCGAGCAGGCGCGGAAATTCCTTTCCGGAAAACGCACGACGCAAAGCGCACGCCGGATTCTCGAAGGTACCGGCGGCTACGATCGGGAACTCTGGAAAGATGTCGCCGAAATGGGATGGCTGGGAACGGCAATCCCCGAAGCCTATGGCGGACTAGGTCTCGGCCCCCTGGAATTGTGCGTGATTGCAGAAGAAATGGGACGCGCGCTTGCGCCCCTGCCCTTTTCCTCGACGGTATATCTGTTCACCGAAGCTGTGCTGCTCGCAGCAACCGAAGGGCAAAAGCGGAAGTACCTGCCTAGCCTGGCGAGAGGTGAATTGATCGGCACATTTGCGCGGGTGGAACGGGCGGGCGCCGCGGCGCCGAAATCGATCCGAACCAGTTTCCGCAGCGGCAAGCTATCCGGCCGCAAGATTGCCGTCAGCGATGGGATGGATGCAGATGTGGGCGTCGTACTGGCGCGCTCCGGCGATGAACCAGGCGAACGCGGCTTGTGCTTAGCCATTGCCGATCTGAGCGGCGCCGGCGTTTCGCGTCGGGTAGAGGATTCCATCGACCCCTCGCGCAAACATGCCGAGATCACCTTCGACGGCGCCCCTGCAGAGCCCCTTGGAGCGCCGGGGGAAGGCTGGAGGATTGCCGCAACGGTTCTGGACCGCGCCGCCGTGCTCACAGCGTTCGAGCAAATCGGGGGCGCGGACGTATGCCTCGCGACGGCCACGGAGTATGCGAAAACACGCTATGCCTTCGCGCGGCCCATCGGTTCCTACCAGGCGATCAAGCACAAGCTCGCGGACATGTATGTGAACAACGAACTGGCGCGTTCCAACGCCTATTACGGTGCCTGGGCGCTTCATACCGCCTCAGCTGAGTTGCCGCTGGCCGCGGCTGCGGCGCGCGTCTCGGCCACTCAGGCGTTCGATTATGCCGCGAAGGAGATGATTCAGATTCATGGCGGCATCGGCTTCACCTGGGAGGCCGATTGTCACCTCTTCTACAGGCGCTCGCGGGAGCTTGCCCTCGGTCTTGGTGCACAGCGTAGCTGGAAGGATCGCGTGGTCAGCGAGCTGGAAACGCGCAACACGGCATAGGGGGAAGCGATGGATTTCGAAGACACGCCGGAAGAAGCAGCCTTTCGTGAGCAAGTGAGGCAATGGATCCACACCAATGCGCCAACACAGGCCAGCGGTGGCGATGTACTTGGCGAGCGGGGCGGGGGCGAGTGGTTCCGTCAACAGCGCGCCTGGCAAGCAAAAAAGGCGGAAGCGGGCTACGCCAAGATCACCTGGCCGAAGGAATTCGGTGGCCTCGGCGGCACACCCATACAGCAGGTGATCTTCAACCAGGAGGAAGCCAGAGGCGGGATCGGCGGCAATACCCCGTTTGCCATCGGTCTCGGCATGTGCATCCCGACGCTGATGGCGTACTGCGGCAAGGAAATCCTCGGCCGCTATGTAAAGCCGGCCCTTTATGGCGAAGAGATCTGGTGTCAGCTGTTTTCCGAGCCTGCCGGCGGATCGGACGTTGCGGGCTTGCGCACGCGTGCCGAACGGGACGGTCAGGACTGGATTGTCAACGGCCAGAAGATCTGGACCACCGGGGCGCAGTTTTCCGACTACGGCCTGCTGCTCACGCGAACAGACTTTAACGCCCCCAAGCATAAGGGGCTGACGATGTTCTACCTCTCGATGAAATCCGCAGGCGTGGAGGTGAAGCCGATCCGGCAGGCGAGCGGTGCCTCAGGTTTCAACGAAGTGTTCTTCAGCGACGTCCGGATTCCGGATTCGCAGCGCGTGGGAGAAATCGGGCAAGGCTGGCAGGTGGCGCTCACGACCTTGATGCACGAGCGGCTGGCGGTTGGCGGTGGACAGGGTGGCGGACTGGACGTGCCGCAACTGCTGGCGCTCGCGCGGGAACTGGAGTTGGAAGACGGGCCCGCCATCCGCAATGCCAGCGTGCGAGAGAAGATTGCCGATTGGTACGTGCGCTCGGCGGGTCTGAAATACACGACCTATCGCACCATGACGGCACTCTCGCGCGGCCAGCAGCCGGGACCGGAAGCTTCTATTGCGAAACTCGTGGTCGCTGCGAAGCTACAGGAGCTTTCTGCTTTCGCTCTGGAACTGGAGGGCGAGGCCGGCGCGCTGAAAGGCGCAGACGCGCCGATGCATGGCGCCTTTCAGATGGGCTGGATGGCGGCGCCGGGTTTGCGCATCGCCGGCGGCACGGACGAAATCCTGCGCAACGTCATCGCCGAGCGCGTACTCGGCCTGCCGCAGGATGTGCGCCTCGACAAGGATGTGCCGTTCAATCAGCTGCCAAGTGGCAGGTAAGCGGCAGCTGTGCTCCAATCCCCATGCATAAAAGTCTGCACATTGGATACCCTGTCCGGCATCTGCATTGGCTGCGGACGAACCTTGGATGAGATCGCCCGCTGGAGTTCGATGACAGATGCGGAGCGGAATACGATCACAGGCCGGCTGCCGGAACGCCTTGGAGGTATCCAGCGCGAACCGGCGTTCAGTGCCAGAGGCCGAGAATGAGTCCGATGAGCGTGAACTGTACCGTGTGATAGCCGGCATCGATCGCGAATAGCACCAGGCTCCGCCGCGCAAACAGATAGTTGATGCCGAAGCTGGTCGCCACCCAGCCTGCGCCCGCGGCAAACCCCGCGGCCGCGCCGAACTGCCATGACACGTTTGGTCCCAGAAACATCGCGAATACCCACGCCGCGATCAGCGCCAACACAAAGGCGCCGCCGAAGATCATCGCCATGCTGCCGCCCTTCGGCTCGGCGCCGGAATTCACCTCCCGCACCCATGCATTCTTGAACAGCACGGAATACCAGAGGCCGCCGAGCAGGAAGCTCGATAGCGCCGCGGCGAGGACCGCGAGATAATTCACATGTGGCATTTGCCCCTCCCCCTTCTCGTGTTCAGGCGTGCGCTTTGGCATGCGCCTCCAGCAGATCGAAGTGCATCCGCAGCGCGGCGATATTCCGGTCAAAACAGGCGATGTCGCGATGCGTGCGCGCCTGCATCACGCCGCCTTCCATGGTGGTGAGAATGAATTCGGCAAGCCCCCGCCTGTCCAACTCCGGCGGTATGCGCTCCCCGGCTTCGCGCAGGCATGACTCGATGGCGCTGGTCCAGGCGTCGAAGTTTGCGGCCATAAGCTCGCGCACTTTCGGATCGGGTTCGTGCAACTCGAGCGCGAGACTCCCGATTGGGCAGCCATAGGTGCAGTCGGTTTCAACCAACATTCCGCGGTAACTGTTGAGCAGCGCGAAAATCCGCTCGATCGGATCTTCGATGCCGCGCCAGGCGGGTTCGAGCAACATCGGCCGGATGCCCTCGCGATAGGCTTCTAAAACCGCGATCAGGACATCCTGCTTGCTGGGGAAGAAGTGATACAGGCTTCCACTGTGCAGCTGTGTCCGGCTGAGGAGATCGGCGACAGACGTCGAGTTGAAGCCTTTCAACGCGAAGAGCTCCATCGCCGCGTGCACGATCTTCTGCTTCGGATCACCGGGCAACGTTCGCCACCCCCGCTGCCGCTTGCGCAGATTTTGTGTTTTCCAGCGCGCGCTTCAGTGCCTCGAGGAGCTCCGGGTTGTGCGTCTCGAAGAACGCATAGAGCTTGTTGAATTCGGGATCGTTGCCGTATCCAGTCTGGGACAGCCGCACGAGCGTGTGTTGCTTGTCGAGGCTCTCGATCTCGACGATCAGGACAAGGTCTTTGAAGCGCGCACCACCAGGAAGCCCGCTCGGCGCGGTTTCATTCTGGAGTACCAAAAGGTGTCCCGGCAGATACGAGATGATTTTGTGGCGGATGTTGTCAGGCGAGCCTAGCTTCGCCTCCTTCGTGAATTCCTCTTCGATGTAGCCACCCTGCCGGAGGTCGACCACCGCCATCGGCGCGGACCATTCACGAATGGCCTTGGGATCGACGAACGCTGCCCAGATCTTCTCGGCCGGCGCATCGATGGTGATCGCATGCTGAAGCAGCCGGGTGCCATCCGCCTGCGTGAGCGAGCCGTTTGAAACATTGCCTGCCGGGAGCTCCGCCGCCCCCGCGGGCTGCGCGAGCAACAGCACGACTGCGAAACCGAACCACCGCATAATTCTCCCCTGCAAAAACCCGGCGCGCGGCCAGACTGGTTGATTGAACGTTCAATACAGCAGGTTGATTGTTCAATCAAGCGGCGAGGCCGTAACAGTTCTCCTCCACGAGCGGAAAATAAGCGTTGACAGCGCGACGCTCATCCTGCATAATCCTACCACCTTCCGAAAATCTGTCTTGCCCCCACGGCGCGCGCCGCCGCTGGCGGAAAAACTCCATCCAAAGGTCAAATCCCATGTGCCCCACCATTCGCGCAGGGCCGTAAGGCCCTCTGATCTCGCGCGTCCTCGCGCCAGCTTCCGTCAACTCCGGGCAAACCCGCGAAAGTGGCTGGAGCGGCTCTCGGGGAAAGCCCGACCTGATCGCGGAAGAAACATGCGGCGGAGCCTTGCGGCTTCACCCCCGCATGAATGTGCGATTTCCGTCATGCGCGCGGGATGCCGACGGAATGAAAATCAATCAAGAGCTCTCCCGATGCTCGCGCGGATTCTGCCCGCGCCGCGGCATTTTCGCATTTTCGCGAGCGGCGGAAAAAATCGGGGACAAGGCCGGAGCGGCGCGATATGCACCTCTCCCCAGCCCACGAGGACCTCATGCGTACCGACGAGCCCCGCGCCATTCATCTGAAGGACTACCGCGCGCCCGATTTCCGCATCGCCACCATTGATCTCGACTTCATCCTGCGGCCGGAGGACACGCGGGTGGCGGCAAAGATGCGCGTGCAGCGCACGGGAGATAAAGCCGCGCCGCTGGTCCTCGATGGCGAGCAGCTCAACCTGCTGGCGCTTCGGATCGACGGCAAGGATATTCCCGAAACGGGCTATCGTGTTGACGAAGAAAGATTGACGATCGGCTCCGTGCCGGAAGAGTTCGTGCTGGATGTGATCACGGAAATTTCGCCGCAAGCGAACACCTCGCTCGAGGGCCTCTACCTCTCCAAGGGAATATTCTGCACCCAGTGCGAGCCGGAAGGCTTCCGGCGCATCACCTACTATATCGACCGCCCGGACAATCTCGCCGTCTTCAGCACCCGCATCGAAGCGGACAAGCAGCAGTATCCGGTGCTGCTTTCGAACGGCAATCTCACCCATTCCGGCGAGCTGCCGGAGGGACGCCATTTCGCTCTCTGGAGCGATCCGTTTCCGAAGCCTTCGTACCTGTTTGCCCTTGTGGCGGGCGATCTCGGCCACATCGAGGACGAGCTCGTCACGATGTCCGGCCGCAAGGTTGCCTTGCGCATCTATGTCGAGCACGGCAACGAGCCGCGCGCGACCTACGCCATGGATTCGCTCAAACGCGCCATGCGCTGGGACGAGGAGAAATACGGCCGCGAATACGATCTCGATATCTTTATGATCGTGGCCGTGAGCGCCTTCAATTTCGGCGCGATGGAAAACAAGGGCCTCAATATCTTCAACGATAAAGTCCTGCTTGCCTCCCCGGAAACCGCGACGGACGACGATTACGCGCGCATCGAAGGCGTTGTGGCGCACGAATACTTCCACAACTGGACGGGCGACCGGATCACCTGCCGCGACTGGTTCCAGCTGTCGCTGAAGGAAGGTCTCACCGTTTTCCGCGATGCCGGGTTTTCCGGCGACATGCGCTCCGCCGGCGTGAAGCGCATCGAGGATGTGAAGTTCCTGCGCATGCGGCAGTTTCAGGAGGATGCCGGTCCCCTCGCCCATCCCGTGCAGCCGCAGAGCTACATCACCATCGACAATTTCTACACTGCGACCGTCTATGAAAAGGGTGCTGAAATCATCGGCATGCTGAAGACGCTGGTTGGCGACGAAGGATACCGAAAGGCGACCGATCTCTACTTCGAACGGCACGACGGCCAGGCTGTCACCATCGAAGAGTGGGTGAAGTGCTTCGAGGATGCCTGCGGGCGCGATCTCAGGCAATTCCGCCTGTGGTACCGGCAGGCCGGTACGCCCACGGTGGAAGCGAATGGCGCCTACGATGGCGCGACGAAGAAGTATGCCCTGACGCTTAAGCAGACCATGCCCCCCACGCCAGGGCAGCCCAGCAAGCGGCCGATGCAAATTCCGGTGCGGCTTGGGTTGGTGAGCAAGAGCGGCCGCGCGCTGCCGCTGACCCTAGACGGCGAAAACGCCATTGGTCCCGACGAGCGGGTCATCGAGCTAACCGAGCCGGAGCAACGGTTCATTTTTGTGGATGTGGATGAAGAGCCGCTGCCCTCCATCGGCCGGCGCCTCTCTGCGCCCGTACACTTCAAGGTGCCGATGAGTGCCGCGGACCGCGCCGCTCTGATGAGCCGCGATACCGATCCCTTCAACCGGTGGGAAGCGGGGCAGGCGCTGGCCACGGATGTCCTGCTCGAGATGGCGGACACCGCCGGATCCGGCATCGCGCCGCGCGCGGACGCAGTGTACGTCGATGCAGCCGACGATGTCTTGGCGCGCGCGGACGATGATCACGCCTTCGCGGCAGAGATGCTGGTGCCGCCGAGCGAGGCGGAATTGGCGCTAAGAATGCAGCCAGCCAATCCCGAAGCGATTCATGATGCGCGGGAAGCCCTGATTCGCGGCGTGGCCGAGAAGCACCGCGATCGGTTCGAGGCACTCTATGCCAATCTGCAATCGGATCGAGCGTTTGCGCCGGATGCCGCCTCTGCCGGCCGGCGCCGCTTGCGCAATCTGTGCCTGCGTTATCTCACCGCGGCAGACGATGAAGCGTCAGCCCGGCTGGCCGACCGGCATTATCGGACGGCCACGAACATGACCGACATGGTTGCAGGACTGGCGGCGCTGTCCCGCATGGATTGGCCGGAGCGCGAACCGGCCTTAGCCCACTTCCATGACCGCTTCGCCAACGATCCACTGGTACTGGACAAGTGGATGAGTTTGCAGGCGATGTCGCCTCTTGCCGGAACCATCGGTCACGTGCGTGCCCTCATGCGGCACCCGGCCTACGACAAGAAGAATCCCAACCGCGTGCGTGCTCTGATCGGCGCGTTTTCCGCCAATCATCTGAGATTCCATGAAGCGGATGGCTCCGGCTACGTGCTGCTGGCCGAAGTAATCCGGGGGTTGGACTCCATCAATCCGCAGGTCGCGGCTCGGATGGCGGCAGCTTTCGAAAACTGGCGGCGCTACGACGAAAAGCGGCAAGCCTTGATGCGCGGGGCGCTTGAGGGAATCGCGAATCAGCCGGGGCTATCGACGAATCTGTTCGAAGTTACAACAAAAATGCTCGCCTAGCATCGACAGCGACTCCGGCAGCCGTATCATTTTCCGGTAACGAATCATCCGGGCGCGATACGCCTTCATGACTTCCATCGCTGCCGCTCCGGCCCAAGCCGCGACCCGCGCCTTTTCCGGCGTGATGAGGGCGGCGGCGCGAAACGTACGCTGGACAGTCGTCATTTCCATCCTCCTGATTTTCGGCAGCTTCATCTGCGCCGCCGTTATTCAGATGCGGCGAGACCGCGTGCACGCGCTGAATCAGGCCGCGGCCATTCAAGCGCGCCGCGCCCAGGAACTTGCCGCGGACTTCGGCTCGACGTTGGATCGCTATGCCGCACTCGGCACCGCGTTTGCCAATGCGGGTGTGAGCATTGAGACATCTGCAGCTCTTTCCGAAGCAGGCGGCCCGGCGCTGCAGAACATCGCGGTGCTGGATGCGAATGGCAAATTGCTCTCCGAGATGAAACGGGCACCGAACGACCTTCTGCCGCTTCCACGCGAAACTCTCGGGAGCGCTCGGCTGGTCCGAACGGCGTTCCCGGCCGATGCTGGCGCAAGCATCGTGCTTGCGTTTCCGGAGAGGGGCCGCATCGTGCTTGTGCAACTGGCAACGCGCGAGCTGTTCAACCGCGCGACGACGGAAGACGATGTGCTCGCCACGCCCGATGGGCGGCTGCTTGCTGCCGGCCGGAATTGGCGGGACCTGCCGCCTTACGAATCGCTTTCTCTTGGCCATGGCCGCGCCGAAACGCGTTCCCTGGAGCTCGCCTCGGGACGGCGCCTCATCGCCCTGTCGGGGTTACGAAGCTGGCCTGTCACTGCCGGTGCCTCAGTCCAGGTGGGTGAGGCGCTGAGCGGCTGGTATGGCGCTCTGCCGCTCTATTTTTTCTTTATTCTCGGCCCGGCCTTCGCCGGCGGCGGGCTGGCGGTTGTGTTCGTCCGCGAGTTCGAGCGGCGCACTCGTCCCGGTTCTGCGGACCGGCTGCTGAAAGCAAAGCGGAACGACGAGGCAAAACTCCTCATTCGCCTGGCCGATGCCGAGCGGCGTGCCGTCGAAGCCGATCGGTCAAAGGCAGAATTCATCACGCATATGAGCCATGAACTGCGCACGCCCCTAAATGCCATCATCGGCTTTTCCGAAGTTATTGCGCAGGGATTGTTCGGGGCGGCTGGACATCCGAAATATCAGGAATACGCGCAGGACATCAACGAAGCGGGCCGCAATCTGCATTCTAAGATCGGCGACATTCTCGAGTTCGCCAACCTTGAAGCGGGCAAGCAGCCGATCAAGCTGGCCGCCGTCGATGCAGCGGCGGTCGCACGGCATGCGGTCGAAGAGGCAACGGGCAAGGCGTTCTCGCGCAAGGTTCGCATCTCGCTGACGGTCCCTGAGGCGGCGAGGGCTATCGCGGACGAATATGGTCTCAAGCGAGCGTTGAACAATCTGCTGGCCAATGCCCTCCAGTTCACGGGCGATGGCGGCCTTGTACGTGTGCAGATTCGCAGCGACGAATACTCCGTCTATGTCAACGTGCAGGATAATGGCTTTGGGTTCACCACCGCGGAAGCAGAACGCGCCGGCGAGCCCTTCTTGCGTTTCGAGCGGCCGGGTGGCGCTACGGGGACAGGCTTGGGACTGGCAATCGCGAGTTCATTGATCCGCCGTATGGGGGGCAACCTCAACCTGTCGGGCAAACAAGGCGAGGGCGCCACGGCGGAGATCCGTTTGCGGCGCGTCTAGAGATACCATTCATGTTCCACAGGCGGGATCACCCGGCGGACCCGTTGGGCCTCGATCCGTTTCGTTTCGCGATAAAGCGCCAGCGTCTCGCCCGAGAGATATGCCGGCAGGATGGCCGCCTGCTCCAGCCGCGCGAGCGCGTCGTCGATGGTGAACGGCAGGGACATATCCGGATCCCGTGAGACATTGCCGTTCGCAGGCGGACCCGGATCGATCTTGTTCTCCAGCCCGTGCAGCACGCCAGCCAAGACGGCTGCGAGCGCGAGATACGGGTTCGCGTCAGCGCCTGCCACACGATGCTCGATCCGCCGCGCTTCGCTTGGTCCTGCTGGTACGCGGATTCCGGCCGAACGGTTGTTGACGCCCCAGCGGCGGTTCACGGGTGCAAACATGTCAGGCTGAAAGCGGCGATAAGAGTTCACGCTTGGCGCGAACAACGCCATGGACTCGGCCATCGCAGCCTGCAGCCCGCCGATCGCATGCCGCAACTGGACGGAGCCTTCGGCAGAACCGTTGTCGAAAACGTTGCGGCCGCTCCGGTCCAGAAGGCTCAGGTGAATGTGAAGGCCGCTGCCCGCCCGGTCGGCATACGGCTTTGCCATGAACGTCGCGCCGAAGCCGTTCTGGCGGGCCGCAGCTTTGACGATCTGCTGGAGCAAGACCGCGTGATCGGCGGCATGGCGGGCCTTACTCTGGTGTTTGAGGTTCGCCTCGAATTGGCCTGGCGCATACTCCTTGCTCGTCGCGCTCACCGGCACGTCTTCGGCTGCTGCCGCTTGCGCCAGTGCCGACAAAAAGCCGTCAAATCTGTCGAGATCGTCGACGCCATAAACGGATGCGGTTTTTTCCCTCGCGCCCGTTCGCGGATCGAGCGGCGGCTGCGGCGCGCCGTCTGCGAGCCGCGCGCTGTCCACGAGATAGAATTCCAGTTCCAGCGCGCAGACAGGCGTGAGCTTGGCATCGCGAAAACGATCCAGCACGCGCTCCAGCGCGGAGATCGGTTCGGCTGGATCGGGCTCGCCGGAGCCGTCCCGCAACGAAAGGAAGACTTGCGCGCGCGGCGCCCCGCCTCCCCAGACCAGGCGCGCCGTCTGCGGAAGAGGCCATGCCGTGCCATCGGGATCGCCGTCGCCGAAGCCGCGGTCGAACGGATTGGTCATCTCGCCGCGTGCATCCATAAGGTAGATCGAATGCGGCAGTTGCAGGCCGCTTTCGAAGATCTTGTAAGCCTCGTGAATCGGAAGCCGCTTGCCCCGCAAGGTGCCGCAAAGATCGACGACCACCGCGTCGACACTCTGGATATCCGGATGCTCTGCAGCCAGAGCCTCGAATTCCGCCCTCGCCTCAAGCGCGAATGCCGGGCGCGCGAAAGTGGGGATAGTGGCGGCCTTATTCATGGAAAAATCCCAGCCTTGAAGATGCATGCCTAGGCCATCATAGAGGCGGCGCTTACACTGCGAAAGGCGGGCGAACCGTTCGCGGGCCAAGGTTGGCGCAAGCGCCGCCGCAGTCTAGGCGACGATGGGAGTGGGAGCGGCCAGGAAGGGCAAAGAAACCATGTGTGCATCGACACAGCGGAAGCGGCGCTCATCACGGG
>JAFAVP010000010.1 GCA_019242395.1 Alphaproteobacteria bacterium | reverse complement strand
AACCGCGGATGGCTGGCAGAATCCTCTGCCGCTCCGCACAAATCTGGAACCGGTTAACGGACGGCGCGTTTGTGGATGGCGAGTGGCGGCTTCCGAGGGTTCTCCATGACAATTCATGTGGATATTCCGGCACTCAAGCAACCTGAGCAGTATCGGCGCCTGGCGCGGCAAGCGATCCGAAACGCAGAGCAGGCCCCGAGCGCTTATTTTCGTCTCGGATTCCTAAGCCTTGCCTCGGGCTGGCGCGCCTTGGCCGAGCAGGCGGAGAAGAAATTCTGGGAATCGACGCACGAACAGGTCCACTGGGACGATCCGCCGCCGGAGCGGCGCGCAACGTAACGCCAGCTTGCGGCAGGCGGGGAATCAGGCACTGTAGGTGAAGCTATTTCGGTTCGGGGACTCAGGTGCACGACAACATCCACGACATGATCAGGCAGGAACCGGTGCTGGCGACCTTGCGGCGGGATCGGCAAAGAGCCATCACCCGCCAATCGCGGATTTCGCATTTCCAGGAAAAAGCGGAAGAGTTGCGCGCCGTCGCCGAAGACGTGATCCTGTCCGAAACCAAACAGATGCTGTGGCGGCTGGCCGATAATTATGAGCGGATGGCGCGCCACCTGACGGAGCTGACCCGTCAGCCCTCTTAGGCATTCACAGGCGCGATAGTATCTCGCATACTTGCCGCCGATTTCCGGGGCGGCACTTCACATGAATCGCAGAGACGTCATTGCGGGGCCACTGGCCCTCGCCGCAACTGGTTTAATGGCCGGCACCGCGTTGGCGCAGACTCAAGACATGCCCGACATCTCGCCCAAAGCGCGCGCGCTCTACCGCCGCGCGCTGGTGTTCGACGCCAATTGCGCCCCGCCCCTGCCCGACAATTTGCCGATGCCGCCGGACACGCTCGACATGGTGCGCGCTTCCGGCGTGACGGCCGTGAAAAGCACGCTGGGCGGAATCGATTCCAACTTCGAGGATACGATCGCGGAGATCGCGTTCTTCCAGCGCTTCATCGAAATGCATCCGCAGGTCTTTCTGCAGGTGCGGGATTATGGCGACTTCGCCAAAGCCAAGGCGGAGAAGCGGTTCGGCATTCTGTTGTCCTTCGAATCCGCGGCGATGCTGGAAGACAAGCCAGAGCGCATCGAGATCTTCCGCGGGCTTGGCGTGCGCGTGATGCAGCTCTCCTACAACAAGGCTTCCCCGTTCGGCGCCGGCGTGCTCGCCGATCCACCAACCGGGCTGACGGAACTCGGGCGGAAGGCCGTGGACACGATGAACAAGCAAGGAGTGGCGATCGACATCAGCCACGCCAATGCCGCCACCTCCATCGATGTGCTGAAGGCCTCGGCGAAACCTGTGCTCATCACCCATGCGGGGTGCGCGGCTGTCTACGCGCATCCGCGCAACAAATCAGACACCCTGCTGCGCGCCGTGGCCGACAAGGGAGGCGTCGTCGGAATCTACGACCTGCCCTATCTCACCCCCAGCCCCAAGCAGCCGACCCTCGACGACTACATGGCGCACATGACGCATGCGCTGGAGATTTGCGGGGAAGATCATGTGGGCATCGGCAGCGACAGTTCGCTGAGCGCCTGGGACACCTCGCCGAAAGGCATGGCGGAATTTCAGAAGAGCCTGGAGGAGCGCCGCAAGAAGGGCGTCGCTGCGCCGGGCGAAGACCGGCCGATGTATGTGATCGGACTCAACACGCCCCGCCGCTGCGAAGTCATTGCGGATGCGCTGCTGAAGCGCGGCTATCCCGCGCGGGTGGCGGAGAAGGTGCTGGGCCGCAACTTCATCGAGGGGCTCGGCCGCATCTGGGGCTGATCAGCCGAGCGCGGCGAGCGCCGCTTGCATCGTCTCGCCGATGCCGGCGTGGATCACCAAATCCGCAATCTCATCCTGCTCGGTCGGCTCGCGGTTGACGATGACGAGCTTGGCGCCCGCGCGCTTCGCCAGCCGCGGAAATCCCGCCGCCGGATAAACCACCAGTGACGATCCCAGCACGAGGAAGAGATCGCCTGCGATGGTGGCCTCCTGCGCCCGCGCCATCGCCTCTTCCGGCATCGCCTGACCGAACGAGATGGTTGCGGTTTTCACCAGCCCGCCGCACATAGCGCAGTCCGGCGGATCGCCATGAGTCTCGAAATGCGCGCGCACCGGCGCAATCTCCATGCGCTCCCCGCAATCGAGGCATTTGGCGTAGCGGGTATTGCCGTGCAGCTCGATCACCTGTTCCCCGGGCACGCCGGAATCCTGGTGGAGATTGTCGATATTCTGCGTGATGACGTGGCTCACCTTGCCGCGCCGCACCAGCTCGGCGACCGCGAGGTGGCCTGCATTCGGCTGTACCGTCGAGAACATGTCTTCCATGGCGAGGCGCCGCCGCCACGCTTCGCGCCGCATCTCGCGCGAGGAAACGAAATCCTCGAAATCGATGGGGGCATTCTGCGTCCAGAGGCCGCCGGGTGAGCGGAAATCCGGAATGCCGGATTCGGTGGAGATGCCCGCGCCCGTGAAGACCACTGCGCGCTCCGAAGCGCGCAGCATCGCGGCCAGCGATGCCGCGCCTTCGGAAACCTCGTCCGCTTCGAAAACCTTCAGTGCGTCACACCTTTGCAGTCGGCGGAAACCCAGCGGCCCTCCATGGTGGTGGTGCTGTTGATCGGATGGCCTTCATCGGTCCCGGTGATCGTGGTTTTGCCGGTGTAGTGCTCCGGGGAATCGTAGCTGATTTCGAAATGCCCCGTCGCGTTCATGTCTCCCGTGCAGGTCATGTCGGCGCTCATGGATGGGCCGGAGTTTTTGAGGTTCGACATCTTGCAGTTCTGGGCCCCATGCATGGGCGGCGGTTTGATGGTGTCGATTTCCGTCTGCGTCATGCAATGCTGAACCGTCATGGTGTGGCCGTTTGCGCTCACGCCATGCGCGCGCATCGCGGCCTGCGCTTCCGGCGGCAGCTTCGACATATCGGGCATGCCTGCCATGTTCGTAGTGACGGTGATATCCCACAGGCCCACCTTGCCGTGCCCGCCCACCGCTATGGCGGGAAGCGCAACAGCCGTAGCCGCCGCCAGTGCAACTCCGATCCCGAACACGCGATGCGATACCTTCATCTATTTTCTCCTGTTTGCGCGCCTTGCGCTTGCGATTCGAATGCCGGACATCATGGCCGACACGCGTGGGTTCGTCACGCGGGATCACGAGCAGCCGGATGCCCGCCCGGCCTCTGCGGCAAGAGCAGGATGCAAGCCACAATGAAGACGGCGAGGACCGCACTCGCCAACGGCCTGCTCAGGGCCAGTCCACCGTGGCTCAGCGGCTTGTCGAGGGAGTCACCGACGGTCGCACCGAGCGGACGGGTGAGGATGAATGCCGCCCAGAACAGCAGCACGCGGGAGATGCGTGTCCAAAAATAGAGCGCGGCAACGATCGCCAGAGCGGCGCCGAAGACCAGCGCGCCGATCTCATAGCCGAGGCCGATGCCCGGTGGATTTTCGTCCGGCGCGGCCGCAATCCAGTCTCCCAGCGCGGTGCCCAGCGTTTGCGAGAAGGTGATGGTCAGCCAGTAGAAGCCTTCCACCTTCGGCGTGTTCACGGTCTCGACCGAAACCGTGCCCTGCGACCAGTACCATAGCGCAAGGCAAGCCAGCACGCAGGCAAGCAACAGCGAAGAGCCGCCAGCGTACCCGATCCCAAGGGAGCGGTCGGCGAAATCCGCCAAGGTGGTGCCCGCGGTCGTCGAGGCAATAATGGTCGCCCAGTAGAGGAAGGGGTGAAATTTGCGCGACCTGATCTGCAGCACCACGAAAACGACCAGCGCAGACGCGAAGATGGCCGTCCCCACCAGGTAGCCTAAGTTCATGGTCATGCTGACGGTGTCGCCACCGGTTTCGCCAAGCGTGGTGGCTGCGATCTTGATGATCCAGAACCCGAGCGTGACGGCGGGAACTTTGCTCAGGGCCCGATGGGTGCCAGCGGCGTCCCGGTCAGAAGGTGAGGAGGATGGAGCCATACCACGTGTACCTCTCGGTTTCTGCCGCGTTCTGCACTGTGGGTCCGAAATAGCCCAGCAGATGATAGTTGCCCGTGACATCGTATTTTGCACCGATGCCCAAGACGGTGTTGGGGCGGCCACCCTTGGTGTCTGACGTCTGATGGAAGGCTTCACCACCCACCTGCAAGCCGGGCAGCAATTGATACGCGAGCGTCCAGCCGATCAGGCAGAAATCCCGCGACTCGCCGCCACGATTGAGGACGCAGCCGCCGCCTCCAAAGCCCGAAAGGTTGCCCCAATCTTTCTCCACCCAGACCGGAAGAAGGAAAGAGGCGTGCCGCTCTCCCACCTGCGCCGAACCCGCGGGCAGGAACAGGCGCGGAAACACTGCTACATCGAGACCGAAACCATCCTGATGCAGAACGCGATACTTCGCCGCCAGTTCGATGTTGCCGAGATTGACCGCAGCATCTTCCCGTGCGGGACGCGCGTAGCCCAACGGCAGCACGGCGGTGAGTTGCAGGTCCGGCGCGGCGCCGTAATTGAAATCGAGCCCAGCCTCGCCGCCGCTGCCGTCCCTCCCCACAGCGCCATTGGCGAAGGCGTAAATCCATAATGCTGAAAATCCGTAGGCTCGGGATCGTCCGAGAGGAAGGGCGGACCCGCATACGCCGGCCCAGTCAGCAGCAAAGCGAAAACCGATGCAGCCATGCCTATGGCGCAAGACGGCAAATTCCCGCAAAAGCAAACGCTCCAACGACGAGGCTTGATGTGAACGGCAGAGTCCTGATTGTGTGCGCGGCAGCGCTGCTCGCGCAAACCTTTTTTCCTGCGGCTGACGCGGCGCCGCTCTACAGACTGGTGAATACCATTGCGTTGGGGGCACCGGAGCGTTGGGATTACGCAACCTTCGATGCCGCGCGGGGCAGAGTCTATGTCGCCCATAGCGACCGGCTCACCGTGGTGGATGTTGCGAAGGGCGTTGTGGCCGGCCAGGTCGGCACCTTTCCGGGCGGTACGCATGGCAGCGTGGCACTTGGGTCCGTTGGCTACACGGACGATGGCGAGGCCGGAGTTGCGGCCGCGTTCGACCCCTCCAGTTTGAAGGTGCTGAAGCAGTTACCAGCTGCCCCTGACGCCGATGGTATCGTGTACGATCCCGCCAGCAAGCATGTGTTCGTGATCAACGGCGACAGTGGCTCCATCAGCGCGATCGATCCGCAGTCGAACACCGCCATTGCAACCATCAAGATCGGCGCGGGACTTGAAGCGGCGGGGGTTGACGGCAGGGGCAAGCTGTTCGTCGACGGCGCCGAGCAGCACGATCTCATCAGCATCGACACCAGAAGCAACACCGTGCTCGCACATTATGCCATGCCGGGTTGCCTCCGTCCGCACGGAATTGCCGTGGATGCCAAAACCCGGCGCGTATTCGTTACCTGCATCAACAAGGCGATGATCGTGTTGGATGCCGATACGGGCGCCAATCTGGCCGCGCTGCCGATTGGGGCATCGAGCGATGGCGCGGCGTTCGACCCGAAGCGCAAGCTGGCGCTAAGTTCGAACGGCGATGGCACGCTGTCCGTGATCAAGGAGGTGGATGCTGCGCATTTCGTGAAGCTGGGCGATGTCGCGACACAAGCGAGCGCGCGCACCATCGCGCTGGACCCGGCCACCGGCCGCGTGTTCCTCCCGGCGGCCACCATTGCCAAAATCGAACCCGCAGCAACGCCTGGAGGGCGGCCGCATGTCACCTACGTGCCGGGTTCGCTGAAGCTGCTGGTGCTCGAACCTACGATCTGACGCCGCGGTCCGCTTGCGGTGAGGTTTCCCTGATGAGAATCGCCACCTGGAATGTGAACTCGATCAAGGCGCGCCTGCCGGCCGCCAAGGAATGGCTCGCGGAAACGGCCCCCGATGTCGTCTGCATGCAGGAGATCAAGTGCGTGGACGAAGCCTTCCCGCGCCTCGAATTCGAGGACATGGGATACAATTGCGCCGTACACGGACAGAAGAGCTACAACGGCGTTGCCATTCTCTCCAAGCTGCCGATGGAGGATGTCTCCCCTCGCCTGCCCGGCGGCAACGGCGACGAGCACGCGCGCTATCTGGAAGCGGTGATCACGGGCGGGCATGGCACCATCCGGATCGCGTCCCTTTATGCGCCGAACGGCAATCCGATCGGCACCGAAAAGTTCAGCTACAAGCTCGCGTGGCACTCGCGGCTTAATGGTCACGCAAAGGAGCTGCTGCCGAATGAGGAACCGGTGGTGCTGATGGGCGACTACAACATCATCCCCGGCCCGGAAGATGTCTACGAGCCGAAGAACTGGCTGACCGATGCACTGTTCCAGCCGGAATCGCGCGCGGCGCTACGCCAGCTGGAGAACCTGGGCTACACCGACGCCATTCGCGCCTGCCACGCGGAGCCGCATCTTTACACCTTCTGGGATTATACGGCCGGCTGCTGGCAGAAGAACCGCGGCATCCGCATCGACCATATCATGCTCTCGCCGCACGCCGCCGACCGGCTGGTCACGAGCGGCATCAACAAGCACATGCGCGGCCGTGAAAAGCCGTCCGACCACGTACCCGTCTGGTGCGAGCTGGACGTGTAGAATTCCGCTGGACTAAAGCGGCGCAAAGCCAGGCAAGCAGTTTGCCGAGGGATGGGCCGTTGGCGCGGCCCGTACCCCAGCGTCCGTTTAGCGTTTAAGCTGCCGGAAAGCTCTCCGCGCCATGATCGCCGTGCGCGAGGCCCCCATGGACAACATCTTCTTCAGGCTCGTTCTGCCGCTGGTTGCGCTGATCGTTGGCGGCTATGTCGCGCGGCACGCCTTTTCGGAAGGCATGCACACGGTCATCGCCTCTCAGCCAGGTCCGGCGGCCTACGAGAGCACGCGGATAGGCCCCTCGCCCGCCTGCCAGATGGAGTCGAACTTCCAGGTGCGCAATCCTCTGCAATGCCAGATGGAGATGCGCGCCTCGCGGGAAGAGTCCCTCGTCTTCCATGCCAAGCCGCCGCAAGGGATGAGCAAGGCGCAATCGGAAACCGCCAGCGGCTGGTTCATGCTGGCCGCCCTCGCCGTTCCGCTTTCGCTGGGCGCCGCAGCCCTCTTCGCGTTCCTGCTGTTCTATGCCGCGCGAACGGAATAGCGGCGCTTCTTAAACCTCTCGCCCATTGCCGCACGGCGGTTTGGTTCCTAGGACTGTCGCGCGGGCACGCACGCGAGGACCATGAGCACGGCGGACGAAGACCTGGTTGTCATCCCGCTGCCGACGCACACGGGCGGCGTGACCTATGCCGTCGCGCGGCTGGTGAGCGAAGGAGGACGGCCCTTTGCGGAAGCGATCGTTGCGGTTCCGGACACCGTCTTCGCGCCGCCGCGGCGCATCTCCCTGTCGCCCTACAGCCTCACGCGCATCCGCGCCGGCGGCCCGCAACGGCCCGACCTCTACCTTTACGAAGGCATGATCCTGCCCCCGCCTCCGGATTGACGATTGCACAGAGGATAGTTTCGCCAATAGGTTGGGCAAAACCACTCAAGTTCTGCTGCAGCGGCAGCTCTGTTCGCCGGTCTGATGAGGCGGCAGGTTACTACGCCCATGGTATATTGGTTCGATTAAATTGTTCAACACTGTCCAATAAAACTCCGCACGACCTTGAGGAGCAGCCGAGGTGCACGGGTCCCATTCCTGAATGCTCATTTTTCTTCTAGTGCAAGAAAGACATTCTGCGCTTCATCCTCCCGCCAAGTTAACCATGTTCTA